>JASFVB010000008.1:0-34396 GCA_050050035.1 Acidimicrobiia bacterium | reverse complement strand
GACCGTCACGTCGTGGCCACGCGACGAGTAGAGGGCGACGGCGCCGCCGGCTCGCCACACGAAGTCGCCCACATGGGCGCTGACGACGAGAAGCGATTCCTCAGCCATGGCCGCAACCCTATATCCCGGCGAATCGAAGGCTCCCTAGTATTCAACACTTGATAGGAGCCATGTGAGCGCCTCGTCTTCCGGTGTCCCCTGCATGCTCATGCGTGGCGGAACCTCGAAAGGAGCCTTCTTCCTCGAGGACGATTTGCCATCGGACAGAGCCCGGCGTGATGAGTTGCTGCTCCAGATCGTGGGCTCACCCGACCCACGTCAGATCGACGGCGTCGGTGGGGCGCATCCCTTGACGACCAAGGTCGCGGTGGTTTCCGGGTCAAACCGGCCGGACGTCGACGTCGAGTACCTGTTCCTCCAACCAGGGGTGGGGGAAGCAACGATCAGTGATCGTCAGAACTGCGGGAACATGCTCGCTGCCGTGGGGCCCTTCGCCCTCGAGCGGGGACTGGTGAGCGTCGATGATGGAGACGCGTCGGTGCGCATCCTGATGAGGAACACGGGAGGAGTCGCCGTGGCGACGTTTCCGGTGCGGGGTGGGCGTCCGGTCTACTCGGGAGACACCACGATCTCGGGTGTCCCCGGGACCGCAGCCAGGGTGTTGCTCGAATTCGTCGACACCGCGGGCTCGACCACCGGGGCGTTAATGCCGACCGGCAACTATCGGGACTCGATCGACGGCATCGACGTCACCCTGGTCGACAATGGCATGCCGGTGGTGATACTCCGGGCAGACGCACTTGGTATCACCGGCTATGAAGGGTGCCAGGAGCTGGAGGCCAACACCGCGCTGCGGAACCGGCTCGAGGGGATCCGTCTCCAATCAGGGCCGATCATGGGTCTGGGTGACGTTGCTGACACGACCATCCCCAAGCTCACGCTGGTCGCGCCACCGAGGTCCGGTGGGAGCTTGTCGACGAGGACATTCATCCCACACCGGTGTCACGACGCCATAGGGGCTCTGGGCGCGGTCTCGGTTGCCACCGCCGCCAAGCTGACGGGCTCGGTCGTCGCCGACGTCGCCGCCGACACCAGTGACGGGCCACTGGTGACGCTGGAGCACCCGACCGGTACCTTCGACGTCTCCGTTGTGGTGAGACAGGACGGTTCTCCCACCGTCGAGCAGTCGGCGATCATTCGCACCGCCCGGCTTCTCATGGACGGCACCGTCCATCCCCGCTCGTATTGAGCCAACACCTGGCTAGCCCGTGTCCTCGTTGGTCAGCACGGTGGTGTTGACATCGAGGTCCGTCCGGCAGGTGGCGTGCAGGAAACAAGTCCGCTCGCTCATGTCGAGCGCCTTGCGGGCGAACTCGTCGTCTTCGGGGGTCACCAGGTACACGTGGGTCTCGACGGGTGTCGCCGTTCCGACTCCGTCCCCGCCCGCGGAGAAGTGAGTGTCCTGCACGACGCGGTACTCGTCCAGTTGCCTCTTGGTGATCCGGGCGTAACGCCCGAACTGGGTTAGGAAGCAGAAGGCAATCCCCGCGGCGAGATAGGTGGCTGCATCCGGAGCCCGTCCCTCCCCGCCAAAACCCGGCGCTTCGTCGCTCAAGAACTGGAACTCGGAACCGATCGGCCGGAACAGGTTCTCGTGGATCACCTTGACGCCGTCGTCCCTCACTCTGCATGTGGCTTGGACATGAAGTGTCCGGCTCTGTGATTCCTGGAGGCTGGTGTTGACGCCTCCGGGGACGCCCTCGACCTGATCGGCGGGTTTCACCTTGACCATCAGCCCGTCGGCGACAGACGTGCTTGCGATCCCCACCCGGTCGAAGAGTTCGTCGGGGTCGGGAAGTGTCGCGGTGCCCATCTCCTGCACGTCGCCGACGGGGATCTGGTCACCGTTCCGGCTCAGGTTGAACAGGCTGTTGTGGCTTCCGTCGATGAGACCGTTGATCGGAGCCGCCCTGACGGCCTGTTGCACGAGCTGCTCGAGATCGGCCGAGTCGGCATCTGCGGAGATCCGGGCCGTCAACTGAGGAGTCTGGGCGCCGCCCAGCATCGTCCCCGCCAAGGCGGATCCCTTCATGCTGTAGTGGTTGGCGAGTGTCAGTTCGACGTCATCGATCGAAAGCCCTCGGGCGGCGGCCAATCGAAGGGTTTCGCCCATGTACGACGAGACCATCCCGGTTATGAACGTGCACAGCGGGCATGGCGCCTGATCATGACCGTCGAGGTAGGGGCCTTCGTCGCTGACGAGACGCCACGCTCGCCCGCTGGCGCCATTGACGACCAGCGCCTCCTTCTGCATGCCGGCGAGGGCGCGAGCCCAGGTGCGTACCGGGACACCGAGGCGGTCCGGTGGCGACACGAGACCCAGCTCGTCGGTGTTGGCCACGGGGAAGAACGAGGGTCGTGCATCGGATCCAAGAATGTCGGGAGCTCGGCTCATCTGTTCACATCTCTAGGTGCTTTGATCGTTCCTTCACCGCCTACTCGGAACGAAGTGTACGCTCAGCGGACATGCGTGCGCTGTGCGTATCGCGGAGAGTATATGAACGACGGGAACATGCGCCCATGGCCCGTTGGGCAAGACACGACAAGGAGGGTTGGCTTTGAGCCATCGCAGTCTCGAGGATGTTCTGACGGAATCGGGCGACCCGGTGCGGATGCTGCGCAATTCGAGAATCGGAGCATACGTCTATCCGGTGGTCGCCCCGGAGTTCACCAACTGGCGTGACGAGCAGAGGGCCTGGCGGGAGACGGCGGTCCTCTACGACCAGTCACATCACATGGCGGAGTTGACACTGGAGGGGCCGGACGCCCTCCAGTTGTTGTCCGACCTGGCGATCAACAGCTTCGCCGACTTCGACACCACCAAGGCGAAGCATTTCGTGCCGTGCAGCTACAGCGGCCACGTGATAGGTGACGTGATCCTCTTCCGTCTGGCTGAGGACAAGTTCAACATGGTGGGACGAGTGCCATCGGTCAACTGGACCCAATTCCACGCCGAGACCGGTGACTACAACGTCACATTCGAGCGTGATGACCGATCACCGTCGCGCCCGGGTGATCAACCGGTGGTCCGCCGGCACTATCGATTCCAGATCCAAGGGCCCAATGCTCGGCACATAATCGAAAAGCTCAACGGCGGGCCGCTCGAAGACATCAAGTTCTTCCACGTCGGCTCGATGAAGGTAGCGGGCCGTGAGGTGCCGGCACTCAGACACGGCATGGCTGGAGAGCCCGGGGTGGAGATCTGGGGCCCCTATTCGGAGATCAACGAGATCCGGGCCGCCATTCTCGAAGCTGGGGAGGAGTACGGCATCGCGCAGGTTGGTGCTCGCGCCTATGCCACCAACACCCTCGAGTCGGGGTGGATCCCCTCCCCCCTGCCCGCGGTGTACAGCGGAGACGAGATGAAGGCCTACCGGGAATGGCTCCCTGCGGACAGCTACGAGGCCAGCGGTTCTATCGGCGGCAGCTTCGTGTCCGAAGACATCGAGGACTACTACCTGACCCCGCAGGCGTTGGGCTACGGCTTCTACGTCAAGTTCGACCACGATTTCATCGGTCGTGAGGCGTTGGAGGCCATGGCCGACCAGCCACACCGAAAGAAGGTCACCTTCGAGTGGGACTCGGATGACGTCGTGAAGGTGTGGGCTTCTCTGTTCGAGCCACCAGGGGAGAATTACAAGCACATCGACCTCCCCCTCTCCAACTACACGTCGGCTACCTACGACGCGGTGATGAGGGGCAACGAGGTGGTCGGCTTCTCCATGTTCAGCGGATACACCTTCAACGACCGGGCCTTCATTTCGCTCGGCACGGTGGACCCCGAGGTCGAAGTGGGTGACGAGCTGACCCTGGTTTGGGGTGAAGAGAACGGTGGCACCGAGAAGACCACGGTGGAGCGTCATCGGCAGACCGCGATCCGGGTCAGAGTCGCCCCCACTCCCTTCTCCCGGGATGCGCGTGAGTCGTACGCAACGGGTTGGCGAAGCGGAACCTGATCCCGAACGGCCTGCGCCAATCGTGACGGCTCGCCGTTGGGGAGGGGCATGCAACCCAGGGTGGTGATCGTCGGGGGTGGCCCGGTGGGTCTGGGGCTCGCCATCGAGTTGGGCCAACGCGACATCCCCGTCTCCGTCCTGGAGAGGGAGGGATCGCTTCACCGCATCCCGAAGGGTCAGAACCTGACCCAGCGAACCATGGAGCATCTTCGCTCCTGGGGTGTGGAGGAGAGGGTCAGGTCGGCCAGGGTGATGCCACCCGACTATCCCGCGGTGGGGATCAACGCCTACGGGGACCTTCTGAGCGCCTATGCCCACCCGTGGTTCCGAAGGAGCGCGGTCGACCCCTACTACTTCACCGGCAACGAGCGGCTGCCTCAGTACGAGACCGAGAAGGTCCTTCGCGCACGAGTCGAGGAGATTCCTGCGGTCACGGTCCGCTACGGGACGCCGGTGTTGGCCATCGAACAGGACGAGTCAACTGCGGTCGTCGACACACCGGAGGGAAAGGTCGAGGGCGAGTTCGTGGTGGGATGCGACGGGAGCCATTCGATTGTCAGGCGGCAGGCAGGGTTCGAAGAGCAACGGTCTGACCACGATCGGCGCATGGCCCTGCTCGTATTCCGGTCGCGGGAGCTTCACGAGCTGCTGGAAGGACGGTACGGCCAGGCGTCCTATTTCAACGTCCTGCACCCGGATCTAGATGGCTACTGGCGGTTCCTCGGTCGTGTCGACGTCGGCGAGCAGTGGTTCTTCCATGCGCCGGTAGAAGCAGGTTCATCAGTCGAGAGCCTCGATTGCAGAGGGCTCGTCTCGGCTGCTGTCGGGACGGACGTGCCGATCGAGGTCGACTACGTCGGATTCTGGGATCTTCGTTTCGCTGTGGCCGACTGCTACCGACGCGGCCGGGTCCTCATCGCTGGAGACGCGGCACACAGTCATCCGCCATATGGCGGCTATGGCATCAACCTCGGGCTGGAGGACGCCCGCAATCTGGGTTGGAAGCTGGCAGCGACCGTCCACGGCTGGGGCGGCTCCAACCTGTTGCCGTCGTACACCTTGGAGAGGCGGCCCGTCTTCGTGTCGACGGCGAGGGATTTCATCGAGACTTTCATCGTTGACGACCGAGCGTTCGTCAACGAGCACGACCCGGCAGTCGACAAGGAGGACTTCGGAGCAGCGTGGGAGAGACGACGTGCCGGCTCCAATCGTGCAGTGAGCGAGTTCGAGCCTCACTACGAGGGCTCGCCGATCGTGTTCGGGCCTCCCGACGGAGAGTCAGGGGCGGTCGGGTCACACGAGTTCAGAGCTCGTGCCGGCCACCATCTGCCTCCAGTGGGATCGGGGGGCGGCCAGCTGTTCAACTCCCTCGGCACCGGCTTCGCTCTCGTGACTGCCGACCCGCAGTCCCCTGAAGCTCACTCATTCGAGTCGGCCGCCCACGAGCTCGGGGTGCCGCTGACGGTGGTCACAGCCAACATGGGCCGCTATGAGACATCGATGGCCTTGGTGAGACCCGATCACTACGTCGCTTGGGTAGCCGATGAGCCGACTCAGGATCCCGCTTCCGTCCTAGCTCGATCGGTCGGTGGATAGCGGCTACCAGGCGGTCCTCTCCACCCAACCCGGTCGATGCGCGATCACCTGGAGCTCGCTGCTCTCCTCGACGGCAACCCAGCCGTGGCCTCGCCCCAGCCCACTCTGCTTGAAGCCACCGAACTCCATGGCGACATCGGAGGCTCCCACTCGATGGACGTTGACGAATACGGTCCCCGCCTCGATCCGCCCGGCCACGTCGAGCGCATGGTCGACATCCTCGTCCCACACCGAAGCGGCGAGGCCGAATTCCGTCTGGTTGGCCATGCGGACCGCCTCTTCCTCGTCGTCGAAAACAACGATCGGCACCACCGGCCCAAACTGCTCACACTCGACCAACTCGTCACCCGGTGAGACCCCGGTAGCCACAGAAGGGAGGACGAACCAACCCTCGTCCCAGTTGACGCCGTCCTGAGGGATGCCCACCGTGGCCACTCGGGCGCCAGTCGATCGGGTGCGCTCGACCAGATCGTTGACGAACTCGTACTGGGGCTCGTTGTTGAGCGGTCCCATGGTCACGTCGGGGTCGAGGCCGTCACCGACCACGAGGTCCGAGACGGCATCGATGAAGAGGTCGGCGAACTCGGTGTAGTGCGACCTGTGCACGTACAGCCTCTTGACGTTGTAACAGATCTGCCCGGTACCGGCGTAGACACCACGCACGAGCTCGGAGACGAGACGGTCTGACAGCGATGCCCCTTCCAGCACCAAGGCGGGATCGTTCCCGCCTAACTCGAGCCCGACGTTCTTGACGTTGTCCGCGGCGTCACGCATCAGCTGCTTCCCAGTCTCGGTGCTTCCCGTGAATCTGATCCCCCGGATCGCAGGATGTCTCGCCAGGGCACGCCCTACCACGTCACCCGGTCCAGGCACGACGTTGAGGACCCCGTCGGGGAGAAGCGAGCTGAGCAGCCGCAGCGTGTCACTGAGTGCGAGGGGTGTGTAGCTCGGTGGCTTGACGACGAGGGTGTTGCCGGCGAGCAACGCCGGGGCGATCATGAGGAATGCCAGGTAGACGGGCGCATTCCAGGGCACGATCACTGCCATCGGACCCATGGGACGGTGCCGTCGCTCGACGTGCCCCAATTCGTCCTCGGTGATCTCTGGCGAGTCGAATCTCGTCGCGAGGCAGGCGTAGTAGCGAAGGATTCGTGGTGCGCCTGCCACGTCGTGACGTGCCTCGGGGAGGGGTTTGCCGTGCTCTCTGGTCAGGACCGCCGCTCTCTCCTCGTTCCCTGCCTCGATGGCGTCCGCAGCGGCCAGCATCAGCTCGCTGCGCTCCGCCGCCTGGAGCCTTGCCCAGCCTGGGAAGGCATTGCCGGCGGCATCCACGGCCGATCCGGCGAGTGCCGACGTGCCGACCGCGGCTCTCCCGACCACATCGTCCCAGCGGGCGGGGTTGACCACCGGCCGACTGGGGACGACGAGGCTCTCCCCGTTTATCAAGACCGCGGCTTCCATCTGCGGGGCAACCCTAGATCCTGAGGAGGGAGCCGATGGGGGGTCTATATGCTGGCGCCTCATGCCTCCGCTGCCTACCGCAGAGTTCATCGACGTCGGCGACAGGAGTCTCCACGTACGGAGCATCGAAGGGAGATCCTCAGAGACGCCACTCGTCTTCCTCCACGAGGGTCTCGGCAGTGTCGATCTGTGGCGCGATTTCCCCTCCCTCGTCGTCGCGCAGTCGGGGTACTGCGGATTCCTCTACTCGCGGTACGGCAACGGGTGGTCGACACCGTTGACCGAGCCGCGGCGACCTCGATACATGCACGAGGAGGCACTCGATGTCCTCCCACAGGTGATGAGAGGCATCGATGCGGGCCCACCTGTGTTGATAGGGCACTCCGACGGGGCGTCGATTGCCATCATCTACGCGGGGGCGGGGCATCCGGTGCGGGGTCTGGTCCTGATCGCACCGCATGTCTTCGTCGAGCCGAAGGCCATTCGGGCCATCGGGGAGCTTCGCGACACGTTTCCCGACTCGGAGTTGCCGGAGAAGATGGCGAAATACCACAGCGCCCCGGAGGCCACGTTTCGCGGCTGGGCCGACATCTGGCTCAGCCCGGTCTTTCGTAGCTGGAACATAGAGGCGTATCTCGACGGTGTGCGCTGTCCGACGCTCGTCATCCAGGGAGAGGCCGACGAGTACGGGACCACTCGACAACTAGATGCGGTGGATGCCGGCCTGGCGGTCCCCGCACGCAGGCTGATGGTCCCTGAGGCGGAGCACTCACCGCATCTCTCCCACATGGACATGGTCACCGAGGCCGTCGCCGACTTCATCGTGAGCTTGTCGCCGTGACGGCTTCGATCGCCTTGCAGAGACGAGTGCAATGGATGGACACCGATGCCGCAGGCATCTGGCATCACTCAGTTGTCATCCGCTGGGCCGAGGAGGCAGAAGCCGAGCTGCATCGCGAGCTCGGGATCATCGACGAGACGTTCGGGGCCACACCGCGGGTGAGGACCGAGTTCGAGTTCGGCCTGCCCCTCGAGTTCGACGAGGTGGTCGACATCACGCTCACTGTCGTCGAGCTGGGGAGAACCTCGATCACATACCTCATCGAGGTCGTTTCTGGCTCCCGGGAGATCGCCACCGGCCGCATGGTTGCCGTTCTCATCGATCGTCAGAGTGGCGAGAAACGCTCCTGGCCCGATCATCTGCGTGCGGTGTTGGGCCCCGACTAGACCTGTCTCTGGCTTGCCACGATCGCCCAGCGTGGCCGAAGACTCGAGAGGAGGAGCCCTCGAGTGAGTCTCGTGTCCCGGCCCTCACGGACATGAGTACCCGGAGAGCACCCGATCCGTTCGACCCGACCCCGGGCGTCGGCTACTCAGCCGCAGTTCCCAGGAGCCTCAGCAAAGCCTCTCTGCACTGTTCCTTCCAGGCGTCATGGCTGTCACGCCAGTCGTCGGTCTGCATCCACTGCAAGAAGGTGCCCTCGATGATGGCTCGCATGTCCCTGGCTGCGACGATGGGATCGCCAACGTCGAATACCCCCTCTTCGATGCCGGCGGCGACTACCTCGGCGTACAGACCGTTGATGATGCTGTCCAACATCGCCGACAGGGACTCGAATCTGGGGTCTCTGACTGCATGCTCGACCAGATCCAGATAGAACAGATAGAAGTCACGGTTGGCATCCGGTGCGACGAAGACGGCGTCCACGAGCGCCGCCATCTGCTCCGACGCATGCGAGGCTTTCTCGACTCCTTGGCGTATTCGCTTCTCTGTGCGCTCCAAGACCCACTTCATCACGGCCATCAGGAGATTGTCCTTCGAGCCGAAGTGGTAGAGGAGGAGCGGCTTGGAGACTCCGGCGTCGTCGGCGATCTCCCTCAGGGACATGCGGTGTGACCCGGAGCGGGCCATCGTCCGGTAGGTGGCCCGCAAGATCTCGATCTCGCGACTGCTGAACTGGTCGGTGGCACGGCTCTCCGCGGTCATCGAGACCACGGTAACGCTCGTGTGCTTCCTGGCTACTACCGGTTGCCCCTGACCGTGCGGTCAGGGTAAAGTCGCCCGAGGTGATCGAATTCCGGACCAACCCCGACGACTACCGGCACTGGAAGTTGCGCATCGATGGCCGTGTGGCCTATCTCGACATGGCGGTCAGCCCGGAGGAGGGACTCGACGAGGGGTACGAGCTCAAGCTGAACTCCTATGACCTGGGTGTGGATATCGAGTTGGCGGATGCGGTGCAGCGTCTCCGCTTCGAGCACCCCGAGGTCGGAGCGGTCGTCATCGGGTCCTTGCTCGATCGTGTCTTCTGCGCCGGGGCGAATATCGGCATGCTGGCGGGGGCACCGCACCCGCTCAAGGTCAACTTCTGCAAATTCACCAACGAGACCCGTAACGCCATCGAGGACGCCAGCGCCAGATCGGGTCAGAGATACATCGCCGCCATCAACGGCACGGCTGCGGGCGGAGGCTATGAGCTGGCCTTGGCCACGGACCACATCATCCTCGTCGACGACAGAAGCGCATCGATCGCCCTTCCCGAGGTGCCGCTGTTGGGTGTTCTCCCCGGTACCGGGGGCCTCACCAGACTCGTGGACAAACGCCATGTGCGACGGGACCGTGCTGATGTCTTCTGCACCGTCGAGGAGGGCATCAAGGGCTCCAAGGCGGTCGAGTGGAACCTGGTCGACGAGGTCGTCCCACTGCCCAGGTTCGACGAGGTGGTGACGGAACGAGCCCGGGCGTTCGCCGAGGAGAGCAGACGGCCCGAGACCGGACCCGGTGTCGAGCTCACGAAGTTGGAACGCGTCATCGAGGGGGACAGCATCGAGTACTCGAGCGTCACTGTCGACATCGACCGCGACGGGCGGACTGCCACGATCACCATCCTCGGCCCCGAGGACGCCCCGCCGGTCGACGGTGACTCGGCCGTCCGGGAAGGCGCCGGGTTCTGGCCGCTCGCAGTCGCCAGGGACTTCGAGGACGCGCTACTCCATCTGCGGGTCAACGAGCTGGACATCGGGACCCTGCTCCTCAAGACCGTTGGCGACCTCGACACCGTTCTGGCGTACGACGTGTTCATGAGGTTTCATGCCCGGCATTGGTTCGTGCGTGAGGTGCAGCTCTATTGGCAACGGCTTCTCAAGCGGGTCGACGTGACCTCGCGCACCATGCTCGCCCTCATCGAGCCGGGCAGTTGCTTTGCGAGTGTGTTCGCCGAGCTTGCGTTGGCCGCGGATCGGTCCTACATGCTGCAGGGAGGCTGGTCGGGCGAGGGGATAGACCTGGCTCACCTCGCACTCACACCGGCGAGTCTCGGCGCCTTCAGGATGTCCAACGGCCTCACCAGACTCGAGACGCGATTCTGGGGTGACGAGGAAGGGTTGGCCCGGGCGATAGCCGCCGTGGGCGAGACCCTGGACGCCGAGCAAGCGTACGAAGCCGGTCTGGTCACGGACATCATGGACGACATCGACTGGGACGATGAGATGCGTATCGTCCTCGAGGAGAGGGCGGCCTTCTCCCCGGACAGCCTCACCGGGATGGAGGCCAATCTGAGGTTTGCCGGGCCGGAGACGATGGAGACCAAGATCTTCGGGCGTCTGACTGCCTGGCAGAACTGGGTTTTCCAGCGGCCAAATGCCTCTGGCGAGACCGGCGCGTTGCGTCGCTACGGGTCGGGCATACGCCCGGATTTCGACAGGAGGAGAGTCTGATGAGTTGGCAGGACGTCGATTACGACAACTTGATCCCCAACAATGTTCGATTGGCCGACGACCCCAAGCTCACCCGGGCCCTGGAGTCCTGGCACCCCGGCTACATCGACTGGTGGATGTCCATGGGTCCGGAGGGCTTCCAGATGGCGGACGTCTATCTGCGCACGGCCGTGAGCGTGGAGAAGGAAGGGTGGGCCAAGTTCGACTACGTCAAGATGCCCGAATACCGATGGGGCATCCTCCTCGCTCCGGATGTCAAGGACCGTCGCATACCCTGCGGCGAGCACTTCGGCGAGCCAGTTTGGCAGGAGGTCCCCGGCGAATACCGGTCGATGCTACGTCGTCTCATCGTCATCCAGGGTGATACCGAGCCGGCCTCGGTCGAGCAGCAGCGCCATCTCGGCTCCATTGCTCCCTCCAACTACGACATGCGCAACCTCTTTCAGGTCAATGTCGAGGAAGGGCGACATCTCTGGGCGATGGTCTACCTCCTCCAGAAGTACTTTGGGCGGGACGGGCGCGAGGAGGCCCATGAGCTTCTGCGACGTCAGTCGGGGAGCGAGGAGGCCCCACGCATGCTGGGGGCGTTCAACGAGGAGACACCGGACTGGCTGTCGTTTTTCATGTTCACGTTCTTCACCGACCGCGACGGCAAGATGCAACTCGAGGCGCTTGCACGGTCTGGCTTCGACCCCCTCTCCCGGACCTGTCGCTTCATGCTCGCCGAAGAGGCGCACCACATGTTCGTCGGCTACACCGGTGTCAGGAGGATCGTCGAGCAAACCGCCTCGAAGATGGCCGAAGCGGGTATCGAGGACCCTTACGACAGCGAGGCGGTGCGCAGGCTCGGCGTGATCGATCTGCCCACGATCCAGCGAAAGACCAATCTGCACTACTCGCTCACGCTCGATCTCTTCGGCTCGGAGGAGTCGACGAACGCGGCCAACTTCTTCAATGCCGGGCTGAAGGCCCGCTATCACGAGGAGGATCTGAACGACGACCACCGTCTGCGCAACGACACCTACGCGGTGGCGAAACTGGTCGACGGCGAGCTTCGTCAGGTCGACGTGCCCGCGCTGAACGCGCTCAACGCACGGCTCCGTGACGACTTCATGGAGGATTGTCTCGGTGGGTTGGGGAGATGGAACAAGGAGATCGCGAGTCACGGAATCGACTACGAGATAACCCTCCCCCACGTGGCCTTCAATCGGGACATCGGTGAGTTCGGCGAGCTTCACGTGAGCCCAGGCGGAGATGTCTTGTCGGATTCGGAGTGGGACAGCTCACGCGATCAGTGGCTTCCCACACCCGACGACCGAGCGTTCATCGAGGAGATCATGCAGCCCAGGTATCAGAGCCCGGGCGAGTTCGCCTCCTGGATCGCTCCGCCGTCCCGTGGAATCGACCAGAAGCCATTGGACTACGAGTATGTGAGGATCCCGTGATCCTCCGGGGAGCGTCGATCGGGGCCAGATCGGCTCCTCGAGCCGATTCCAGGCCCACCACGGGAAGCGTCTAGGGCAGGCGGAATGCAGACGACTCCCAACGTCAGCACCCTCGTCGACGCCAACCTCGAAGCGGGGCGTGAGGCTAAGACGGCCATCATCACCGCCGACGATCGTGCTCTCACCTTTGGAGATCTCCACACGCTGGTGTGTCGTGTCGCCTCCCGACTCAGGGACCTCGGTGTGCGACGCGAGGAGAGGGTGCTCGTCGTATTGGACGACACACCGGCATTCCCGGCGGCGTTCCTCGGCGCAATGCGTCTGGGTGCAGTACCCATCCCGGTCAACTTCTTGGCCCGCGCCCAGGACTTCGGCTACTTCCTGGACGACTCTTATGCAGTCGCTGCCGTGGTCGACGAGGTGTTCCTGGAGAAGGTCGGGCCAGAGGTGGCTCGGAGGGGCGGTGTCGATCTGATCGTCGCCAACGGCGACGCAGGAGGTGCGGCCTCGTTGGACGACTGGCTCGTGAACGGTGACGACGAGTTCGACCCCGTCTCCACGCACCCGGACGACATGGCGTTTTGGCTCTACAGCTCCGGCTCAACGGGACCACCGAAGGGCGTCGTCCATCGTCACGCCAGCGTCCTGGCCACATGTGAGAACTACGCCCAGCCGACCCTGAGGATCACCTCCGATGACGTCGTCTACTCCACCACCCCGATGTTCCACGCCTACGGTCTGGGCAACAGCCTCAGCTTCCCGCTCTCGGCGGGTGCGACCACGGTCTACTCGGCAGGGGCGCCTACCCCGGACAAGCTGCTGGAGCGGGTCGGAACGCATACGCCGACGCTCTACTTCTCGGTCCCAGCGCTGTATGCAGCGATCCTCGCCCACGACGACTTCGACGACATCGACTGGTCGTCGGTTCGCCTCGGAGTCTCGGCCGCGGAGCCCCTTCCGCCCGAGACCTGGCGCCGATTCCACGAAAGGACAGGTGTTGAGATCCTCGACGGCCTCGGCTCGACCGAGATGCTCCACATCTACTGCTCCAATCGTGAGGGCTCGGTCGAGCCGGGAAGCTCCGGGGGGCCGGTCGGTGACTACGAGATCGAGCTCCGAAACGAGAACAGAGAGCTGGTGGACGACGGCGAGCCCGGCGAGCTATGGGTACGCGGGCCCAGCGTCCTCAGCTCCTATTGGCATCAAAGCGAGCGAACCACCGACAAGTTGGCCAACGGCTGGTTTGCCTCGGGGGACCGTTACCACCGCAGCGGTGCCGGCAACTACGTCTACGAGGGCCGGGTCGACGACATGATGAAGATCGGCGGTCTCTGGGTGAGCCCGATCGAGATCGAGAACCGGCTGATGGAGCATCCGGCCGTGCACGAAGCCGCAGTGGTGAGTGTTCAGATCGACGACGTCTCTCGTATCAAGGCAGCGGTGATCCTGGCACCCTCGCACGAGGAGTCTCAGGACCTCGTCGCCGAGCTCCAGGACTGGTGCAAGGAGGCTCTGCTTCGCTACCAGTACCCCCACGTGGTCGATTTCGTCGAAGACTTCCCACGCACGGCGACCGGGAAGATCCAGAGATTCAAACTGCGGGAGAGTTGATGATTCTCGTCTCTCTACGCGATACCGGTTGCGACGTTGGATGCTCGACACGTACACTCGCCGAACTGTCCGCTCAACGCACAGATGTCCGCTCAGCGCACACCGAAAAGGAGGTGGCCCGCCCGAGGTGGACCGATGCCCGCATAGTGCCGTTTAACGCGCGTAGTGTCACTGATCAGCTGGCTGACACGACGCACCCTGGACAGACAAGCTGATATGAGGAGGAGAAATGAGGAAACGCTCGAGATCTGTGTTGCTGGCACTGCTGGCAGCACTAGCCCTGGTGGTGGCGGCCTGCAGCCCGGACGATGCCGGAGACACGACAACGACCGGGGCTTCCGCCGACACGACCGAGGCACCCACAGACACGACAGAGGCACCCGTTGACACCACCGAGCCCGCTCCCGCGGAGCCGATCAAGATCGGGATGCTCGCCGACCAGACGTCGACCTTCACGCCGTGGGGCGTCAACGTGCGCGACGGGATGTTGCTCGCCGCCGAAGAGATAAACGCCGCCGGCGGAGTTGACGGCCGGATGATCGAGATCGTCCAACAGGACTCGGAGAACGACCCCGACGTGGCTGCTACCGCGTGGGATCGTCTGATCGAGGAAGGTGTCGTTGCAGTTGGCGGGATCCTGTCCAGCGGTGTGGCACCGACGGCGGGCCAGTTGGCCGAGGCCGATCAGGTTCCGGTCTTCTTCGTCAAGGCCGGCACACCCGTGGCGTTGACTCAGGACAGCCGCTACACGTTCCGCACGTGTCTCCCGGCCGCGCCATCGGACGCTGCCCCCGTGCTCCAATACGCCCAGGAGCAGGGTCTCAGCACGGTTGGCGTGATAGTCGCCGACTACGCATGGGGCCAGGGCTTCAAGGCTGCGGTTGAGACGACATTCGAGGGCTCTGGCATCGACTATGGCGAGATTCAGGTTGCTCCGGTGCCGCCGGACACCGACTTCACGCCCTTTGTCCGTGCGATGGCGGACGCCGGGGCCGAGATGGTCATCGCCACCGGCCATCCCCCAGGGGGTGCCGCGATAGTCGGTCTGTCGGCCGATCTCATCGGCGATGTCCCGGTGACCGGTGCGTGGACGCCACCCGACCGCTCGCTGGCTCTGATCGATCCAGCTACGGCTATCGGTCGGTTCACCGACTTCGCCTGCGCTGACTACACGAGCGCCGGCTATGCCGATCTGGCAGCCCGGTACCTTGCGTACTCCGACAACGCATTCATGTCCGACGACGCCGTTGCCGGCTTCGGAATCGTGACAATGGTGGCGGAGGCCGTCGGAGCGGTCGGCGACGACCCGGTCGCCGTTGCCGAGTACCTGCACGCCAACGAGTTCGACCTCGAGGGTTACGCCTACACGATGAGTTGGACGGAGTGGGGCGAGCAGGCTGCGGCCCAGCCGATCTTCTTCGGGATCACCGAGGGACCGGCTCCCGAGGGCCTCAACGAGGCAGGCGACTGGTGGATCGAGGTGCTGAGCCAATCCGATCCACTCGACCCATACGTTCCGGAGTCATAATCGGGGGGTGCATCTTCTCGAGCTCAATGCCGTAGAGAAGCACTTCGGCGGCTTGCCGGCCGTCGATGAAGTGACGCTGGGGGCCGATGATGGCGAGATCCTCGCCATCGTCGGCCCCAACGGCGCGGGCAAGAGCACCCTGCTGAAGCTGATCGTCGGTCTCGAATCGCCCTCATCGGGAACGATCACCTATGCCGGCGAAGACATCACGGGTCACCCGCCGCATCGAGTTCGCAGGCGGGGAGTAGCCATGGTCCAGCAGACTCCGCGCGTGTTCCCGACGATGAGTGTGTTGGAGAACGCCACGCTCGGCGCCATGTACGGGGCACGGGGCGGGCTGCGGTCGGAGCCCGAGGCGATCGAAATCGCAGGCGAGATGCTGTCTCTGGTGGGTCTTGCGGATCGCGCGCTCGACGACGTCGGCAGTCTGAACCTCCACGAACAACGTTTCCTCGAATTGGCCCGAGCCCTCTCGGGCCACCCGAAGCTCCTGCTCCTGGATGAGGTCATGGCCGGGCTCAACGACGCCGAGCTGCAAGCGTCGATCCGAATCGTGCGTGCCATGCGGGAGTACTTCGATGTCACCGTCATCTGGGTAGAGCACGTCATGAAGGCCGTGATGAATCTGGCAGAGCGAATAGTCGTCCTCGACTTCGGAAGGGTCCTCGCCGAAGGTCAACCTGAGGAAGTGATGCGTGACCCCGACGTGATCGAGGCCTATCTGGGGGAACAGACCATCTGATGTTCGAAGTCAAGGGGCTCTTCGCCGGATACCAGGGCAATGACGTCGTACACGACATCTCCTTCCACGTCGATGACGGGGAGGCGGTGATGATCATCGGGTCGAACGGCGCCGGGAAGACGACACTCTTCAAAGCGATCTGTGGTTTGCTCGCACCATCCAAGGGCGAAGTCCTCCTCAACGGCGATGACATAGCCGGCAGGCCTGCCCAGCGGCTGGTTCCACTCGGGTTGAGCTTCGTCTCGGCGAATCGTCACCTGTTCCCCAGGATGACGGTGCACGAGAATCTGGCGCTTGGTGCGTACCCACGCCGACCGGACCAACAGACGATGTCAGTTGTCATGGACGTCTTCCCGCGCCTCGCCGAGCGTCGTCGTCAGCGTGCGGGGACGATGAGCGGAGGGGAGCAACAGATGCTGGCTGTGGGCCGAGCGTTGATGGCGAAACCACGCCTCCTCGTACTCGATGAGCCAAGCACAGGTCTGGCACCGAAACTCGCTCACGAGGCCTACGAGGCTCTGAAGGTCCTGCGAGAGAAGGGACTGACGGTTCTCGTGGCGGAGCAACAGGTCCCATTGGCAATGGCGTTCAGTGATCGAGGCTATGTGCTCGAGAACGGTGTCATCCAGCTGGAGGGAACCTCAATTGAGCTGGGAAGGAATCCCGAGGTGCGACGCGCCTATTTGGGGGTCGTGTGATTGCGAACATCCTCGACGGGATAGTGCTCGGCCTTCAGTTCGGGCTTCTCGCGGCCGGTCTCACCCTCGTCTATGGCCTTGGCGGAGTCCTCCTCCTCTCGTACGGGCAGATGGCAGTCATCTCGGCGATGGTCGTCCTCTTCTCGATGGACGCCGGGGTCCCCACGCTGGGAGCGGTGGGCATCGGCGTGGTGGCCGGAGGATTGCTGGGACTGATCCACGACCTGACGATTCTCCGCCCGGTCTATCGTCTTCGGGGCGAGGCGCGGGTGTTGCTCTCCCTGCTACTAACTCTTGGGGTGGCGTTCGTCATAGACGGGTTTCTCAACTGGCGCTACCCGCTGCAAGGTCTCAGCCTTCGTGTCGGCTCGGGACCCATCGAGATCCTGGGGGTGCCGATGCGGGCGGGGAGCATCCTCGCCTCGATCATCACGATCGTGGCCTTGTCGGCACTGTTCGTGTTCTTCCGGACGACGACGCTGGGGCGGGCTGTGAGATCGGTGATCCAAGACGAGGAAGGCGCCCGATTGGTGGGAATCGACCCCAAGCGCATGTTGAGGTTGATCCTCGTGTTGTGTGGCGTCATCGCCGCCCTGGTGGCCGTGACCCGGTCGATGGTCCTACCCGTTGACGTCCAGTCGGGATTCTCCATCACGGTGTTCGCCCTCATAGTGACGGTCGTGGGTGGCCTGGGGAGTGTGGGTGGAGCCCTTCTCGCCGGGTTGATTCTGGGCATCATCAACAGCATCGCCGCGGCTCAGATCGGCACATTCATGTCTCTGGTCATCCTTCTCCTCGCAGCCGCCGTGACGATCCTTCTCCGGCCTGCCGGGTTGCTCGGAGTCGAGGAATGAGCACTCGTCTCACCGAGGGAGCCGGCACATCAGTGGTCGGCGGCACAGAGGCACACGTCTCCCGATCACTTCGGGCGTTGATCGTCCCCACCGTTGTGGTCATGGCGATTGGGGCGCTGGCCCCGATCTGGCTGGGCGACTCGCGTGTGCTCATGGGCGTGGCCGTGATCGGAGTGAGCTTCGGCTGCTACGCCATCGGGTTCAATCTGATCTTTGGCAGCACCGGTCAGCTCTTTCTGTGTGTCGGCGCATTGGCAGGGATCGGTGGCTACGGCGGTGCGATCTTTGCCGACACGGTGGGCTTGCCGATGGTGGTCAGCATCGCTCTGGCCACCATCGCGGCCAGCCTGACCGGTGGGTTGCTCAGCTGGGTGGCGGTGCGACGATCTCTTGGAGTGATCTTCACAGGGATAATCACTCTCATCTTCACGCTCGTCTACGACAGTCTCCTGCTCGGCCTGGGCGACCTCACCGGCGGTGAAAACGGATTCCTGATCGAGTCGGGTGCCAACTCGTTCATCAGACAGCAGATTCCGCCCTACTACGTGATGCTGGGGCTGATGCTCGCATTCCTCATCATCCACGGCTTGCTGCGTCGGTCCCATGTCGGCTGGGCGTTTCGTGCGCTGCGCGACGACGAGGTGGCCGCCGAGCTCGCCGGGGTCAACGTTGCCCGCTATCGCGTTTACGCAGCCCTGGTCGGCTCGGCGATGCTCGGCTTGACCGGCGCCACCTACGCCTTTGCCGAAGGACGGATCAGCCCTTCGACCTTCGGCTTCGCCCAGGTCGACGTGGTCGTGCTCGTGATGTTGGCGTTCGGTGGGATAGGGACCCTGTTCGGGCCGGTCCTGGGGTCGGTCGTCTTCACCATCATCGACGAGCTCCTCATCGACCTCGGCCAGCTTCGCGTTCTCGTGTACGGGGCGCTCATAGTCGCATTGTTCCTCTGGATCCCGAAGGGGGTCATCCCCACGTTTGGCGAGCGTTTCTCACGCCGTCGCCCGCCGCCAGTGGAGGGCTAGCGCCAGCGTCTCAATGACCGAGTGTGCATGCGACCCCGCTGAGCCTGCATGACTGGACACTCGGATTCGAGGGATGTCGCTGGCTAGCTTTGTGAGCATGCAGTTCGCCGGTAGGAGCGTCGTCGTCACTGGGGCGGCGTCGGGTATCGGCCAGGAGACCGTGATCGAGTTGCGAAGGCTCGGCGCAACGGTGATCGGAGTCGATCGCACCCCAACCGCAGACGTCGACACGTTTCTCGAATGCGACCTGATGGACGTCGGGGCGATCGACAGGCTCGTCACCGAGCTCCCCGAGGGTCTCGACGGTCTGTGCAACATCGCCGGGGTCGCACCGAGCCAACCGGGGTGGGAGGTGCTCGTCGTCAACTTCCTGGCGCTGCGGAGGCTGACGAACGGCGTGGTGCCCAAGCTGGCCGATGGTGCCTCCATCGTGAACATGGCGTCGATGGCCGGCAACGGGTGGCGAGAGCACATCGACCAGGTGAGACAGCTCATTGCGACGGACTGGGATACCGTGGCTGGCTTCGTGGACGCCAACAGACTCGATTCGGGTCCACGCAGCTACTTCCTGTCGAAGGAGGCAGTCATCGTCTGGACCATGCAGAATCGATGGGCCTGGCGAGATCGTGGCATTCGCATGAACTGTGTCAGCCCGGGCCCGGTGGAGACTCCGATCCTGCCCGACTTCTTGGAAACGCTCGGCGACCGTGCCCAGGAGAGCGTTCGCAACATGGATCGGTTTGGCCACCCGTCGGATGTGATCCCAGCCATCGTGTTTCTCCTGTCCGACGAAGCCACTTGGTTCCGTGGGGCCAACCTGACGCCGGACGGTGGCATGGGCGCGCACCTGGCGTTGAGGCAATACGGGCTCTCTTGAGCCCGAGATCGGCCTGCGGCCGAGCAAGCGTCACTCGTCGGCGACGTAGGTGAGACCCTCGTCACCCATCGACCACAAGCTGAGACGGTTGCCTTCGATCTCGGCACGGAAGCCATCACCGAGCACAGTCAGGACATGGTCGTCCTGACGGGCGAGATCGGGGTCGCAATCACCTTCGGCGGACATCGAAGTCATCACGACCTCAACGCCACGGACGACGTATTGACCGGTGATCAGTCTGCAGCCTGTGCTGCCCAGCACGGAGCCGTCGGTGAAGAGCTCGAGGGTCGCTCGCTCACCCGATACCGACGAGACGGCATCGGAGGTGACGAGCCCGTCGAGGACCCACACCGTGTTGGTGAGGTCTGTCTCCGGAATCGGTGGGAGATAGTCGAACTGCATGTCCACTCCTTGCCCGGCCAGGCTCAGGCCGTCGTCGAGAATCACCGTGTCCACGCGGGTGAGCGCCTCAAGGAACATCGACTCAGCCGTCATGGTCTCTTCGGGCATGCAGGCCATCTCGGTGAAGGCCATATTGCCGAATGTGATCGCCGACCCGGACAGCTCGAAGGTGCCGCCGTAGCTGTTGCACGAGGCGCTTCCCCCAACATCTTCACCGTCGAAGGTGATCGTGATCGGGTGCGACGAGAGAGCCGGGATCTCCTCACCGTCGACAGTGCCGGTCGTCAGCTGCCAGGAGCCGCCGAGGCTGTCGGCGAGGTCGGAGCCCAAGCAAGCAGCGGAAAACATCGCCAAGACGAGTATCGAGCTGAGTCTGCTCATTGCCGTTCTGACGATTCGGGGCGTCTGCTCGGTTTCACGGAACCAGGGCGACCGCAGCGGCGAGGGACGTCCCGACCCAGAGGTGCAGCCGGGCCGTCGCCTTCAACGCGCGTATCAACGCGGGGCCATCGGTCTTGGCGTACACGATGGTCACCGGGACCTTCGCGAACGGAAGTAGGAAGCAGGCGAAGAGCGTCGAAGTCGGTGTCCATCCGACAACCCCACATACGGCGACGACGACAAAGGCGCCGAGGACCAACACCGCGAACAGTGTCCTGGTCCGCTCGCGTCCCATGATCACCGCGAGCGTCCGTTTGCCGGTTCGAGCGTCGGTATCAATGTCGCGATAGTTGTTCACGACGAGTATCGCGGTGACCAGCAAGCCCACCGGGATCGCGAGGAGCCATGCCGAGAGTGGCGTGGACGAGTCGTGGACATACCGACTCCCCACGGTGGCCACCAGACCGAAGAAGACGAAAACGAACACCTCGCCGAGCCCGCGGTAGCCGTAGGGGACCGGCCCACCCACATAGCCGAGCATGGCGATCACGGAACAGCCACCGATCAGGAGGATGGGCCAGCCGGCGATGACGGTGAGGAACACGCCCGCAACGACGGCAACGGCGATCGCGAGCCAGGTCGCCGTCCACATCTGCCTGGAGCCGATCTCGCCGAGGGCGACCATCCGGGGCGGGCCAAGGCGGTCCCCGGTGTCCACTCCGCGTTTCGCATCGGACGCATCGTTGGCGAAGTTGGCTGCGATCTGAATGGCCAGGGCGCCGATCAAGGCCCATGTGAAAGCGTCCCAACGGAACACGTCTTCCCCGTAGGCGAGGCCGGATCCAACCAGCACCGGCACGGTGGCGGCCGGGAGCGTGTGCGGGCGCGCCGCGGTCTTCCACACCTGAAGACGGCTCACCGCGTCAGTAGTGCCACGGATAGTCGCCGAAATCGGCCTCACGCTTTTCCAGGAAGGAGTCCCGGCCCTCCTGGGCCTCGTCGGTCATGTAGCCGAGACGCGTCGCCTCCCCTGCGAAGAGCTGTTGGCCGACCAAGCCGTCGTCGATCATGTTGAACGCATACTTGAGCATTCGCTGTGACATCGGGCTCTTGGCCGTCACCTCTCTACCCCACTCGAGGGCGACGGACTCGAGATCGGCGTGGGGTATCACTGCGTTGACCATGCCCATCTCATGGGCTTCCGACGCGGTGTAGTCGCGGCCGAGAAAGAAAACCTCGCGCGCACGTTTCTGCCCGATCTGCCGCGCCAGGTACGCCGACCCGTAACCGGCGTCGTATGAGGCAACGTCGGCGTCGGTCTGCTTGAAGACGGCGTTCTCCTCGGAGGCCAGAGTCATGTCGCACACGACATGGAGACTGTGGCCTCCTCCGACAGCCCAGCCGGGCACGACTGCGATCACGACCTTGGGCATGAACCTGATGAGCCGCTGCACTTCCAGTATGTGGAGACGTCCGGTTCTCCCCGGGTCGCGTGTCTCCCCCTCGGCGTACTCGTAGCCATCCTTGCCCCTGATGCGCTGGTCGCCACCCGAGCAGAAGGCCCAGCCCCCGTCCTTGGGGGATGGGCCATTCCCGGTGAGGAGGACACAGCCCACGTCGGTCGTCTGTCGAGCGTGGTCAAGGGCGGTGTAGAGCTCGTCGACGGTGTGGGGTCGGAAGGCGTTGCGCACCTCCGGTCGGTCGAAGGCCACGCGCACCACACCCACGTCTTTGGCTCGGTGATACGTGATGTCGGTGAAGGCGAAGTCGGTGACTTCGTCCCAGGCTGACGTGTCGAAGATTCCAGAAACCACGAAGCGAGAGGATACGGGCCAGAATCGGGTTGTGATCGAATGGCTGCGCCGTGCACCGGCTTCTCGCCCCTTCTTGCGCCACCGAGGGCGGGTCTGGAGCTATGGCGAGACGGTGCGTGAAGTGGAGCGGCGGGTGAGCGACGACCACATCCTGTCGAAACCAAGCCTGACTGCGGAGTCGGTCTTCGAGGTGCTCGCCGGGCTCTCCGGAGCAGGCTTGATAGTTGTGCCTCCACGTGGATGGAACGGAGTGAGGTCGGACTCCGACCTCCTGGTGTTCACATCGGGAAGTGTCGGCGCGCCCAAAGGTGTGCGGCTGACCATGGCCAACCTCGAGGCGGCGGCACGGGCCTCGGCAGCCCATCTCGGCCACGACCGCGACGACGACTGGCTGCTCGCGATGCCACTGCACCACGTGGCCGGGCTGTCCATCCTCGTTCGGCAGACCTATACGGGTGGCTCCGTGACGATGTTGCCCGCATTCGAGGCCGAGGCGTTCGCCACCGCCATGCGTGGGGACGTGACGATGGCCTCCGTCGTGCCCACCATGCTGCGACGGCTCCTCCGCCATGGCCCATTCGAGGGACTCCGTGCCGTCCTCGTTGGTGGTGGGCCGATTCCCGACGGTCTGTTGGAGAATGCGGTGGAGTCCGGTTTGCCAGTGCTGCCCACCTACGGGATGACAGAGACCTTTGGCCAGGTGGCCACGTTGCGCCCGGGTTCGGCGGTGGAGAGGAAGACCCACCCTCTCCCGGGCGTCGAGTTGCGCATCGGGGGGACCGGCCGCATCGCAGTACGCGGTGAGCAGGTCTCTCCCGGTTACTGGGGCGAGCCGGACAGGGAGAGCCAATGGTTCGTGACCGGCGACCTGGGCTCGATCGACGACGACGGTGCGTTGCGCGTGACCGGGCGCGCCGACACGGTGATCGTGACCGGTGGCGAGAATGTCAGCCCGGAGGTCGTGGAGGTGGTGGTTGCGGAGTGCCCTGGTGTCGACGCCGTTGTGATCGTCGGAGTCCCCGACGAGGAGTGGGGTCAGGTCGTCTCATGTCTCTATCAGGGCACGGCGTCGGCTGATGCGGTGGCCGACTGGCTGGCCGAGCGATTGCCCCCGCATGCGGTGCCCAAGCGGTGGGCGCGTGTGGAAGCGATCCCACGCACCGCCCTGGGCAAGCCGGATCGGGCCGCCGCAATCGAGCATTTCTAGGGCCAGAGTGGTCCTTCGACGTCGAAACTCAGGGTCTCGCCCCAACGGTTCTGATATGAGACCTTCTCGGCAGGGGCGCGTTCGGCCAGGCCCCATCGTCCCAACGGGTAACCACATGAGACGGCGGCGTTGAGCTGCCAGCCCTTGTCGTTGGGGACTCCGAGCAGGTCGAACACGTCGGAACCCTTGAAGATGCCGAGGATGGTGGTCAGACAAGTGCCCACACCCTCGCCTCTCGCCGCCAGCATCGCATTCCAGACGGCCGGGTAGATGGAGGCGCCGCTCGGATCGTTTCTGGAGAAGAAGAGGAGCCACAAGGGCACCTGTTCGAAGTTCTCGGCGAGCCATGCCGACGAGCGCATGATCCTCAGCGCGGTCTCGTCACCTCGTTGCTCGGCAGCCTCCCGTCGCCCCTTGTACACGGTCTGCTGGAGCTGTTCCCAGGCTTCCCGATACATGGGGCCGAGCGAGGCCCGAACGTCCGGGTCGTCGACGACCACCATCCTCCAGTTCTGCGAGTTGCCGCCCGAGGGTGCGCGTATCGCCGCGTCCAGGATCCCCGCCGTCACATGGTCGGGGATGGGATCGTTCTTGACCCTGCGCATGGCGCGGGTCGTGTAGAGAGCTTCGGTCAGGTCCATTCGCCGAGCGTAGATCGAACCCCGGGCCCCACCACCCGGATATCGGTCACGTCGGGTCACCCCACCAGTCGGCGCTATGCCTCGGCGGGTAGCGATACGGTGGAACGACGCTCACGGCGCTCCTGACCGAACCCCCATGCGCCGACGACGAACGCTGCCGACATGACCGCGCCGGCGATGAGAAAAACGGTGTGCAGGCCTGCCATTTGTGCAGTCGGAGCGGCCGCCGATGCGCCTCCCTCGGGAAGGGCTCCGCCATTGAATGCGGCCACGCGAGTTGCCCAGACCGACCCGAGCACGGCGATGCCGGTTATCTGTCCCAGCAGACGGGTGATGGTCAAGAGCCCACCCCCCACACCCATGTACTCGGGTGGCACCGAGCTCATGATCCCGCTGTTGTTCGGTGAGTTGAAGATGCCGATGCCTATTCCAAGGGGCGCAGCGAGGCTGATGAAGTGGAGGGCGGTCGTGTCGGTGTCCAGGGTGAGATAGGCGAAGTAGGCGGCGGCGATCACGGCCAACCCGACCAAGGTGACACTCCTCACCCCGAAACGATCCGAGAGAGTCCCCGCAATAGGTGAGGACAGCCCCATCATCAGTGGAGCGACACCCATCAGCAGCCCGACCGACCCAATGGCGAACCCGAGGACACCCTCGAGGTAGAACGGCATGAGCAGAAAGGTCGCGGCGAGACAGACGAACGCCAGGAACCCGGTGGCAACACTGACACTGAGCATCGGATTGCGGAACAACCTGAGCTGGAGCATGGGCTCCTCGAGACGCAACTCCACGAACACGAACGCGATCGCCGTGATCGCAAAGAAGATGAATGCGGCCAGTATCGGCGTAGACGTAAACCCCTGCTCCTGGCCGAGGGTGAGCGCCAAAGAGAGGGCGAACAGTGACACGCTCATCAGCAAGGCACCCACCACGTCGAACCGCTGTCCCCTGATCGCAGGTGTGTCGGGGATGTAACGGTTGGCCAGATACAGGGCGATCACACCGACCGGCACATTGACGAAGAAGATGGCACGCCATCCAAAGGACGAGATGAGCAGACCGCCTATGACGGGGCCGCTGACGATCCCGAGGGACACCGCCGTGCCGATCCACCCCAGGGCCTTGCCGCGCTCGGAGGGTGGAAAGGCCTCGACGAGGATGGCGGCGCCGAGAGCGAGGATCAGGACCGAGCCTGTCGCCTGCAGCACGCGAAAGGCGATGAGCCACGAGACGCTCGGGACCAGCCCACACGCCACCGATGCGACTACGAAGAGGGCCATCCCGGCCAAGAAGGGGCGTTTCTTGCCGACGACGTCGCCGAAACGTCCCATGCCGAGAGTGAGGGTGGCGATGGTGAGCAGATAGCCGAGGGCGACCCACTGGATCACGTTGAACGACGTCTCGAGCTCTTCGACGAGGGTGGGGAAGGCGACGTTGACGATAGAAGCGTCGATCGTCGCCAGGGTGGTCGACGCCGCGATGGCAGCCATGACGAACCACTTCCGGGTGTGGTCGACGGTTGGCTCGGGTTGAGAGACGGTGGAGCTCAAAGAACGATCAGGGTAGCCGTGACGTCAACTCTCGCCGGCGAGGAAGTCCTCCCATGTTCGGACTCCAACCGCCCGGTCGGGGTTGGTGTGCACGCCTGCCCGGAAGGCGTTCGCGGACTTCCCGAACACGGGGAGTGAGACCATCGGGCGCTCCTTGCCGCGCGCACTCATAAGAGACCTGGCGAGGTATTCGGCCGTGTGAATGGCCGGGCCGGCGAAGTCGGGTTGGATCCCTTGTGAAGGCTCGTCTATCAGCCTTGCGATCTGGTCGGCGACCTCGCCAGTGTCAACGGGTTGGAAGACGAACGTCTTCGGGATGAATGCGATCGGGGGCCTGCTTGCGGCCCCGAGGAAGTAGGCGACGAAGTCGTGGAACTGGGTGGCCCTGAGGATGGTGAAGCGATGGCCCGAGGCCTCGATCATCTGCTCCGTCTCGCGTTTCGCCCGGTAGTAGAAGAAGGGATGGCGGTCGACCCCTACGATCGACATGTAGACGATCAGCTGGCCGTCGGTGAGGGCTTCGAGGAGCTTGCGGGTCCCTGCCACGTCGATGTCCCGCGGTTTTCTCGGATCGGACGCCAGATGTACGACCACGTCGGCATCGGCCATCGCCTCGCGCAGACCCTTGCCGCTCTCCAGATCGGCCTCCATCTCACCCTCGGATGTGGCCGACCGCGTGGTGATGGTGACATCGTGGCCGTTCTCGGTCAGTGTCGGTGACAAATGGGAGCCGAGCAGACCCTTGCCGCCGACGACCGTGACCTTCACGGGATCCTCCTCGCTATCAGGACGCCCTCCCTCATCGGGGTGGCCACTGCATCGAACTCTGGATCGTCGGCGACGAGCCGATTGAACTCGTCGGTCCCGTGACCTTCGTCGATCCACCCAGCCCCAGTGCCGTACACGTTGTCGGCGACTATCAGCCCACCGGGTTTGATCATTGGCTTGAGATGGAGGAAGTAGTCGACGTACTCCGATTTGACCGCGTCGATGAAGACGAAGTCCACGCTGTCGTTGCCAAATCGCTCTGCCAAGCTCGGGAGGACCGCCAGAGCAGCACCGCGGACCACCTCCACCTTGTCGGCCACACCCGCGGTCTCGAACTCCGACTCGGCGAAATCGGCGTGACGCTCGTCCACCTCGATGGTCACAAGCCGACCGTCCGCGGCGAGGCCCCTTGCGATCCAGATACCGGAGTACCCGGCGAGGGTGCCCAGTTCGAGCGCCAGCTTCCCGGCGGTCATCGACACGAGGATCTTCAGCAACCGGCCCACGTCGGCCGAAACCGCGATCGCAGGCAGGCCGGCCGCGACTGCACGCCCCATCAGGCCCTTGAGATGCTCGTCGTAGTCACCGAAGACGTCACGTGAGTAGTCACCGATGAAGCTCCATCGCTCGGGGGTCATAGGCATCGCCCGTGAGGCTATCGTTCAGTCGTCGAGATCGGGGCGGCGTCTGAGTCGCTTGGTCTTGCCTCGAGCCCTCTTCTCGGTGACCCTCCGGCGCTGCGATGCCTTTGTCGGCCGGGTTCGACGGCGACCTGGCTCGACGGTCATTGCCGTCTCGAGCTTCTCCTTCATTCTTCGGCGCGCCAGCGCACGGTTGCGCCATTGCGATCGCGACTCCGCAGCAACGACTTCAATCCGGTCGCCCAGCCGCGATGCGATCCTTTCCCGCGCATCGGTGGGCAGTGAAGCCGCGTTGAGGTCGAGTCGGAGTCGCACCGCGGTCTCGCTTCGGTTGGCATGTTGGCCGCCTGGCCCTCCGGAGGTCTCGAAGGTCTCCGCCAACGCTCCCGCCGGGATGATGAGCCCGAAGACCTCCAGATCCTCCATCGTGTGCGGCGTTCCTCAGTTGATCGTCACGCGAACTTGGAGAACCAATCGGTGATTCGCTGGGTGTCGTCGGAGAACGCCCAGCGCTCGGTGACCTTGCCGTTTGACACGTGCAGGATCTCCGCAGTCCGGTACTCGAACGTCTCGTCGCCGGCTGTGGCAGTTGCCTCCACGAGCGCCACGACGTGCTCGTCGTTGCCGATGATGTCGTGAACGTTGGCGGTCACGGACATGTCACCTGAGTCTCCCCCCATCGACTCCTCGAGGGCGCCGACACCTTCCAGAGTCGGCCCGCCGATCGTGTGCCACACGACGTCATCTGCGAAGAGCGCACGCCCTGCCTCCATGTCGCCGCTGTTGAAGGCGTCCAGCAGCCGTCTCACCACCTCTACGTTGGGATGGTCTGCCATGTCTCACTCCTTTGTCGGAGACGGCCCAAACCTACGCGCCGTCGTCTTGCCGCAGACGACGAGGGGTGATGTTCATCACCCCTCGTCGTAGTACTCGGTACCCAGGTGGGTGATCAACTCCTCGCCCATCATGTCTCTCAGGTTGTTCTTCAGCTTGGTGAGTTGGATGAACAGATCGTTTTCCGGATACAACCCGGTGGCGTGCTGGGGGCTCTTGAAGTAGAACGACAGCCACTCCTGGATTCCGCTCTTGCCGGCACGTGCCGCGAGATCCATGAACAGAGCCAGGTCGAGCACGAGTGGGGCGGCGAGGATCGAGTCCTTGCAGAGGAAGTCCACCTTGATCTGCATCGGGTAACCCATCCATCCGAAGATGTCCAGGTGATCCCAACCCTCCTTGTCGTCGCCTTTGGGCGGGTAGTAGTTGATGCGGACCTTGTGATAGATGTCCCCGTAGAGATCGGGGTAGACGTCGGGTTGGAGGATGTGCTCCAACACGCCGAGCTTGGAGACCTCTTTGGAGCGGAAGCTCTCCGGGTCGTCGAGGACCTCACCGTCACGGTTGCCGAGGATGTTGGTGGAGAACCATCCGTTGATCCCCAACATGCGCGCCTTCAGCCCAGGAGCGATCATGGTCTTCATGAGGGTCTGGCCCGTCTTGAAGTCCTTGCCGGCGATTGGGACGCGCTCCTCAGCGGCGAGCTGGAGCATGGCCGGGATATCGACGGTGAGGTTCGGGGCACCGTTGGCGAAGGGCACTCCCATTCTGAGACAGGCGTACGCATAGATCTGTGAGGGAGTGATCGAGTGGTCACTGTCCTTCAGCCCCTGCTCGAACGTGTCGAGATCGAGATGGACTCCTGAGGGCTCTTCGTATGCCTCGGTCGAGCCGCACCACACGGCCACGAGCCTGTCGACCTCCTTCTCCGCTCTGAAGTGGTCTATGTCCTCCATGAGTGCTTCGGCATGGTCCATGTGGCTTCCCTGAGTCTTCACATGGTCGGTGCCCTCGAGGTTCTTCACCCAGCGGGGTGAGAACACCGCCTGCATCGGCTTGACAGCCCGGAGCTCGTCACCGATGCCCTCGACTTCGTGAGCGTCGAGGACCCCCGCTTTCATCGCCGCGGCGTATGCGTCGTCTGAGTATGGGTCCCAGCCTCCAAACTCGAGATCGTTGATCGACGCCAATGGTGCGAAGTCCTTGATCAGAGGGTTGCGGTCGTCGTCTCTCTTGCCAAGGCGGATGTGTGCCAGCTGGGTCAGCGAGCCGGTCGGCGCGCCATATCCTCGACGCGCGGCGAGGACGCCGGCCACGAACGTGGTGGCGACGGCTCCCATGCCGGGAGTGAGAATGCCGAGTTTGCCCTCGGCGGGGGGGATGGGTGTGCGTGCGGTCATGGCTCCTCCGACCGGAACGATATCGGACATCGTTGCCCTAGTCTCGCTGCAGTGATGGACACACCGCCCGACGGGCTAGGCCCTTCCGTCGACGTCGCTCTTCTCGCCGACTCGATACAGGCAGTTCGCGGCAAGCTGTTTGTCCTCGGAGGGGGATGGGACACGCTTTGGGTTTCGGGGTTCCCGGCCAGGCACCCCAGTCTCGCGATCGGCCTCCGGCTGCGTGTTCCGGTGTCCTGGGAGTCTGACAAGCTCCGTCTGGCGGTGGAGCTTCAGGACGCCGATGGAAAGTCCCTCCTGCCTGCTCCACTGAGTCACGAGATCAAACTGCCCACGCGAAAACTCCACCCGACAACGGCGACCGATTTCGGGCTGGTTCGGTCGTTCACGTTCAACAACCTGCGTTTCGACGACGAGGGTGCGTACTCCTTCGTGATCTCGGTGGACGACGAGCCGGTCTCGAGACTCCGGTTCAGTGTGCGGGCCAGACGGAGACCATCGCAAGCGGAGTAGATCGTCACTCTGTGCGGCCGTCGGGTTGCATAGCGTGACGGCCGGGATAGCCTCACCGGGTCTCTAGGGGCACCAGGTACGCCCCACCCTCCGATCAACAGAGGAGTTGTCCTTGCATTCCCGAGTCTCATCACGTCTGCTCGCGCTGGCCGTCGTGGCCTCGATCGTGCTTTCCGCTCAAGTCGCTCATGCCGACACACCTGAGCCCCCTTTCGACATCGTCTTCCCTCAGGAGGCGGCAGTCACCCATTTCACGTCCAGCTTCGGCGACTATCGCTCCGGGGGGAGGCGGCACCACGGCAATGATCTTCTCGCCCCACGAATGACCGAGGTGTATGCGGTGGCCGACGGAGTCGTGGCACACGTCGGCAAGAACCGTCTGTCCGGCCGGAATGTCAAGATCGACCACATCGACGGCTGGTCGAGCCACTACGTCCATCTCAACAACGACAACCTGGGCACCGACGATGGCCAGGTTCCGTGGACACTCACCGTCGCACCGGGCATCGAGGAGGGAATGGAGGTCGAGGCAGGTCAGCTCATCGGTTGGGTCGGTGACTCGGGGAACGCCGAGACCACGACCTCGCACACTCATTTCGAGCTACGGAAGGATGGTCGTGCCATCGATCCGTATCAGATCCTGGTCGAGGCCCATGAGTACGCGCTTCTCCGCGAAGCCTGGCTGGAGGCCCGGCTCGCCGATTGGCCCGACTACGAGCTCGGCTGACGACTGCACCGGTGCAACGCTCCCCTCAGCCGAGGGAAGCGATGTCGTCCAGGTCGGTGACCTCCTTGGCGAGGTCCGGACTGTCGGGTGAGACGACCGCCACCTCGGCGACGTCGGTCTCGGGTGGCTCGTCGCCGGTCACCCATATGACACGCTTCACTTTCGAGTTGGCGACCGCGCTCGCCCAGCCGTTGAGGACCTGGTCACTGCCGACGGCAAACGACCTCTCCCGGGAGTCTGTCGCTGCCTGCGCGATCAGCACAGCCGAGAAGCACCTCGTAGACGCAGCCTCGACGTGACTCTCGTCGGACACGTCACCGACCGCCACCTTGAAGCCGCGGGACCTGAGCTCGTTTCCGACGCTCTCGTCGGTCACGAAGACCCGAACCTCCCTCCGACGCGGATCGTGGGGCTCGAGGATGGCACGGCCTGCCCGGGTGTCTGCTCCGACCACGATCAGAGGCATGAACGAAAGTTAGCTGCACCCACGACGCAGGGAGCAGTCGGTCGGGCACGTTTTACGCAGCTGGGCTCAGGCCTTACAATTCCCCTATAGGGATAGTGGAAATTAGTCGATGACCCATCCCGTTCACTACTACGAGGTGATCACCAAGTGGCCACAGTTGACATAGACCTGGGCGGATACCAACTCGGGTGGAGAGACGAGGTCGAACTCGCCTTCGAGCCGCGAAAGGGCTTGGACGAGCAAGTCATCCGTGACATGTCCGCCATGAAGCGCGAGTCCGAGTGGATGCTCGAGTTTCGTCTCAAGGCCTACCAGCGATTCTTGCGCAAACCCATCCCGCAGTGGGGTGGCGGTGGGCTGCTCAACACGATCGACTTCGACGACATCTACTACTACGTCAAGCCGGAGGGTGAGCAGCAGAAGGACTGGGACATGGTTCCCGAGTCCATCAAAGAGACCTACGAGAAGCTGGGAATCCCCGAGGCGGAGCGCAAGTACCTCGCCGGCGTGACGGCACAGTACGAGTCGGAGGTGGTCTACCACCGCAATCGAGAGGATCTCGAGAGCCAGGGTGTCCTCTTCACCGACATGGACACCGCAGTGCGGGAGTACCCGGACATCGTCAGGGAGTACTTCGGGACTGTCATCCCGCCGAACGACAACAAGTTCGCCGCGCTCAACTCGGCCGTTTGGTCGGGCGGCTCCTTCATCTACGTGCCTCCCGGCGTTCACGTGGAGCAACCGCTTCAGGCGTACTTCCGCATCAACTCCGAGAACATGGGCCAGTTCGAGCGCACGCTGATCATTGTCGACGAGGGTGCGTACGTGCATTACGTCGAGGGGTGCTCCGCGCCGGTGTACACCACTGACTCCCTGCACTCGGCCGTGGTCGAAATCATCGTGAAGGAAGGCGGACGTTGCCGGTATACGACCATCCAGAACTGGTCGAACAACGTCTACAACCTGGTGACGAAGCGGGCCGCGGCCTACCGCAACGCAACCATGGAGTGGGTCGACGGCAATCTCGGCTCGCGGCTCACGATGAAGTACCCCGCCGTCTGGCTCATGGAGCCGGGCGCACATGGTGAGGTGCTCTCCATCGCCTTTGCAGCCGAGGGACAACACCAGGATGCCGGCGCCAAGATGGTCCACGCGGCTCCGGACACCACATCGACGATCGTCTCCAAGTCGATCTCGAAGGACGGCGGCCGTGCCGGCTACAGAGGGCTGGTACGCGTCGAGGAAGGTGCCGAGAACGCCAAGAGCTTTGTCAGGTGCGACGCCCTCATCCTCGACGAGGACAGCCGGTCGGATACCTACCCTTACATGGAGATCGAAGAGAACGACGCCGAGATCGGCCATGAGGCCACGGTGTCGAAGGTCGGCGAAGACCAGCTCTTCTATCTGATGTCACGTGGTCTCACCGAGGATCAGGCGACGTCGATGATCGTGGCCGGCTTCATAGAGCCGATCGTCAAGGAGCTCCCGATGGAGTATGCGGTCGAGATGAACCGTCTGATCGAGCTCAACATGGCCGCCGCCGGTGCTGTTGGCTAGGGCTCGCTTCGCGCGCACGTAGCTCGCTTCGCTCGCCGTATTGAGTACCGGGCACTTCGTGCCCTGGGGTATTGAGTATCGGGCGGCTACGCCGCCCTGGAGTATGGAGCAAGTCGCGATACCCGATACTCAAGGAAGCGCAGCGACCGCTACTCAATACTCGGGGGAGCGCAGCGACCGCTACCTCAGACGTTGCTGCGGCCGACTACGAATCCGAGAATAAGGCCACCGAGCCCGGCCCACACGAGCGAGAACTCCTCCTGGCCGACCCCGTAGATGGGTGGCACACCGGCCAGTTTGAAGACGGCGGAGAGGGTGATCCCCCCGATGATGCCCATGAGGGAGGTGCCCAGGAGGTTGTCCGCCGACGCGATGAAGCCGGCGACGAGGCCGGCGAGCGCGCCGACCCCACCAGCGATTGCCAGCGCCTGGATGGTCGAAGTCTCGACGAGCACGTCGTCAGACTATCCCGGGCCTCCGGTGCTCTCTAGGCAGAAATGACGTTTTCCGACACCACATCGGTGATGGGAAACTGAACCGACCTGCCTGCAATGCTGAATGGCTCGGTGAGGAGCACCACGATCGTCGATGGTCCCCGGCTGACAACATGCCCGGTGTAGGTGTGAAACCCGTCCCGGTCCTCGGTGATGAATGTGACAATCATCGATTATTCCGACTCCGAGAATCGGCAACAGGTTGCCGATTCCTTATAGGTCGGAAGTCCATACTTGTCTGGCCATCGCGGACGTCGTGTTTATTCGTCGGTTACCTGGTCAGGCCTATCTTTGGGGGATATGCGTCTACTCGTAGTCGAAGACGAGCCGGATCTCGCCGACGTCATCGCCAGGGGCCTCAGGCGAGACGGTCACGCCGTCGATGTCGCGCATTCGTTCGTCGATGCCGACATAAGACTCCGCTCGGCCGGCTATGACGTGGTCGTTCTGGACTGGAACCTCCCCGACGGCTCCGGTCTCCAGCTGTGCCGTGACCTCGTTTCCGGCGATCTGCCCACCCTCGAGGGAGACCGCCCCAAAGTCCTCATGCTCACCGCACGCGATGACGTGGACGATCGCGTCGCCGGCCTCGACTCCGGTGCTGACGACTATCTGGTGAAGCCCTTTGCCTTCGCAGAACTGTCCGCAAGGGTGCGGTCTCTGATCCGTCGGGATACCTCGAGCGATCCGGTCATCCTGGTTGGGCCCTTGGAGATGGACCATGCTCGATTCGAGGCCAGGCGGGACGGCGTCGAGCTCGACCTGACGGCAAAGGAGTTCGCCCTGCTCCACTACTTCATGGCCAACGCGGGTGTGGTCATCAGCCAGGAGCAGCTGCTCGAGCACGTCTGGGACGAGATGACCGATCCCCTGACCAACGTGGTGCGAGTCACCGTCAGCAATCTCCGCAAGAAGCTCGGTGAGCCACAGCTGATCGCCACGATTGCCGGACGCGGCTACAAGCTGGAAGACGATTGATGCCGAGTTGGCAGTCGATCAGGTTCCGCCTCTCGGTTCAATACTCGGCCCTCGTCTTCGGGCTCGGTGGCGCTCTTCTCGGTCTCGTCTACCTGGCAACCCAACGCGGCCTCAGCGAGCAGCACATGATGTCGCATCTCTGGGAAGGACGCTCGGTGACCTTCGAGAACGGCACCGTCTTCGAGCTTCCGCACTACACCGAGGGCGAAGTTCACGCCATCGAGCTGATCTACAACCAGATCGTGCTCGACGAGGTGGCGCGCTTCACCATCATGGCGGTGATCATCCTGTTCCTCCTGAGCATCGTTGTCGGCTGGATCATGTCGGGCCGCGTGCTACGGCCGGTAGAGGAGATCACAACAGTCGCCCGTGAGATCCAGGCCTCGGACCTGAGCCGCCGGATCGCCCTGAGTGGCCCGGACGACGAGATAAGACGGCTGGGCGACACATTCGACG
>JASFVB010000007.1:0-35676 GCA_050050035.1 Acidimicrobiia bacterium | reverse complement strand
GAGGTAGATCTCCTGGCCCTCGAGCGCGGTTGCCGTGTAGGGGATGTCCGAAGACCGCGCACCTGCGGTCGCGGTGGGGATCGACGGGCCCACGAGACCCACGAGGACGATGATCGCGAAGAGCCCCACGATTCCCGCCAGGATCGTCATCGGTGAGTCCTTGGCACCGACCAGAACCGGCGGCACATAGGGGCCGGACGGGACGGGCTCCGGCAAGCCGGCGGGCTCGGGCACTTCGATGACGATCTCCGGCACGGGCGCCGTCTCTTTGGGCTCTTCAGCTGCCCCGGTCCCGGTCTCGGAGGGTGCCGCTTCCTCTACCGGAGGGGCCGGCTCGGGAGCCGGCGCCGTCGTCACCGGTGCCGCCTCCCCACCCGCCCACTCGGTCAGGAGGGCGTCCACGGAGACGCCCGATGCGGTGGCACGTGCTTCCGCCGATCTCTCGACGAGAGCCTCGGGGATCCCGAGTGCGGTTGCGGCGGCGGCGACGTCACTCATCGGCGCTCTCCTTGGACACCAGCAACTCCTGTGGGATCGCCGACCCACGAGTGACGGTCCCGAAGACGATCGAGGCATATCCGGCCAGCCCGACGAACAGGACCACGCCGAAGATGAGTGCGATCAACAACAGCGTGTCGTATGACCCGGACGATGCGGTGGCCCAACCTTCGCCTGCATCGATGAACGCGGCGCTGTTGGAACCGGCGATCCAGGAGTACCCGGTCACGAGGCCGGCCGCGCCGAGAGAGATGAGCACGCCAACCGAGCCACCCACGGTGAGTCTTTGGAACCGTCGGGCCTTGTCGACGGTCTCGAGATGGCGACCGACCAGCCGCGGGATGGCCGCGAACGCGACACTCGAGACGAGTAGCACCGCGATCCCCGAGAAGGAGACGAACTCGATGGCCTCCCAGAAAGAGGTGTCAGACGTGACCGAACCTATGGAGCGGAACCCCGCCAGCGCCGCGAGCGCGGCGACTCCAACCGTCAGGTAGAGGGCCAGGACGCCGGAGAGCACACCGGGCGTCGTGCCAACATCAGACCACGAGCCCTCGAGCGTCAGCGACACGTTGGCGGCGTTGGCAAGCGCTCCTATCGGGAAGGCGAGACCCAGGGCGGCGGCGACTCCGGCGACCCATGACGGACCCGGGCCGAACAGGAGCTGGGCCGCCCCCCACCATGCGCCGGCGAAACCGAGAGACCAGAACGCAACCTGAGCGAGAGTGCGGCTCGCCAGCGGGACGTCCATCTCCTTGACCACGGTGTAGTAGACGAGACCCGAGCCGACTGTCACCAGGAACATGGTCACGAACCCGGCGGAGAACAAGGTCTCTGCGTAGGCCGTGGTCACCGAGGACACGTTGGGAAGCTCGGTCACGAGATGGGCCAGGTAGAGCAGGGGGAGCCAGACAACTCCTCCCATCGCAAACCACAGTGTGACGAACGAGCGCTCCTCGGAGCGTCCTCTGATGGTGGCGATCGTCACCACGGCGGGGACGGCGAGACCGGCGAGGAGGGGGAGGTCGAGCCACCATGGCAAGCCGAGAGGCTGGCTGCCATCGCCCAGTCCGATGAAGATGGCCACGATCCCGAGCGCGGTCATCCCCGCCATCGCCAGTAGCCCGAGACGGGCCAATCCGATCGCCCGCAGATGTGTGCCGGTGAGGCGGGGGAGGACGTAGTAGACGCCGCCCACGAGCGAGATCACGGCGAACCCGACCATGAGGGTGAGATTCGCCGCCGGCTCCAACCGCCCGTAGGACACCGGGAACAGGTCGGCGAAGCGGAGGGCGAGAAGAGACAGCAACTGAATCGCTCCTCCAACGACGACAAATGCCGCTCCGACCATGAAGTGGGTTGCGGCGAGGCGGTCTTCCGCGGCTCCACCGCCGAGCAGGGCTCCTATGTCTGAGGTTTGGGTGTCAGCCAACCGACTTCCTCGCGCGCGTTGAGACGGCGGGAGCATAACTACTTGGATATTGAGTCCCTAGTTCCCGGCAAGGACGCCGCTGAGAAAGGCCATCGGTTCTCTACCGTGACCCTTCCTGTGGTAGAAACTCATCGACAAACGCCTTCTACGCGCCTGGACTGCCAACGAAGATGTACCGCCTCGGAGAATTGAGCGACTCCCGCCGCAGGTCGATCGGTGGGACCTTGCTGCTCATCGGCTTTCTCGGTCTGGTTCTCGGGATCATCTGGATCCACTGGTCGTCCCTCTCGGAGACCGAGGTAGTGGACGGCGTCACGGTCCCGGTGGTCGTCGACTATCTCGACTGGTGGCCGCGGGGCGTCATCTGGAAGGGCCTGGGTTACCTGGTCGTGCTCGGTGCCACCACGATGGTCCTGATCGGTGCCACGTTCCTCTGGGTGCTCAATCAGAAGATGACCTGGGCCAGGGCGACCGCAGCCGCGATGATCGCCTGGGTCGCACTGGTCTTCTACTTCGGGATGGTGCCGTCGGAGTGGCTCAGCTATGCGCAGACCGACCTCGACTGGTCGTCGCAGCGAATCGCCTTCATCATCCCCCCCGTCCTGGTGCTCGGCAACGAGGTGGAGATCAGCTGGGCGGTCCTCAAGGACGCCATCTCAGGTGGGTATCACGCGGTGTTGCTCGGTGGAGCAGCGGTGCTGGCGATTCAGATTCAGAAGATCAAGGAAGGGCGCCCGGCCTCGGCGGCCCCGGTTGAGAAGAAATCGCCCTACGGTCGGCCACTGGTGAAGGGGAACTGATGCCGAAGGGTGTTATCGACGAGACTCCACCGATCAGGGACGACTACCAACTCGCCCTGGTCGAGGGGGACTACTTCACCGACAAGCTTCGTCCGAAGCAGTTTCTTCACATCGACCAGGCAGAGTGCATCCTCTGCGAGGGCTGCGTGGACATCTGCCCCTGGAAATGCATCCACTATCTGTCCCTCGACGCGATCGACGAGGCGGTCAACGTCGACCACCCCGGCGATGACACCCAGAACTTGGGGTTCTTCATCGTGGACGAAGACGAGTGCACACGGTGCCAGCTGTGCATCGACCGGTGCCCGACCAACGTGATATCGCTAGGCAAGTTCGAGGGCTCTCTCGCCGATCAGGCGACGGAGCTGGGGCTCGACCGCAGACCGTGGGATTTCGACACGGGCCAGCGAGACTTCAAGAATGGCTACTCATATGGGATGCGCTGGTAGGGAGACGCTGAAGAGCAATGGCTAACGGAAACGGAAGAGTCGGTCTCAGGGACCGGATCAAGGAGACCACAGACAAGCTGTGGAACTCACAGGTCGCCGACTCGATCATGCGCCCCGGATCGCCCTTCAAACAGGGCTACTCCGACAGCCCCCGCAACCGCTCGTACGTCGTCATGAACAACGTGCTCTATCACCTCCACCCGGTGAAGGTGAAGAGGCACGGGGTGAAGCTGTCCTACACCCTCTGTCTGGGTGGTCTGAGCTTCTTCCTGTTCATCCTGCTCACGATCACGGGCATCTTCCTGATGTTCTATTACACCCCGACTGCCGAGCTCGCCTACTCGGACATCGAGGCGCTATCCACGAGCGTCGCCTTCGGCTCGCTGGTCAGGAACATGCATCGCTGGGGGGCCCACCTGATGGTCCTCTCGGTCTTCCTCCACATGAGTCGTGTCTTCTATCACGGGGCGTACAAGCCGCCGCGTGAGTTCAACTGGGTGGTTGGTGTGGTCCTGCTTCTGCTGACACTCCTGCTCTCCTTCTCCGGATACTTGCTTCCGTGGGACCAACTGGCACTCTGGGCTGTCACGGTCGGCACCAACATGGCCGGGTTCGTCCCGGTGATGGGCGACCAGGTGAAGTTCGCCTTGTTGGCGGGTGTGGAGGTCAGCGCCGCCACGCTATTGAGGTTCTACGTCCTTCATGTCCTGGCTTTCCCCTTCATCATCGTCTTGTTCATGGCCGTCCATTTCTGGCGTGTCCGCAAGGACGGCGGCATCTCCGGCCCGTTGTAGGAGTGACGAGTGGTTGACATACCCGAGAGCTTGCTGAGACGGTCCGCGGAGGCGAAGGCCAAAGCTCTTGGCGTTCCGGTCGAGCAGGTTCTCGCCGAGATGAAGGGAGAGGGCCCCCCAATCGAGGTGACCCCGCCGGAGCCGGAGGAAGGGGCAGAGGCCCAAGCCGAGGAAACCGTTGCCGAGACGGTGGAACCACTGCCCGTCGCCGAGACGCCTGCCGAGGGCGAGGCCGCCACCGAGCCTCCCGAAATCGAGACCGACATGAGCCAGGAAGTGCCCCCGGAGGCACCGAAGGTCGCCGAGACCCCACCTCCGGAGGAATCGCCCGCCGCGATGGTGGCCGCAGAGGAGGAGGCGCCAATCCCTGCCGTGGACCTCGAGGACCCGGGTGCCCCGGCGCCGGACGGCTCCGGCAATGGCAAGGTGGCGTCGATCGTCTCGCCACGTCCGAGTGTTCCACCGGCCGACGTGCCGGAGGGTGTCCGCACCCAACGTTTGCTCACGGTCGTCAAGGCCCGGGCCATTCAGAACGTCAAGGCGGAGCCGACCGACAAGGTCAACACCTGGCCGCATTTGATGCTCATGGAGTTCGGAGCCATCCTCGCCATCACCGGCCTGTTGGTCATCATGTCGGTGATCATCCACTCCCCGCTCCTCGATCCGGCGAACTTCAACGCGACACCCAACCCGTCGAAGGCTCCCTGGTACTTCCTCGGGCTTCAGGAGCTGCTCAGCTACTTCGACCCGCAGATCGCAGGTGTGATGGTCCCGACATTCACGGGCCTCATCGGTTTCATGATGATTCCCTACGTGGACAAGAACCCCTCGACACGTCCCAGCGATCGCAAGTTCGCCATCCTCCTCTACTCGATCTTCCTGGCCGGGGCGGCGACCCTGACGATCTTTGGCGTGTTGTTCCGTGGGCAGGGCTTCAACTTCTCCTATCCGTGGCAAGACGGCGTCTTCTTCGATGACTTGAAGGATTGGGTGGACTTCGAGTGACTTTCGCGAATTGGATCCTCGTCGGGGTCGGCTTCTTCGCCATCCTCGGAGCCGTCGGCGCCTTCACCATCGCCTTCCGGCGTTCACGTGCTGAACGCCCGGATCCGACGGCAGGGTTGTCGGAGGAGACACGCAAGGCCGATCGGTCGATGGAGGGCGTCAGCGTCAGCCCGCCCGTCGAGGCTGAAGTCGAGGAAGCCGCCGAGGAGGTCGGCGAAGAGGACGTCGTCACCGAGCCTGAGGAGGAGCTCGTCGCGGTCGGGGCCGACGTCGAGCTGGTCGAGACCCAGCGTGTCGTCGAGGTCACCGCGGACGAGTCCGGGGTCAGTCGTCGGCAGTTCTTCAACAGAGCCATCGCCGGCACGTTCTTCGCATTCCTCGGGATGCAGGGGATCTACTACCTCGCGTTCTTCTGGCCCAAGCTCACCGGCGGCTTCGGCTCCGATGTCGATGCGGGTGCAGTCGAAGACTTGCTGGCGCAGACCGTGACGCCCTCGGGCGCGGTGGTCCCCGTGTTCGTGCCGGAGGCCCGGGCCTACGTCGTCCCCGCCCCGGACTCGCTCTCAGAGCAGTTCGAGGGCAAGAGTGTCGAAGCTGCCGGGCTGATGGCACTCTTCCAACGATGCGTCCACCTCGGGTGCCGAGTGCCGTGGTGTGCCACATCGATCGGGTTCGAGTGCCCGTGCCACGGGTCGAAGTACAACTCTGTCGGTGAGTACTTCGCCGGTCCGGCCCCACGCAACCTCGATCGTTTCCAGGTCGAGGTCCGCAACGGTGATCGGTTCATCGTGAGGACAGGGGCGATCATCCAGACGCCACGCGCCCCGGTACACAGCGTCCAGTACCCGCAAGGACCGAGTTGCATCGGCGCCCGTGAGGCATAGCTGATGACGGCAGACGTCATAACGGTTCTGGCGGTCGTCGCCGGGATAACCTGGCTCGGGGTCCTTCTCGTGTCCGCCCTACGCAACCGCGGCGGAGCGGAGGAGGTTCCCCCCAACCTCAAGCCGGGCATCGACGACCAACAGCTCGAGACCAGACGTCTCGAGGGGGGTCAGAAAGCCGCCATCGTCTTCTCAGCCTTCCTGGCGGTGTCGCTTCCTCTCTATTTCCTCGGTGAGACGTCTCGTCAGGAGGGCTTCGTCGAGGAGTTCGACGAAGCGGCTGTGGAACGTGGTGCCCACGTCGTCGAGGAGTTCGGATGCTTCAACTGTCACGGGCCCCTCGGCTCCGGCGGCTCGGCGGAGTTCGTCGAGCAGCGTTCCGGGGTCACCGTTTCCTGGGCTGCACCTGCGTTGAACGACGTCCTGTATCGATACGACGAGGACGAGCTGAACTACTGGATCACCTACGGTCGTGGCAACACACCCATGCCCGCCTGGGGGCTGGCCGGTGGTGGCCCGATGAACGAGCAGCAGGTCGAGTCGGTGGTCGAGTACCTGAAGACGATTCAGATCTCTCAGCAGGAGGCGGTCGACAAGATGGTCGATGCCGTGCCCGCTCAGGTCTCACGTCTCGACAACGCCGACGTCACCGTGGAAGTCGCCATCGTCAACCAGGACCAGGTCGTCCACGAGATCGAACAAGCCCCCGAGGATCGGGCGTTCATCGACCCGATCGCCGAGCTGGCCACCCACGTTCTCGATGACGCCGACACCGGCATCGACACCGATGGCGACGGGCTCTCCGACTCGGCCGAACAGGAGCTGTCCGCGATCTCGTCGGAAGCCTTCGACCACTTCAGCGAGGTGGATCCGGTGGCACTCGACCCCGAGGTCCCGGACAGTGAGCTGGTCGACGCCGGGCTGGCCCAGATCGGGGCGGCCGTCGACCAGGACCCGATCCTGCAACTGAGCTTTGATGCCGTCGAGGCGGCGTTGGCGGAGGATGTCATCTCTGAGGAGTCACCCGACACCGACGGCGACGGCATATCCGATGCGGGTGAAGCCCGCATAGCCGGGATCTTCACCGAGGCGGCCTCTGCCACTGTTCCCGACTCGATCGTGGTCATCTCCCTGGATCCAACGAGCCCCGAGTCCGTAGCCGGCGTGCCCGATGAGACGACGGCCTCCAACATGGTTGGCGGTCTCGACTCGGTGTCGATCAACGTCGGGGTCACGGTGGACAACGAGGATCGAATCCGGCCACAGCAGGAAGCCGGCTTGGAGTTCCTGGTCATGGCTCAGCGACAGCAGGCCTGGGCCGTCGACATAGACGGTGTCGCCGAGGCGATGGGTGCGACCGCGGAAGAGGCGCAGCGCGCCGTCGCATTGTTCAACGCCAACTGTGCACGATGTCACACGTCGGGTTTCAGTGCCGGTGTGCCGTACACGCAGGAGTCCGGCTCGGGTGGGTTCGGGCCGGCACTCTGGGACGGGCGGCCAATGGTCCAGTTCGGCGCACCGCCGGAGAACCCGGAGGAGACCGATCTGCTGATCGACTTCCTCACCACCGGATCCGAGATCAACTCGCCGTACGGTCTCAACGGGTTCGGCTCGGGCAGGATGCCTGCGTTCGGGGCGATCCTCAGCGGCGACGACCTCGATCTGCTCGCCAGGTATCTTCGTGGCGGCAACCTGGACGGGATCGAGTAGCCGATGTTCTTCCGTGAGCTCTTCCGGTCGATCTTCTCGGCGAATCTCTTTGTCACCGGGATCATCCTGACCGCCGCCGCCATCTTGTTGTTCTACGGGTCGATCTACCTCTTCAACAACACCAACCTGGGAAGACGGCTCGGCTTTCTCGTGACGGGAGCGGCCGTCTTCGGGTGGATGAGCATCACTTCGATGCTGTTCGTGATCTACGCGCCTCGCGGGCCGAAACCGGACAACATCGAAGGTCTCAACGCTCTCGAGATCAGGATCATCCCGATCACGTGGCTGCTGGTGTCACTCGTGCTTTTCCTGGTCTTCCTGGTTGCGCTGCACCAGTACGAAGAGACCAAGGAAGCAGGCGGCTAGCTCGCTTCACCACCAAGTACCAAGTACCAAGTGCTGCGAGCGGAGCGAGCCCAGCGAGCTATCCGTAGTAGCTGAGGATCTGGAGCTCCGTCGAGAGGTCCACCTGACGTACCGGCACCTCCTCTGGCACGGTCACCCGCACCGGGGCGAAGTTGAGGATGGACGAGACACCTGCATCGACGAGCCGCTCCGCCACTCGCTGGGCCGCCGAGGCGGGGACGGCGAGGATCGCCATCTCGAACAGTGCGTTCTGGCAGTCCGTCTCGAGCTTGTCACCGTGTGAAACGACGATGTCACCGATACGTTGCCCGACCCGGCTCCGCTCGACGTCGTATATGGCCACCACGTCGAATCCACGGGCATGGAGACCGCTGTACCGGGCCAATGCCGTTCCCAGGTTGCCGGCACCGACGATGGCCACCTTCCGGCGGGCCTTGATGCCCAGCTCCTTCTGGATGCGTGAGCGCAGCTCGGAGACCGAATATCCCACACCCCGTGTGCCCTGGAAGCCGAGATCGGACAGGTCGCGTCTCACGTTGGCGGGGTTGACTCCAGCAGCGTCGGCCAGCTCTCCCGAGCTGACGGTGCCCTTCGTCTCGTTGAGATCGTCCAGCAGACGGAGATAGCGCGGCAGCCGCGTGACCGTGGCGCGTGACAACCCGCTCATCGCGTCGACGTTACAGGTGCGCTTCCTGGTTCCCCATTCGACGCTTTACGATTCGGCTGTGTCCTCGTCCCCGTCCGTGCTCGTGGTCGGTGGTGGCCCTGCCGGGTCCGCCGCCGCCTATTGGATGGCCCGTGACGGGCTGGACGTCACCCTCGTGGAAAAGAAGGAGTATCCGAGGGAGAAGACCTGTGGGGACGGTCTGACACCGCGGGCAATCCTCCAGCTCCAGGAGATGGGTTTCGATTTCGACACACCGGCATTTCACAAGGTCACCGGTCTTCGCTCGTATGCGGGCGACGATCTCATGATCGAGATGGACTGGCCCGACCATTCACGCTTCCCCGACTGGGGAGGTGTCATCCGACGGAGCGACCTCGACTCCCAGGTGGCCCGTCTCGCCGAGAAAGAGGGGGTGAGGGTACGGGAGAAGACCACGGCCACGCCGGTCATCGAGGACGGTCGGCTGACCTCGGTGGCCCTGGCCAACGGCGCCCACTCGGACACGGTCACCCCGGACGTCACGGTCATCGCCGACGGGTCCATGAACAGGTTCGGCCGGGAGCTGGGCACTGTCCGTCGCCGGGATTATCCGTTGGGCATGGCAGCTCGTGGCTACTACTCGTCGCCTCGCTCCGAGGATCCGTTCCTGGAGAGCCAGCTCGACCTCCGCGACGCGAACGGCAACACCATGCCGGGTTACGGATGGGTTTTCCCGCTCGGCGACGGGACGGTGAACGTCGGCGTCGGCCTGTTGTCCACCTTCCGTCACTGGAAGGACGTCAACACCACGCGCATGATGTATGACTACGTGGCAACCGCACCCGAGTACTGGGGACTCGGCGAAGAGACCCGGCTGAGCAAGCCAATGGGCGGCAAGCTGACGATGTCGTATTCGAAGAGCCCCCTGGTCGGGCAAAACTGGCTCACGGTCGGCGACGCCGCCGGGGCGATCAACCCGTGGAACGGGGAGGGAATCTCTTACGCGTACGAGACGGGCCGAATGGCCGCCGACTACGTGCGGGATTCACTTGGCGCCGACGATCTCGGGATGCTTCGGCGATACCCCCAACACCTCGAAGACGAGTACGGCCTCTACTTCAAGATGGCTCGGATCTTCGTGAAGCTGATTGGCTACCCCTCCGTCATGCGAACCCTCGCCCACACCGGTCTCCGCAATCGTCCCCTGATGGAGTGGACTCTGAAGGTCATGTCAAACCTGTTGGATGAGGAGGACAAGCACATGGGAGAACGCACGTATGACGCTCTGGCGGCAATCGTGAGGACGCTTCCCACCTCCTAGACGTCAGCCGTTCTCGGCGTACCATTTGCGTCATGGGTGCGCCGCGTCTGATCGCCTTCGACGTCAACGAGACTCTTCTCAGCCTCGAACCGTTGCGCGCCAGTCTCGAATCGCTCTTCGGCGCCGACCCGCCGATCGGTGAGTGGTTCGCCAGGCTCCTCCATGGCTCCCTGATCGCCAACGCTCTGGGCCAGTATCGGCCCTTTGGGGACATCGGCGCCGAAGCGCTGATCAACCTGGCCGGGCGACGCGGTCTCAAGCTACGAGCCGAGGACGCCCTGGCCGCCATTGCGCCCATGAAGGAGCTCCCTTGTCATCCCGACGTGCTGGAGGGCGTGGCGCGTCTGCACGCGAAGGGTTATCAGTTGGTCGCCTTGACCAACGGGAGCAGTGAGATGGCCAACGCCCAGATCAAGAACGCCGGTCTCGAGGACTACATCCTCAGGGTGATCTCGGTGGACGAGGTGGGCAGGTTCAAGCCCGATCCTGCGGTCTACCAGCACGCCGCCGACGTGATGGGTGTCGCCATCGGCGAGATGATCCTCGTCGCCTCTCACGACTGGGACTGCGCCGGCGCCATGGCCGCCGGCGCCGAGGCGGTGTTCATCAACAGACCCGGGGCCAGTTGGGGACTGCCCTCCGAGCCCCCGCGCTATCACGTCCCCGACCTGGAGAGACTCGCCACCGCCCTCGGCGCGTGAGCTTTCCTAATGCTGTAGGGACGATATCTCGTCCCTACAGCGTCTCATTGCGAAACATCTCCTCTTCGTCCTCTTCGCTCTGCTTGGACAAACCGATCCAGAGGAGAACAGCCGCGAGTGTGCCGAGAGCGAGGGCCACCTGCCAGTAGAGCCGGATGTTCTCGCTCAACGTGGCAAACGCGACTCCGAGGCCCTTCTGAGGGGTCAAGTCGCGTGCGTCGTTGAACAACCCCACGTTGACGGCTGCCGCCGGCCCGAAAACGACGATCCGTGGTCGCTCGACCGGGGTGATGTCCACGGTCGGGTCCGGGCTGGTGGTGGAAGTCGCCGTGGCGATCGTCGTGGTGGTCGTCTCGGGAGCTGTGGTCGTTGTGGTCGGCTCGGAGGCGATGGTCGTGGTGGTGGTAGTCACCGTGGCGCTGGTCGTCGTGGTCGTCGCGGGCGCCGTGGTCGTAGTGCTCGTCGTCGTCGATGTGGTGGTGGCGGGTAATGCGTCGTTGACCTTGAGGTGGGCATCGAAGGACGATGTGCCGTAGGCAAACCACATGTCGGCATCGGACGAATCGAGGACGACGATCTTCACCACGAGGGAGTGGCCGGCGTCGAAAGACCGGTTGGCCACGCTGAGCGGCGTCGTCGCCTGCCGCCAGGTCGACCCGTTGGTGATGGTCGCCGTGGCCGTGTCGAGCAAGGAACAGGTCGAGGCACAGTCCATGAGATAGGCGCCGAATGTGACGGTTTTCGCAGAGTCGAAGTCCTTTGGCGCCGCCCAGATGGTGAAGTTGTTCACCGACAGCGTGAGCCCCGAGGCGTCGTACTCCCATAGCTGGTACTTGGTGGGATCGCTCTCGTTGACACCACTGTTGCTCTTCGAGAGAAGCAAGCCTTGCTCGTTGTCCCGTCCGGGGTCGAAGTTGGGCAGGGGCCCGCCTGGCGGCGTGGAGCTGCTCATGGAAGCCGAGGGCACAGATTCCCCTCCGAGAAACAGGTCTACATTGGCCGCCCGGGCCACCTGCGGAATAGTGAGAGCGAGTACTGCCAGGCCGGTCGCCACAAGGCCGCGGATGCCTCGAGGGTCCGTCATCCGCGCGTAGCCAGCTCCGCCGGAGCCGGCGCTTCCTGGCCGGGGGACGACAGCGGGACAGACAGCGAGAAGGCGGTCCAGCCGTCGGTGTGGTCGTATTCCAGTCGGCCGCCCATCCGTGTGGCCAGCTCCCGTGAGATAGCGAGACCCAGACCGACGCTTCCCGCCACCAGTGCGTCCCGGCCCTCGTTGACGAAGCGCTCGAACAGTCTTCGCTCCACCTCCTGGGATACACCTTCGCCATTGTCCTTGACGACGACGTGAGCGAACCCCTCGGTGGTGGTCATCGAGACGACTATCCACTCGCCACCATGCCGGATGGCGTTGGACACTAGATTCTGGACGACCTGGCGGACGTGGAGAGGGTCGGCAAAGACCTCGATGGAACGGGTTCCGACGTCGATCTGCTCGCCAAGTTGGGAGAACGGTGTCGTTGCCGCCTTCACGGCTTCGGCCAGGTCGAATCTCTCTTCCCGAGTCGTCAAGGCACCCGCATCGAGACGTGCGGCCGTCAGCAGATCCTGGACCATCCGGGACAGGTCGGAGGACGCCCCATGAATGAGGCCCAGTTGCTCCCGGTCCCGTTCGTTGAGTGAGTGGGACTCGAGCATCAACTCAGAGAAGCCGACGATTGTGGTCAGGGGGGTTCTCAGCTCATGTGACAGCCCGGCAATGAACTCGTCCTTTGCCGCCAAGAGCTGTTGTTTCGTCTCCAGACGGGTGCGCATTTCGGCCTCACGGGCTCGGACCCGGGAGCGGAGTGCCAGCCAGAAGCTGACCATCACGATGGCCGGGATGACGAAGCTGATAGCGACGAACGTGATCCTGGAGATGCGGCCTGTCGCCTGCTCGGATTGCGCGATGGCCGCGGCCTGCTCGGCCTGCCGCGACTCGAATCTGTCCTGGAGCTGCTCGTATACGCCTTCGACACGAGCCAGGCGGATGGCCTCTGCCGTCGCAGAGTCGCCCGCCTCTGCCAAATCGAGAGCGTCGTATCCGGCATCTGTGAACTCGTCCAGCACAGCGATGAACTCAACGTCGGTTGGCGCGTCGGGGCTCGCGGCGAGAGCCACGACGGCGTCGAGATTGCTACGGGCTTCGGCAATGGCCAGGTTTGCGTCCTCTGCGCCGGAGACTTCCTCGAAGGAGAAGAAGATGGCTTGCGCCACCGCCGCCCTTGCAATGCCAGACGTGCCGAGCGTCGCATTCGTCCAGTGGAGCTGACGTGCGTTGTCCGCCACCTGGGCGGCCCCATAGGTGTTGGAGAGAAGGACACCCAGGCCGAAGAGGCCAAAGGACGCGGCGAACACGACGGCGACGACGACGGCGCGACCGGACCATGTGGTCCTTCTGCGGGGGCTCACGTCTGCCACCTCGATATATCGGCCGAAACACGTGATTCGTTGAGCGCGCCCGGCCAATCCCACTGCACGGCGAGCCCCGTCATCGGCGCCGGCGACAGTCGTGTCCCCGGTGCTCGCGTGCGGGTGGCCCCCGATTCAGCCGAGTGAGTCGAGAACCTCGAGGGTCCGGTCGACCTCGTCGAAGGTGTTGTAGTGACAGAACCCGATGCGAACCAGCCCGCCATCGTCGAGCACACCGAGACGTTCCATCGTGTTCACCGCGTAGTAGTGACCAGCCCAGACGTATATGCCGGCCGTGACCATCCGGCGGGCCACCGCGGCGGGGGTCATGCCGTCCACCGAGACGGCGAACGTGGCGACACGATTCGCCCCCATCTCGGGTTGACCGAAGAGACGCACATGTCCCATGTCCTCCAGACCGGAGAGGAAACGCTCACCCAGCGTCAGCTCGTGTCTCGTGATCGTCTCGGAGCCAATCGACTCGAGATACTCCACGGCGGCGGTGACGCCAGCCAGCGACTCGAACGACTGAGTGCCCGTCTCCCACTTGCCCGGCGGGTCCGAGGGCGCCGGACGCACCTTGAACGCCTCTAGAGAAGCCATGTGCTCGTTCCTGCCGTAGAGGATTCCGGTGTGAGGCCCGAAGAACTTGTATGCCGAGGCAACCAGGAAGTCGCATCCCAGTTGCCCCACGTCGATGGGGAGATGGGGGCCGGCGTGGACCGCGTCCACGTAGGTGAGGGCACCAATCTCTCGGGCCGCCTGAGCGACGGAGACGACGTCCACGACCGTTCCCAACGAGTTGGAGGCCAGGCACAACGCAACCAGCCTCACCCTCTCGTCGAGCAAGTCGGTGATCGATCGAGGGTCGAGCAGCCCGGTGTGGGTGTCGAACTCGGCCACCCTCACCGCGACGCCCCGGCGCTCCGCTGCCATGTGCCAGGGCGTGTAGTTCGCGTCGTGGTCGAGGCTGGTGAGGACTATCGCATCGCCTGCCGCCCAGGTCTCGGCGATGGCGCGGCTGATGGCGAACGTGAGACTGGTCATGTTCTGCCCGAACGAGACCTCCGAGGAGTCGGCCGAGAGGAATCTCCCCACTGCGCTGCGAGCCTCGGCCGTGACCCTCACGGCGTCGTCGGAAGCTCCAAACCCTCCTCCGAGGTTGCTGACGCCGTTGCGTAGGACGTCTCCCATGGCGTCGATCACCGATTGGGGAACCTGGGTCCCACCCGGCCCGTCGAGATAGGCGACGGGGTGACCGTTCTCGACTCTTGCCAGAGCCGGGAACCGGGCGCGGGTGGCTTCGATGTCGAAGGGTTTGCTCATCGTCGGGCACCCTACGTCGGACGGAGCTTGTTAATTACCTCACAAGCGCAGAGCGCCCTATTCTCCCCGAACGTGACCCTCGCGGATTACGCACCGATACTCGTCATGTTCGTGCTTGCCGCCGGGTTCGTCGCCGTGTCGCTCCTCGTGTCCAGGATGTTCTCACCCGACCGGCCGACACCGGAGAAACTCGAGCCGTACGAATGCGGGATCATCCCTGAAGTCGAGCCGGCGCAGCGGTTCCCCGTCAAGTTCTACCTGGTGGCGATGCTGTTCGTCGTGTTCGACATCGAGATCATCTTTCTCTTCGCTTGGGCCTCGATCTGGGACGAGCTGGGTTGGTACGGCGTGGTCGCCGTTCTCATCTTCACGGCTTTTGTCTTCGAGACCCTGCTCTATGTGTGGAAGCGGGGTGCGCTCGACTGGAACGTCAAGCGTCGCGCCCGCTACATCCCTGTCGAGGAGCCACGGGAAGCAGCCTGATGGCAACGACGGCCCCGGGCAATCTCCTCATGACCACCGTCGATAAGGCGGCCAACTGGGCGCGAACACGGTCGATGTTCCCGGCGACGTTCGGTCTCGCTTGCTGCGCCATAGAGATGATGGCGACCGGGGCCGCCCACTACGACCTGGCGAGATTCGGCATGGAGGTCTTTCGGGCGTCGCCTCGTCAGGCCGACTTGATGATCGTCGCCGGCCGGGTCAGCCAGAAGATGGCGCCGGTGCTCCGCCAGGTCTACGACCAGATGCCCGACCCCAAGTGGGTCATCTCGATGGGAGCGTGCGCCAGCTCAGGGGGCATGTTCAACAACTATGCGCTGGTCCAAGGTGTCGACCAGATCGTGCCGGTGGACATCTACGTGCCTGGTTGCCCACCGGGCCCGCAGAGTCTCATGCACGGCATCCTCAATCTCCACGACAGGATCATGGCCGGGGAGATCGTGCGATGAAATCGCATTTGACTCCGATGAGATCGGAGATCTTCGAGTGAGCCCCATCCTGTCCCAGCTCGCCGAGGCATTCGAGTCTGTGACGTGGGAGGAGTCGCATGGTCAGAGTGTCGTCAGGGTCCCGGCCGAGGAATGGGGCGTATTCGGGCAAGCAGCCAAGGAGGCCGGGTTCGAGGTCTGCTCCGACGTCACCGCCGTCGATTGGCTCCGCTCCCGTTCGGAGCGGTACGAGGTCGTGGCGAACCTCGTCTCGATGCGTCACCGGGTCAGGCTGCGCATGATCACGACCGTCGGCCGCGAGGATCCCACCATCACGTCCCTGACCCCGATTTGGCCTGGCGCCGGGTTTGCCGAGCGTGAGGTCTACGACATGTTCGGCATCACATTCGAAGGCCATCCCGATCTGACGAGGATCCTGATGCCAGACGACTGGGAAGGTCATCCCCTTCGCAAGGACTACGGGGTCGGCATGGTGCCCGTTCAGTTCAAGGCCTCCCATCGGGTGGATTAGCGATGACGGACGAGAAGACACTGGACATCTGGGTGGCGGGCACGGAGGAGCCACGGTTCCAGCCGACCGACGAGGGCGCTCAGGAGCTGGGAACGGAGGAGTCCGACGCCCGGCTCGCCGAGGGGTTCGGCAGGGTCGTCGACGACGACTACGTCTTCGACGACGAAGTGGCCGAAGACGAGCGCATGGTGGTCAACATGGGGCCACAGCACCCATCGACCCACGGTGTCCTACGACTTCAGCTGGAGTTGGAGGGCGAAGTGATCCGCCGCACCAAACCGATCATCGGGTACCTGCACACGGGCATGGAGAAGACGGCCGAGCAGCTCACCTACTCGCAGGGGCCCACCAACGTCACACGCATGGACTACCTCGCACCTCTACACGGCGAACTGGCCTATTCGTTGGCCGTGGAGCGTCTTCTCGACGTGGAGGTGCCTCCTCGGGCTGCGGCGATCCGAATTCTGATGACCGAGTTGAACCGTGTGTCCTCACACCTCGTCGCCCTGGCGACCAACGGTATGGACGTAGGTGCCTTGTCGATGATGATCTACGGCTTCAGGGAGCGGGAATCCATCCTCGCCTTCTTCGAGAAGACAACCGGTCTGCGCATGAATCACAACTACATCCGCCCCGGGGGTGTGGCCGCCGACTTGCCACCCGGGTGGAAGGACGACGTGGCAGCCATCCTCGAGGACATTCCCGGGCGACTCCAGCAGTACGACGACCTGCTGAAGGAGAACCCCATCTGGATGGCGCGTACCCAGGACGTCGGGATCATCGGCCCCGAGGAGGCCGTTGCCTTCTCGATCACCGGTCCGGCTCTGCGGGCAACCGGTGTCGACTGGGACCTTCGCAAGGTCTTCCCCTACTCGGGGATAGAGCAGTACGAGTTCGACGTGCCCCTAGGAGAGAAAGGCGACGTCTACGACCGTTTTCGGGTGCGTGTCGAAGAGATCAGGGAGTCGCTCAAGATCGTCGAGCAGGTCATGGACGTCATGCCGAAAGGGGACTATCGCGTCCCTAACCGCAAGATCACGCCTCCGCCTCGTTCCCGCATCGACGAGTCGATGGAGGCGCTCATCCACCACTTCAAGCTCTTCACAGAAGGCTTCAAGGTGCCACCGGGAGAGACCTATGTCGCCGTGGAGTCTCCCAGAGGCGAACTGGGTTGCTACCTGGTGTCGGACGGTGGTGCCAATGCCTACCGGATGCACACTCGCGCACCGAGCTTCTACAACCTCCAGGCCCTGCCGATCGCCATGGCAGACAGCCTCGTGGCCGACACGATCGCCACGATCGCATCGATGGACCCGGTCATGGGGGACGTCGACCGATGAACGGTCATGTCATGACCGTCCGTCGGTTTCAAAAACGATGCAGTCGTTCTTGGACCGTCCGGCATCTCGACTGGGCTGCGTTCGGCGTCGGATTCCGCGACGTTGTGCAGCGCGAACCAGGGGGGCGCGCGCGGTGAGCCGTTGGTCGGAGGGCACCCAGGAGCGGGCTCGTCAGATCATCTCGCAGTATCCGGAGAGAAGATCTGCGGTAATGCCGTTGCTCTATCTGGCGATGGCCGAGGAGGGCTACCTGACCGGCGAAGGCATGGAAGAGGTCGCCGAGTGGTGTGGCATGACACCGGCGCAGGTACAAGCGGTCGCCAGCTTCTACACCATGTACAAGCGGGAGCCGACCGGCCGGTATCTCATCTCCTGTTGCACCTCGATCTCATGCATGCTTCTCGGTGGTGACGACGTGCTCCACGCCGTCCAAGACGAGTCGGGTGTGCCCAATGGCGAGACCGATGACGACGGGCTTCTCTCCGTCGAGCACGTCGAGTGCATCGGAGCTTGCGGTGGGGCGCCCGCGGTCCAGGTCAACTATGAGCTGATCGAGGGGGTCACCCCCGAGAAAGCCCGGGAGCTGGTCAACTGGCTGAGGAAGGCCAAGCCAGACGTGGTCATGGGCGACGAGATGCAATCTCTCTTCGGTGGCAAACGTAGCTTCGAATGGGCCATCCCCGAGAGGGACGGCGCAGTAGGCCCGTATCCGGCGTTCCAGCCCCTGGGCACGATCGGAAGCGAGGACGGATGAGCACCCTTCTCGTGACCAAGCGAATGGTCGACCACCCCTCCGACTCGCACACGATCGAGCGGTACGAGGCCACCGGCGGCTACGCCGAGGCCAGGCGGGCCCTGACCATGACCCGCGACGACCTCGTCGAGGAGGTCAAGGCCTCAGGTCTGCTCGGTCGGGGTGGCGCTGCCTTCTCGGCCGGGCTCAAGTGGAGCTTTCTCGCCCCGGCGCGCCCCGCCTATCTGGTGGTGAATGGCGATGAGTCCGAGCCGGGCACGTTCAAGGACCGTCAGCTTCTCGAGCGTGATCCCCATCAAATGGTCGAGGGGATCATCATCACCGCCATCGCCAACGAGGTCCATCACGCCTTCGTCTACATCCGCGGCGAGTACTCCAAGCCTGCGCGCCGGGTCCAGGTGGCTGTCGACGAGGCCTACGCAAAGGGGTATCTGGGCAAAGGGATCTTCCGCTCCGACTACGACCTGGAGGTGACCGTGCATCTCGGTGGTGGGGCCTACATCTGCGGGGAGGAGACCGCCCTCATCAACTCGTTGGAGGGCCAACGCGGCGAGCCGCGACTCAAGCCGCCGTACTTTCCGGCCGCCAAGGGCCTCTACATGATGCCCACCATCGTCAACAACGTGGAGACAGTCTCCAACCTGCCTCACATCCTGGCGATGGGATCCGGGGAGTATGCCGGTCTCACCGACAGCGAAGACACGGGCACCTTCATGATGTCCCTCTCTGGCCACGTGAACCGGCCGGGCAACTACGAGCTGCCTCACGGGATCACGTGGAGAGACCTGATCTACGAGGTCGGTGGTGGCATTCGCGAGGGTCGGAACCTGAAGGCGTGGATCCCCGGCGGCGCTTCGGCTCCCTGGTTCGTCCCGGAGAGGCACCTCGACCTCGAGATAACCAAGGATGCAACCGCAGGAGCTGGTTCGATGCTCGGATCGGGTGCGGTGATCGTCATGGACGACCAGACCTGCATGGTCCGCGCCGCGGAACGGGTGGTGAGGTTCTTCGCACACGAGTCGTGTGGGCAGTGCACACCGTGTCGCGAGGGCACGACCTGGCTGGAGATGATCCTGCGACGGGTCGAAGAAGGCCACGGGCGTGTCGTCGACCTCGATCTGGCCGTCGACGTCTCCGACGGGATAAGCATCGGTCTCGGCTGGCCCCCGAAGATGACGACCATCTGCCCTCTGGGCCCGTCGGCGGTGTCACCGATCCTCGCTCTGCGTGACTACTTCCGCGATGAAGTCGAGGAGCACGTCGAGCGAGCAGGATGCCCATTCCAGGTACCAGGCACCGAGTACCAAGTACCTGATACGGCGAGCGAGGCCAGTCATGGCTGAGCTCGTCCACGTCACCATCAACGGGGTCGGGCACGAAGTGCCCGAAGGTGAGCTGATCATCAAGGCCGCCCAGGACAACGGCACCTACATCCCACGTTTCTGCTGGCACGAGCGGATGAGCCCGGTGGGCATGTGCCGGATGTGCCTGGTCCAGATCGAGACGCCGCGAGGTCCGATGATCGTCACGTCCTGCACCAACTCAGTGGCGGACGGGATGGAGGTAGACACCGAGAACGCCGAGGTCGAGAAGGCCCAGGAGGCGATACTCGAGTTCCTCCTCGCCAACCATCCTCTCGACTGCCCGGTCTGTGACAAAGGTGGGGAGTGCCCGCTCCAGGACCAGGCCCTCGCCTACGGGCCCGGGGAGAGCCGATTCGTCGAGATCAAACGTCACTTCGAAAAGCCGATCCCAATCTCCGACCTGGTCTTGTTGGACCGGGAGCGATGCATCCTCTGTGCGCGGTGCACCCGCTTCTCGGACGAGATCTCCGGAGACCCTCTCATCGAGTTCAAGGATCGAGGAAACAAGACCGAGGTGAACACCTTCCCCGATCTGCCGTTCTCTTCCTACTTCTCGGGCAACACCGTCCAGATCTGCCCGGTCGGAGCGCTCACCGCCAAGCCGTACCGCTTCCGGGCGAGACCGTGGGACCTGCGGAAGATCGAGAGTTCCTCGATGTTCGACACGGCGCACCCCCGTATCGAGATCCACTCGTCTCAGAATGAGATCCTCCGCTACGTCGGTGTGGACAACGACGCCACCAACCACGGCTGGCTCTCGGACAAGGACCGTTTCGGATTCGAGTACCTGCGGTCTGATCAGAGGCTGACGAATCCGCTCGTGCGTCGCAACGGAGAACTGGTGGAGGTCGAGTGGCCCGAGGCGCTGGAGACCGTCGCCACTCGGCTGCAACTCATCAAGGACGAGGATGGAGGCGAGGCCATCGCCGTGCTGGGTGGAGCCAACGGCACCAATGAGGACGCTTATGCCGTGAGCCGGTTCGCTCGCGACGTCCTGGAGACCCCTCACGTCGACGCGCGGATGGACGACGATCTCGCTTCGCACTTCCTCGCTGCAACGGTCGACCGGGGGACGATCTCCGATCTCGACGACGCTGACACCATCTTCGTCTGGGCCCCGGATCTCAAGGAGGAGCATCCAACGCTGTATCTCCGGGTCCGTCGTGCCGCCCAGGAGCTTGGCAAGACCCTCGTCGTAGTCCACCCTCGCGTCACCGGCCTCGACGACCGGGCGACACACAAACTCACCTACCGACCCGGCGGTGGGTTTGCGCTTCTCGACGAGCTGGAGGACGGTCAGCACGAGGAGGTCTCCAGGGCATTCGCCGTGGACAAGGTGGTTGCGATTGTCGGAGTGGCAAGTCTCGCCGACGGCACCCGGCTCGCCGAGTCCGCCGCTGCGTTCGCCCGTCAAAAGGCTCGCTCGACGCGGATAATGCCCCTGGCATCACGGTCCAACACGTTCGGCGCCCTCGACATGGGACTCGCTCCAGACCTGCTGCGGGGAAGGGTCGCCGCCGAGAAGCCGGGGAAGGACCTGGCGGGGATCATGAAAGGGCTCGACGCCGGTGACCTCCGTGGGCTCGTGCTAGTGGGGTCCGATCCGCTGCGCGACATGGTGGACCATCGCGCCGCAAATGACGGGATGTTCGGAGCCGAGTACGTGGTCTCGATCGACATCTTCGTCAACGACACGAACGCGGAGGCAGACGTGATCCTGCCGGCGGCCGCGTTCGCCGAGAAAGAAGGCACGGTCACCAACCTGGAGGGACGGGTGCAGAAGGTGAACCGGATGCGGCCTGCCCCCGGCTCCGGCCAACCCGATTGGTCGATCATCGACGACCTCTCCTCGTACATGGGTGCGCCGCTGGGCCTGGCATCCTCGGAGACGATCGCCAAGGAGATCGCGGAGACTCTTCCCGTCTATGAGGGCGTCACCCACGATCGCCTCGAGTGGGAGGACCGTGACGGCATCCTCTTGTCCGGCCAGCCCTTCGATCACATCCCGGTTGCACTCGATGGCCCGGCAAGCCCCGGCGCCGAATTCGTGCTTCACCAGGCGAGGACCATGTATGACGACGGGGTCAGGCTGCGGCACTCATCATCGCTCCACGGTCTCGCTCCGGGCGCGGTCGTCTACGTGAACCCAGCCGACGCCCCCGGTGTGGGGATCAGGGAGGGCTCCGCAGTGACCCTCACCACCACGAAGGGAGAGGGGCAATTCACCGCGATTCTCGACCCCGGCACCCCTTCCGGAGTGGTCTACGCGCCCCGCAACCAGCCCGGTGGCACACCGTTGGGTGCGGATGCAGTCGTGCGGGTGAAGACGCTGTCGGGAGAGGACGAAGCCTGATGGATTGGGCGGAGGCCGGGATCGTGTTGCTGAGGGTGGTCCTCGTGTTCGTGCTGCTCTTGGTCGTCACCGTCATAAACGTCTGGGCCGAGCGCAAGGTCGTCGCCGACATGCAGAGCCGTATCGGCCCGCAGCGGGCCGGGCCTTGGGGGATCCTCCAGACCGTGGCCGACGGTCTCAAGCTCTTCTTCAAGGAGTCGGTGACCCCACGCAAGGCGGAGCTGGGCATGTACCTGCTCGCCCCCTTCCTCGCTGCGATCCCGGCGTTCCTCATCTTCATGATGGTTCCGTTCGGAGCCCCCTTCACCATCGGTGACTCCGAGGTCGTCCTCCAGGGAGCCGACCTGAACATCGGCATTCTCTTCATCCTCGCCATGTCGTCGATGGCCGTGTACGCGGTGGTGCTGGCCGGCTGGTCATCCGGCTCGAAGTACCCGTTGATCGGCGGGGTGCGCGCAACGGCTCAGGCCATCTCCTACGAGGCGGCGATGGGCCTGGCGATGGTGGCCGTGGTCATGTTCACGGCGACGCAGGGAGACGGCGGGACGCTGAGCCTCGCCGAGATCGTGGAGCGTCAGGCGGGGACGTGGGGATCCTTCATCCCCAGGTGGAATCTGTTCCCGCAGATCGTGGCCTTCGTCATCTTCATGATCGCAATCGTCGCGGAGACCAACCGCGCCCCCTTCGACCTGGTCGAGGCGGAACAGGAGATCGTCGGAGGATTCCACACCGAGTACTCGGGCATGCGTTTCGCCATGTTCTTTCTCGCCGAGTACATCAACATATTCTCGATGTCAGCCATCGCCGCCACGTTGTTCCTCGGCGGCTGGAATGGCCCGACGTGGGCAGGCTCCGTGCCGGCCTTCGTCTCGGCGGTCCTGCCCACCGTCTGGTTCCTCCTCAAGACCTACTTGCTCGTCTTCGTCTTCTTCTGGCTGCGGGCCACGTTGCCGCGTCTTCGCTACGACCAGCTGATGTCATTGGGATGGAAGCGTCTGATCCCGACCGCCCTCGGATGGATCGTGGTGTCGTCCATTGCCATCGGCGTTCGCCAATTCGGGCTGCCCTGGAGTTAGCGCATGGGATTGGTCACAGAGTTGCTCAAGGGTCTTCGAGTCACCGGCGCCACGATGCTCCGCACCATCACCGGTCGGGAGATGGTCACAACCGAATACCCCAAGGAGATGCGTGAGAAGCCGCAGCGCTTCCATGGCAGGCACGTCCTCAATCGATACCCCGACGGCATGGAGAAGTGCATCGGTTGCGAGCTGTGCGCCGGGGCATGCCCCGCCGATTGCATATACGTGCGTGGAAAGGACAACGACCCGGCCAATCCCACCTCGCCCGGTGAGCGGTTCGGGTACGTGTACGAGATCAACATGCTCCGCTGCATCTTCTGCGGGTTGTGTGTCGAGGCGTGCCCGACCGAGGCCATCACCATGACTCATCTCTTCGAGATGTCGACCACCAACCGCCAGGACGCCATCTACACCAGGGACGAGCTGTTGATGGAGCCCTCGGGCGAGGTGCCTCACATGTTCCCCGGTGACCATCTCGCCGACGAGGAAGAGCTGTTGACCGCCGACGGCTGGGTTCGCGCCACGGCCCCATCGGGCATGGCTGCCTATGAGGGTGTCCAGATGTGGCAAGGGACCCCGGGCCCGGCGTCCTGGGACCCCGAGCCCTCTCAGGATGAGCGGGACGCCAGATCGGACCAGACTGATGGCTGAGGCGCTTCTCTTCGTCGTGATGGGCCTCGTGGCCCTCGCCGGGGCGGTCACAGTGGTGATGTCACGCAACCCGGTCTACTCGGCGATGGGCCTGCTGGGCACGTTGCTGTCGGTGGCCGTTCTCTACGTCGTGCAACTGGCCCACCTGGTGGCTGCGGTTCAGGTGATCGTCTACGCAGGTGCTGTGCTCACGCTGTTTCTGTTCGTCATCATGCTCATCGGCGTGGACAAGGAGGAGCGGCGCGAGGAGACGCTTCCCTTTCAACGTTGGCTCGTCGGCGGTCTTGCCATCGTGATCATCCTCTTCGCCGGAGGGCTGGTCCTCTTTGGTGACTTCGAATGGGTGACCGGCAGGGCCGACACCGGTGCGCTTCCGATCAATGGGACCGTGGAGACGGTCGCAGAGCCGCTCTTCACCGATTGGGTACTCGCCTTCGAGGCCACGGCATTGCTGCTCACCGTCGCCGCCGCAGGTGCGATCGCCCTGGCTCACTACCGGAGGAGAGAGAGCTGATGGTCGATGTCGGCTGGTACATGGCACTCGCCGGTGCCCTCTTCTTCATCGGTGCTGTCGGCTTGCTGCTTCGGCGCAACGCGCTGGTGATGTTCATGTGCATCGAGTTGATGCTGAATGCGGTCAACCTCACGATGATCTCCGTGGGGCGGGACCTCAACGACATAAACGGCCAGGTCGCCGTCTTCTTCATCCTGGTGGTGGCGGCAGCGGAAGTGGTCGTCGGGCTGGCCATCATCGTCTCCATCTTCCGTATCCGCTCGACGGCCTCCGTCGACGACCTCTCGGAGCTCCGAGGATGATGCCTCTCACCTGCGGCAGAGGCTTCCTAATGCTGTACGGACGGTATTTCGTCCCTACGACGTCTGAAAAGGCATCTCGATCATGATCGATTTGCTCTGGCTGATCATCGCGCTGCCTCTCGCCGGGGCGGTCTTGCTCCATTTCTTCGGCCGTTACCTGAAGGAGCCACTGTCCGGTTGGGTGGCCAGTGCCGCGATCGGGGGCTCATTCGCCGTCGCCGTGGCCGCGGCGATCCCGTTCATTCAGGGCGGTGAGCACGGTGAGACGGTGTTGCTCTGGGAGTGGATGCCCGCCATCGGCGCAAACCTCGAGATCCTGTGGGACCCGCTGTCGGCCCTGATGGCTCTCGTCGTCACCGGGGTCGGCGCACTCATTCACATCTTCGCCATCGGGTACATGCACGGCGATGAGCGATTCGGTCGGTTCTTCACCTACCTCAACCTGTTCGCCGCATCGATGCTCACCCTGGTTCTGGCCGGCAACTACGCCATGCTCTTCCTCGGGTGGGAGCTGGTCGGTCTCTGCTCCTATCTCCTGATCGGGTTCTGGTTCAGCAAGGCTGCCCCGCCACCGGCTGCCAAGAAGGCGTTCATCGTCAACCGAATCGGCGACTTCGGCTTCATGGTCGGGTTGATGATCGTCTTCACGACGTTCGGCACCCTCTCCTACGCGGGGGTCTTCGAGCGGGCGGGCGACGAGCTGACGACGGCCGTGGCCACGGCGATCGGCTTGTTGTTCCTGGTGGGGGCCGCCGGCAAGTCGGCGCAGATCCCGCTGTACGTCTGGCTGCCGGACGCCATGGAGGGCCCGACGCCAGTGTCCGCGTTGATCCACGCGGCCACGATGGTGACCGCCGGTGTCTATCTGATCTCCCGATCGGCGGCCATCTTCGAGCTGTCGACGGTGGCACAGGTCACCGTGGCCACCATCGGGGCGCTCACTGCCCTGTGGGCTGCGTCCATCGCCCTGGCTCAGCGAGACATCAAGAGAGTCCTCGCCTATTCGACCGTGTCTCAGCTCGGGTACATGTTTCTCGCCGCCGGCACCACCGCCTACGTCGCGGGCATCTTCCACCTGATGACTCATGCCTTCTTCAAGGCACTTCTCTTCCTCGGCGCCGGCTCGGTGATCCACGCCATGAGCGACGAACAGGACATGCACAAGATGGGCGGACTGCGCAAGACGATGCCGGTGACCGCCACGACCATGGGGCTTGCCACTCTGGCCATCGCCGGGATTCCTCCTCTGGCCGGGTTCTGGTCGAAGGACGAGATCCTCGGCTCGGCGTTCGCCCGTGGTGGGTGGTTCTCGGTGCTCTGGGTGATCGGGCTGATCACGGCACTGCTCACTGCCTTCTACATGACACGCCAATGGGTGATGGTCTTCATGGGGCGTCCGCGCTGGGACGACGACAAGCATCCCCACGAGTCGCCTGCCGTGATGACGGTCCCATTGATGATCCTCGCAGGTCTGTCGGTGGTGGGTGGTCTGGTCAACACACCGGTGAGGATGAGTCTCGAGCACTTCCTGGAGCCGGCATTCGAGATCGTCACCCTCCAACATCCCCCGGAGGGAGCGGGGATGTTCGTCCTCCTGGCCGGTTTGTCGGTTATCGCCGGTCTCGCCGGCGCGGCGGCGGCGTACGTCACCTATCGCCAGCCACAGGAGAGTTGGAAGTCATTCGAGAGAGGCTTTGAGCCATTGTGGGGAACCTGGGAACAGGCCTACGGGGTCGACGATATCTACGGGAGGGTGATCGTCGCTCCAGGACGCAAGGTGGCCGAGGCAGCGGCGTTCAGTGTCGACCTCCCGGTGATCGATGGCGCCGTCAACGGTGTCGCTCGTGTGGTTCGCAACGTCGGCAACTGGGCCCGGCCGTTGCAGACGGGGTTCGTTCGCAACTACGGCGCCCTGTTGCTCGCCGGCGCGGTCACGGTCGTGATATGGCTGGTGGCAGGCTCGTGAGCCTTCGAAGAAGGCTCGGTACTTCGTACTTGATGCTTGGTACTTGGCACTCGATATCTCTGGCCGGAGGAGCGAGATGCTGACCTGGCTCGTCCTCCTGCCGGTTGTCGGTGCCGTGGCGGTGGCTCTCGTCCCGAGGAGCCGCAAGGAGATCCACCTACCCCTCGGCATTGCGATGTCGATCATGCCGTTGGGTCTGGCCGCGTATCTGTTCTACGCGTTCGAGCCTCGAGCCGCCATGCAGTTCGAGGAGTTCCATCTTTGGTACGAGCCCTGGGGGATCAGCTGGCATCTGGGTGTCGACGGCATCTCCATGCCGATGGTCGTCCTCACCGCCCTGCTCGTCCCCATCGCGCTCGCCGCATCGACTTCGATCACCAGTCGCACCAAGGAGTTCGTCGTCAATGCGCTTCTTCTCGAGGCGGGGATGATCGGTGTGTTCCTCGCGCTCGACCTGTTCCTGTTCTTCGTCTTCTTCGAGGCGATCCTCATCCCCATGTACTTCATCATCGGCATATGGGGGAGTGAGCGCCGGATCTATGCAGCGATGAAGTTCTTCATCTACACCGCATTCGGCTCGGCGCTGATGCTCGCGGGCATAATCGCACTCGCCATCCTGCACCTCGAGCAGACTGGGCACCCGTCGTTCAACCTGGCCGATCTGGTGCTGCTCGACCTTCCCATCGGAACCGAGCGGTGGTTGTTCGCTGCATTTGCCCTTGCCTTCGCGATCAAGGTCCCGTTGTTCCCGCTGCACACGTGGCTTCCCGACGCTCACACCGAGGCGCCGACCGCGGGGTCCATCCTGCTGGCCGGAGTCCTCCTGAAGCTGGGCACGTACGGTCTGCTCAGGTTCAATCTGCTGCTCTTCCCCGACGCATCCGTCGACGCCGTCTGGATCATGGGGATCCTCGCCGTGATCGGCATCGTCTACGGCGCTGCCGTTGCCATCGTCCAACCCGATCTGAAGAAGCTCGTCGCCTACTCGTCGGTGAGCCATCTCGGCTTCATCGTCCTCGGAACATTCGCCCTCACTTCGGGGAGCCTCCAGGGGGCGGTCATCCAAAACGTCAACCATGGGCTCACGACCGGGGCGCTGTTCCTCCTCGTCGGGATGATCTACGAGAGACGTCACACCAAGGAGATAGCTGCGTTCGGTGGTCTCCAGAAGGTGATGCCCATATATGCCGGGTTCTTCTTGTTCATGATCTTCGCGTCCATCGGGCTTCCCGGGCTCAACGGGTTCGTAGGTGAGTTCCTGGTCCTGATCGGGAGCTTCACGACGCTCCCTGTGTTGGCGATCATCGCCGCATCGGGCGTGATCCTCGCTGCCATATATCTGCTCTGGGCCTATGAGCGCGTGTTCACCGGGCTGCCCGAGACCGACGAGAACAAGACGCTCAGTGATCTGACGCCCCGTGAGATCGGGCTCCTCACACCGCTGGCCGCCCTCGTGCTGGTCATAGGTCTCTATCCGAACGTCCTCCTCGACAAGATCGCACCGTCCACCGAGGCAGTGCTCGATCACGTCACCGCCTCGACCGACTACGACGTGCCGGCCCCGGGACGGCTGGGTGACGTGTTCGTGGCGGGAGGTGACCACGAGTGATCACACCGGAGATCTCCTGGCTCTCGATCCTTCCTGAGATCCTGCTGGCGGTGGGTGCCGCGGTGGTATTGCTAGTCGACGTCCAATGGAAGCCGAGGACGGCAATGCTCGGCGCCGTGGCCGGAGGCGCCATCGTTCTCGCCACGGCCGTGACGGTGCTCCAATGGCTCGCCGTGGATCCGGAGCCAATCTCGGCGTTCTCCGGTCTGATACTCCTGGATCGTCTCGCAATCTTCGCCCGGTTTGCGCTTCTCGCGGTGACCGGCATCGGGCTTCTCACCGCGTGGACGTACTTGGCGGGTCTCGGTCGCAGGGCGGCGGAGGCGACGGCACTGCTGCTTCTGGCGTCTGCGGGCTTCTCGATCATGGTGGCGGCCAACAACCTGGTGATGATGTTCCTCGGGTTGGAAGTCGGATCGATCGCCCTGTACGTGCTGGCGGGCATGTCCAGGGAGCGAGCCCGATCGGACGAAGCTGCCATGAAATACTTCCTCCTCGGCTCGTTCGCCTCGGCACTCTTCATCTACGGCGTGGCTCTGCTATATGCAGGGACGGGGTCGTTCCAGCTCTCCGATATGCGGACGTTCCTCTCCGACTACGTGATCCTCTCCCCGGCGGTCATCGTCATCGGTCTCGGGTTGGTGGTGGTGGGGCTCGGTTTCAAGGTGTCGGCGGCGCCATTCCACTCATGGGCGCCGGACGTCTACCAGGGCGCTCCGGCCGGTGTCGTCGGCTACATGGCCGCGATTGCCAAGGTGGCGGGTTTCGTCGCCATCGTACGAATCTTGCTCTCCGGTCTGACCCCACTCGGACCGACCTGGCTGCCGGTGGTCGCGGCGATAGCCGCGGTCTCGATGACACTGGGAGCGACCCTGGCTCTCGTCCAGGGAGACGTGCGCCGAATGCTCGCCTATTCAGGTGTGGCTCACGCCGGGTTCATAATGACCGGCGTCGTAGGTGGGTCCACCAACGCGGTGCTGTTCTATCTCGCCATCTACTCGCTACAGCTCGTCGGTGCGTTCTCCGTCGTGTCGGCGGTCAGTGGCGCCGACAACTCCGAGTCGGACATCGACTCCTACCGTGGCCTGGCGCGCACGAGCCCCATGTTGGCCGGGTCCTTCGCGGTCCTCTTGCTCGGAATGGCCGGATTGCCGCTCACGTCGGGGTTCATCGCCAAGTTCGGTGTCTTCGCCGGCGCCTGGTCCAACGACTACGAGTGGCTGGTGATCGTCGCTGTCCTGTCGTCGGTGATCGCATTCGCGTTCTACCTGCGCATCATTGTCGCCATGTACATGGCAGAGAGCGATGGCGACGGGATCGTCGTGCCGGGCCCGGTCCGCTGGGTCCTCATGGTTGCCGTGGGGACGACCATCCTCTGGGGGATCCTCCCCGGGTCGCTTCTCGAGCTGGCGGCCGATGCGCTACCTCTGTAGATCGGCGGCAATCACCGCAGCCATCGTCGGCGTGCTGCTGGTCGCGGCCCTCCCCGCGGGGGCTGTCGAGACGTCCAATTCCGAGTTCGTCATCATTCGCGGCGATGACGTCCTGGCCGACGATCTGTATGCGGGCGCCGTCAAGGTCGTCGTCGAGGGAACGCTCGACGGTGATCTAATCGCATTCGCGGGGGAGGACGTAGTCATCAACGGGGAAGTGACGGGGTCTGTCGTCGCGGTGTCCCCGTCGGTCACCGTCGCCGGTGAGATCGGGGGCTCGCTACGGGTAGCCACCAACCAACTCGAGATCTCGGGGTCGATTGGCGGTGATGTCGTCGGTGTCGCGTTCAACGGGAGCCTGTCCGCTTCATCGAACGTGTCCGGGGACGTGCTGGTTTGGGCATGGACACTCGACGCACTGGGTGTCGTCGAGGGTGACCTCACGGGAAGCCAGCGCGCATTGGAGCTCGCCGGGGAAGTCACCGGCGACGTGGAGGTTTCAGTGGGCAGCCTGGACGTCGTCGACGACCTCACCGTGGGTGGCGATCTCGGCTATCGATCCCGACGCGACGCCGTGGGGCTGGCGAACGCAGACGTTTCCGGGGCTGTGGTCCATCAGAGCCCTCTTCCACCGAACCTGCGGGTCAGGGCGCTACAGCTTCTGGGCCGGTTCCTTCTCGTGCTGTTCCTGGCTCTCTCTGCCCTCATCGCTGCGTACGGGTGGCCCGAGCGCACGTCAGCGGCGGTGGCCGGCGTGCGGATGTCGCCGGTCCGGAAGTGGGCAGTCGGCGCCTCGGTCCTGGCCGCCCCACTCTTCGTCTCGGCCATCACGGGGCTGATCCTCGGTCTGGCTCCTGCTTCGGCGTCATTTCCACTACTGGCAGTCCTCGTGCCGATCGTCCTGGCGCTCGTCGGGATCTCTCTGGCGCTCGCGTTTGTCTCGTGGACGCCGGTTGTCGGGTGGCTCGGCGGAGTGGTGTTCCGCCGATTGGACATCTACGGGGCTGTGCTGGCCGGCTCCATCGTCACGGCCGTGGTGTGGTACCTGCCCTACGTCGGCTGGCTGGTCCCCATCGTCGTGTTGCCGCTCGGCTTGGGAGCGTGGCTGGCGACGTGGCGTCAGTCCTCCGGCTCGGAGGGCTCATCCGAGTCCGACTCGATCCAGTCTTCCGGGTAGATGTCTTTCACGAAGCCGACGCTGACGTTTCCGCATGACTCGCACACCGACCGGCTGAGACCGGCCACCTCGATCTTGATCTCGGTTGTGTGCTTGCAGAGAGCAGTCGAGCGCTGCTTTGTCGAGAAACTAAACCCCATACACGGTTGATCGACCCCGAGAGCGTGGAACTTGGGGGTCATAAACCGTTGCCGCACAGTGTCTAGTCACGTGGCCAGGTTGCGCAGCTGCCTCTTCTCCTCGGCGAATACGTCGTGTACGAAGGTGACGGTGACGGTCTTGCAGCGCGGACACACCGTCCGTCTGAGACCAGCGGTCTCACTGACCTTCTTCTTCCTGTGCCGGCACTCGATGCGCTCGTGCCGGCCTCGTTTTGTGCCCATCCCGAGTCTCCTCACGGTGACCTGTCCCACTGAGCATCGGCAAGACCGGTGTGAAACCTTGTTGGGTCATTCGGCTCAACGTGTTGCGACGCTGCACGCTTAGTGTTTCTGCAACATGACTGCGGTCACCGACCTCTACGAGCGTCCGATGCGGGATCTTCGTGTCTCGGTGACCGATCGCTGCAACTTCCGGTGCACGTACTGCATGCCCAAGGAGGTTTTCGGGCCAGGCTACGAGTTCTTGCCCCGTGACCAGCTCCTGACGTTCGAGGAGATCGTCGCGGTCGTCAATCAGTTCACCGCCCGCGGTGTCACCAAGGTGCGGATAACCGGTGGCGAGCCCCTGTTGCGGAAGGGCATCGAGGATCTGGTGGGGATGATCGCGGCCGTTGGAGGAGTCGAAGATCTGACCCTCACGACCAATGCTTCCTTGCTGGCGCGAAAGGCGGCGGACCTGGCAGCGGCCGGGCTCAACCGTGTCACGGTGAGTCTCGACGCCATGGACGACGAGACATTCCAGAAGATGAACGATGTTGGGTTCCCGGTGTCGACGGTGCTCGACGCGATCGAGACCGCCGCCGGAGTCGGGCTCGGCCCGATCAAGGTGAACGCTGTCATCAAACGTGGCGTGAACGAGCATGCCGTGTTGGACATGGCCCGGCACTTCAGGGGAACCGGCCACATCGTGCGGTTCATCGAGTACATGGATGTGGGGAACACCAACGGTTGGAGACTCGACGATGTCGTATCGGCCGAGCAGATGGTCGGGATGATCGATGCAGAGTTCCCGCTGGACCCGATAGCACCGAACTACCCGGGAGAGGTTGCCAATCGCTTCAGCTACAACGACGGTCAGGGTGAGGTCGGGGTCATCGCCTCCGTCACCAAGCCATTCTGTGGATCGTGCACGCGGGCGCGTGTCTCGGCCGAGGGAACCCTCTACACGTGTCTGTTCGCCTCGTCGGGCATGAGCCTGCGCGAGGTGATCCGGTCTGGTGGCGACCTGGGTCAGACCATCGACGAGATATGGGCCAAACGCGACGACCGGTACTCGGAGATCCGGTCATCAAACACCTCGAGGTTGTCGGTACCCGTGGAGATGTCGTACATCGGAGGATGAGCACCCGTCTGGTCAGAGACGGCTCAGGGCGCGCCCGTGCCTCTGGCCTGCACCATCTCGACTGCGCTGCATTGGGTGTCGGGAAACGGGACGCGGTGCCGCTCGGTTACGAGCGCTAGCGGCCACGAGCCGAGCTGGTTTCGACCCGGTTCACCGATCTGTCCCGACCACCCCGATAGCGCCCGGTGGCCACGCGATACCCCGCCCAGATGAAGGTCACGGCGAGGAGCAGGCTCAGGGCAAACCCACCCGCCTCGCCGAGGGCCAGACCGGTACCGCCCCACGCCGCCGAGAGCGTCCCGGCGAGTATCAACGCATTACCCCACACGATCCAGCGGTCCCTCGACCAGAACCGGAACAGGCTGACAGCCGAGAGGACGATGAGGATCGTGGCACCGGTGGCACCACCGATCAGGGCAAACAGCCTCGGACCGAAGCCCGGGTCCCACATGTCGTGGGGGATTCCTCCGTTGGGCAGGGGTCGCACGAAAGGGACCGTCGTCGTCAGCGTTGTCGAGATCGCGGCGACTGCGCCGACGGCGATCGTCATCGCATGCCCCGACTTCTTGCCGACGACGAGGAACATCGACCCGAGGGCGAGGAGTGGGATGTTGAGCACGGCCCCGAAGAGGAAGAATGCCCGGTAGACGGGGCCCGACCAGCCAAACGTCACCCCAACGAACAGACACCACGTGGCGATTGCGAACAGAGTCATGCCGGCTCCATATGCGGCGATGTGGGGCCGGGGACGTCGCCGGTAGTCCCGCCATAGATCGACGGAGAAGACCGTGGCGGCGAGTCCGGCGGCTGCGGCGAAGACCGACTCCATCGAGACGGAGACTAGGAGCATGCCGAATGGCCCGGTGCGAGGCGGCGCGACTGCCGTCTACGAGGGCTTCGCCCCTCGGCGGCGCCAAGCGATTCCGACACCCACCACACTCCTAGGAGCGCGCCGGGAAGACGCGAGCGTGGGTCGCCCGCAGACGGATGTTGTCTCCGGGTTGGAACAAAGGCCTCGGCCCGATGCGCGAACGGACCTGCAAACCCCCGGGCAGCGTCGCCGTGATCATCTGATCGTGACCGAAGAACTCGGTTCCAGAGACGACCGCATTCGGTGACCCTCCGATCGAGATCTGTACGTCCTCCGGCCTGATGACCACGAGAACGGGTCCTCTGAGGTCGGTCTTGAATCGACCCACGATGGTGTCCGCGTAGCCACGGTGACCGGTTGCTGTGACTACATCCGCGTCGCCCAGGAACTCGGCTACCCATGGGTCGGCCGGGTCGGTGTACAGATTCGCCGGTGAGTCGAGTTGCACGACGCTGCCCTGGTACATCACCGCCACGAGATCGGATGAGGCCAAGGCCTCCTCCTGATCGTGAGTGACCAGCACAGCGGTCGTCCCCGCCTCGGCGAGGATGGTCTTCAGCTCGCGCCGGACGCGGTCCCGAAGATTGGCGTCGAGGTTGGAGAATGGCTCATCCAGGAGGATCACGTCCGGAGCGGGCGCCAGGGCCCTGGCCAAGGCCACCCTCTGCTGCTGTCCGCCGGACAGCTCGTTGGGCAACCGCTCACCCAACTCCACGAGACCGACGAGATCGAGTATTTCGTCCACTCTCGCTCGGTCCCCACCGCGACTCAGCCCATAGCCCACGTTTCGGGCCACTGTCATGTGTGGGAACAGCGCGTAATCCTGGAAGACCATCCCCACTCGGCGTTTGTCGGGAGGGACGAACACGTCCTCGCCCAGGACACGTCGGCCCCGGATGTCGACAGTGCCGATTGCGCTTTCGAATCCGGCTATGACTCTGAGAGCCGTCGTCTTCCCACACCCGGACGGCCCGAGCAACGTCAGCAGGGAGCCTTCCCAGACATCGAGATTGAAACCGTCCAGCGCGAGCACGTCCCCATAGGTCTTCGTCAAGCCACGGGCACGAATCGTCAGATGGTCAGGTGAGGTCACGATGTGTCATCACCAAGAGTGGCACGATCGAGACCGCGAGGAGGGCCAGTCCGGCAGCGCTGGCGGTCGTGTAGAAGCCCTCGCCGGTTGCGCTCCAAACCCTGATGGCCAGTGTCTCCACGCCGTTGGGTCGCAGGAGGAGAGTGGCCGGAAGCTCCTTCATGACCGAGATGAACACCAATGTCGCCCCGGCAATTGCCCCGGATCGTGTCACCGGGATGATGACTCTTGCGAGCGTCTGCGCCGCACTTCGACCCAGGCCTCGTGATGCATCCTCCAGGTCGGGGCTCGCCCGAAGCAGGGAGTCTTGGACGCCGGAGACCGCCTGGGCGAGGAACATCGCTGCGTACACGGCTACCAGTAGTGGCAGTGACTGATAGAGCGCCGGCATGAACCTGAGAGCGAAGGCGACCACGGCAACGCCCACAGTGATGTGGGGGAGGCTGTATATGGCCCAAGCCGACGTGTCGACCATTCCCGAGAGCCGTCCTCGTCGCCATGTCGTCACCATGGCGACGGGGTAGGCGGCGACTACTGCGACCGCGGCCGCGGCAAGTGAGAGTCCCAGTGAGGTCATCGTCTCGGCCCAGACCGAGCCGGCGATATTGCCGGCGGCCGTCCCGCGGACGAGCCAATACCCCATCACGGAGACCGGCATGGCCAATGCAACCGCGGCAAAGACGGAGAGGAGGCCGATCGCAGCAGCCTTCTGTGAGCGGCTCAGCTCGATGAGCCCGCGATGCCGTTTGGTGGACCTCGTCGTGTAGGAGGTGCGTCTCCGCAGTTTTCGCTCGCCGACGAGGATCAGGAGGGCGACCACCATCAGGACCACCGACAGCGCGGCCGCCGGCGCTCGGTCGATCTGGCCGGCGTAGAGGGTGTAGATCGCCCGGGTGAAGGTGTCGAACCTGAGAAGCGACACCGCGCCGAAGTCGCTGATGGTGTAGAGCCCGACCATCAAGGCTGCGGCGATGAGTGATGGCCTCAGCTGCGGGAGGGTGACGGTGAAGAAGCTGCGAGTTCGGCTGGCTCCCAGACCTCGAGCCGCCTCCTCGATGGCCGGGTCGATGGAGCGCAGACCTGGGACGACCATGAGATGGGCCATCGGGGCGAGGAAGATCGACAGCGCCAGCCACGCTCCCACGAATCCGTAAGGCGTGGGGATGTCGACGCCGAGCCATGAGGCGACGACGCCCGAAGGCCCGGTCGCTCCGATGATGGCCAGTGCGGCGATATAGGAGGGAATCACTAGCGGCAAGGCGGCCGCGATCATCCAGAACCTGCGCGCCGGCAGGTCGGTTCTGGTCGTCAACCACGCTGTCGAAGTTCCTATCGCCAGGGCTGTGATGGTCACGGCCGCGGTCAGCGCGAGTGTCCCCACGAAGAGTGTGGCGAGCCGGTCCAGTGGCATGGACGTGCTGAACCCGGTCGTTGCGACCTGGATGGTCAGTGCTACCGGTGGGATGAGTCCCGGGAGGAGCACAACGGCCGTGGTCGCCCACCAGCCCCGGCCATGTCTACGACCCCTCCTGGTGACTGCATCCGCTGGCGGGGTGACGGCCGGTCCGGCGGTCATGTGCTAGACCAGGCCGGACTCTGTCACCAGACGGGTGGCGTCGTCGAGCACGTCGGCAAGACGTGAGAGGTCTATGTCCGGGGCGGCGATCTGGTCGAGGTCGGGGAGGCCGGCGGCGGGCGAGACGTCATTGGTCAGCGGGTATTCGAACGTCTCGGTGGCGAAGTACTCCTGCGCAGTTGGGGACAGCAGGAATTCGATGAACTGCGTGGCCTCATCGGCCATGTCCGTCGAGTCGATCATCCCGGCG
>JASFVB010000006.1:0-37294 GCA_050050035.1 Acidimicrobiia bacterium | reverse complement strand
GCGGGCGATCCCGAGCATGAGCCCGAAGCGCTGAGCCGTGTGGTTCAGGTCTGGCGCGCCGGGAAGCCGGTCGAAAGGCAGCCGACCGAATCGATATGACAAGGCCCGGCGGATAGCGAAGCCGCAACCGTGGTCGGGCGACCCCGAGCCAGCGAGATCGGATCAGGACTTTGGCCCCTATCGGATCCACCTTCCCACACGTAAGGTTTTTCTTACATAGAGTAAGAACTACCTTACGCAAGGAGGGAGTGATGAGCGGATTTTGGATCGCCCTGGCGGCCCTCGGTGGGATCGTGATGCTGTACGGCCTGACCCGCTTCGTGCAGAGTGTCCGCCCCCAGCCGGGTATGAGTGAGATGTCGATGACGCCCCTCGAGACCCTGGGCTGGGTGGGTGTCGGGATCACGGGGGTGGTCGGTGTCGGAATGGCGCTACTCGTCGGGATCGCCGGCGTCACCGCATTCCACGAAGAGCCAGCCGCCCGGTTCATCTTCTGGCTGTTGCTCGCTGGTGGAATCGGGATATGGGCGCTGGCTTGGTCGTACGTACGGCGCCGGTCGGGAGGGATAGTCGTAGACGAGCGCGACCGCGCCGTCCTCGCCCGGTCGTTCAGTGTCGAGTCGATGCTCGTCCTGTTGTCGCTGGTGGCGTGGACCGTCGCACTCACCGAGGTGTTCTGGGACGAGGGCTCGGTGCCCATCGCCTACCTACATCTCTTGTTCTGGACGACGTTCATCTTGGGAGCCTTGGGGAGATCACTCGGGATCATCTTGGGGTATCGGCGAGAGATCGAAGTCGATGCCTAAGGCGCAGATCCGCAATCGAATAAGACGGCTTCGGTTCGACCACGACGAGATGACGCAAGCTGAGCTCGCAGACCTGGTCGGCTGCACGCGGCAGACGATCATCGTCCTCGAGAAGGGGCGCTACGTCCCGTCACTCAGCCTGGCGTTCCGTATCGCCCGCGTATTCGGCAAGAGCATCGAGGATGTCTTCGAGTTCGTCGAGGAGCACGCCGAAGACGGCCGATCAGGGAGCGATTGAACAGGCCGCCTCCACAGACCTATAGGGTTCCCCGATGACCATCCCGGCTCTGGCAGATGTCGACTTCTCGGCCTGGGAACAACCCGACCCAACCGCCGAGCCTCGACAACTTCTAGAAGAGTGGCTCCAGTACCAACGTCACGAGTTCCTGCGAAAGCTGCGTGACTTGACCCCTGAGGGTCTGGCGGAATGGTCGATACCGCCTGTCGAGCTCTCGGTTCTCGGGCTGGTCCGTCATATGACACAGATGGAGCATGTCTATCTCTCGTGGGGGCTTGGTGGAGGCGAGCAAGCTCTGGTGTACGGCGACGAGGACTATTCAGGTGGAACGGTCGATACCGTCGAGGATGACCTGCGCCGCTACTTCGCAGAGGTCGACAAGGCAGACTTGGCGATAGCCGCGCAACCCACCCTCGAGTCACCAGGCGAAGGTCACGGGCGGCCGCTGCGAGCAACCCTGGTGAAGATGATCGACGAGTACGCACTTCACGCCGGGCAGGCCCACATGTTGCGATTTGCGGCCCTCGGACAACTCATCCGCTGATCGAATCCGGGCCGAGTCGCTTCTATCGGACCCGCAAAGCCAGACTGCCTGGTGGCGACAGCGTGAAGCTTCGGGTGGGCCGTGCGGGACTTGAACCTGCGACCTCTCGCGTGTGAGGCGAGCGCTCTAGCCGGACTGAGCTAACGGCCCCGGTGGAGGTCACAGGTTACCGAGAGGCCACGGCGTAGGCGATACGCCGACTGCCACAATGCCGCCATGACGATGACCGATCTCGGGCCCTTTCCCGACGAGCCTGGCTACGACGAGGCCCTCAGCCTCGATTCGGCCGACGCGTTGGCCGACCATCGAGACGGTTTCATCGACGACGACCCGGAGTTGCTCTATCTCGACGGGAATTCGCTGGGTCGTCTCCCCAAACGGACCATCGACCGGGTCGCCGAGCTCACCCGGATCGAGTGGGGGGAAGGTCTGATCGGGTCGTGGAACGAGAGCTGGTGGGACCTTCAGCTCCAACTCGGTGACAAGCTGGCACCACTTCTCGGGGCCGGCACCGGTGAGGTGATGGTCTCCGACTCGACGTCGGTCAATCTCCACAAACTCGCCCTGGCCGCAGTCAACGCCTCACCGGAGGGACAAACCGGAATCGTCACCGACGACCTCAACTTCCCCTCCGACCTCTACATCCTCGACGGCGTCGCACGACAGACCGGCAGTGAGCTGGTGATCGTCCCCTCCGACGGCATCCATGGTCCGGTGGAGCGTGTGATCGAGACCATCGACGACGAGACGTCCGTCGTCGCCCTATCCCACACGACATACGCCTCCGGATACACCTACGACATGACACCCATCACCCATGCCGCTCATGCCCACGGGGCTCTCGTGTTGTGGGATGTCAGTCACAGCGTCGGGGCGATGCCCATCGACTTCGAAGAGGCCGGTGTCGATCTCGCCGTCGGATGCACGTACAAGTACCTCAACGGCGGCCCCGGCTCGCCCGCTTTCCTCTATGTGCGTGGTGAGCACCAGGACCGCCTGGCCAACCCGATCACCGGCTGGTGGGGTCACGACACGCCATTCGAGTTCGAGCTCGACTTTCGCCCGGTGTCGGGGATACGGCGGTTCCACGCCGGGACCATGCCCATTCTCTCTCTCGCCGCCATCGAGCCCGGTGTGGACGCCGTCCTCGAAGCAGGTATCGAAGCTGTCAGGGCCAAGTCGCTGGCGCTCACCGAATACCTGGTTGCACAGACCGACAGCCATCTTCAGTCATTCGGCTTCACCTTGAACAGCCCGCGCCAGCCCGAGCAACGAGGCTCACACGTCTCGCTATCCCATGAGCTGGCTTGGCCGATCACCCGTGCGCTGATCGAAGTAGCCAAGGTCGTCCCCGACTACCGCACGCCCGACAACATCCGTCTCGGGCTTGCGCCCCTCTATACGCGTTTCGTCGACGTGCACACCGCAGTGCAGAGAATCAAGCGGGTGGTCTCACAGGGCATGCACCAGGCCTACGTGGGGTCAAGCGCCGTGGTGACGTGAGAAGACACGAGTTCGAGAGACAAGTCGACGCGGTCCTCGAAGATCTCCCCAATTGGGTCTTGGAGCAGGTCGACAACCTCATCGTGGTCGTCGAGAACGAGCCCTCCGAAGAGCTGGGCGACGTTCTCGGTGTCTACGAGGGTGTCTCACTGGAGGAACGCAGTGAGTACTACTCCGGCGCGATGCCCGACCGGATTGTCATCTTCTACCGACCACATATCGCACTCGGTTTGGACGAAGACGAGCTCCGGTCCGAGATCAGAAAGACCGTCCTACACGAGCTCGGCCATCACCTCGGCATCGACGACGAGAGACTGACCGAGCTCGGTTGGGACTAACGGCGGCGAGTCTCCTTGATCCCTGCTTCGCGCAGGACCTTCGCCGGCACGCCGAGCTCACGCCAGGCGGTGTAACTCACGCCTTTGCGGTCCGAATAGGACTCGGCGTGCTCGACGAACCCCTTCTGGAGCGCATCGAGATCGTTGCCAGAGGTCACCTCGGACAGAGCCTTCTCGATGTCGAGACGACTCTGGATGAGATCCACCCTCTCCAGCGGATCACTCGCGTGATCCAGCTTCTCGTTGACATTATCCAGGCGCTTTTGGAGGCTTTCCTTGGTCACGGGTCGCCCAGGTTTTCTCGCCGCCAACGCGTTGAGATATGCCTTTATGGCCCTTGATTCCGCCCGGCCTCTGGCTAGCGCCGCTTTGTGTTCTGCAGACATAGCCATGGGCGGCATGATGACACACCAAAGCGATTGCCACAACGGGAGAGATCGACCAGGCGAGCGGCTCAGGACACCGGGTCGGTTTCACCACGGAATGCAACCACCAAAACACCCGTTACCCCGACGCGAAGCCGAGGGAACGGCTCGTCTGCGGTCAGAGGGCCTCCCCAGAATCTGCCTTGTAGACCCGGAGCTGACGGCCTGACGCACCCACCTCGTCGAGCTTGGCACGCCACGGCTTGAGGTGTGGCTGCCGCTGGTGGGCATCGAGATCGGCGCGGCTCTCCCATTCCTCGAAAACCCTCATCAACCCTGGTTCCTCGACGTCGAAGGCATACGAGTAGGTGATGCAGCCGACCTCAGCTCGCGACGCCTCCATCGTCTTCAGGGCGATAGGTCTCAGATCATGGACCTTGTCTTCGGGGATTCGAACTGTTCCGGCCACGATGATCATCTGTGCTCCTGACGGTCGACCGGCGTGGGCACATGACCGGACAGTTCCTGGCCAACACAGACCCGACACGAGAGTCTGCGGAGCAAACTCTCTTAGGTCGTCTCCCGGACGACCGGCGTGGGCCCTGCAGGACTTGAACCTACGACCTCTTGCGTGTCGAGGAGGACGACGTTTGAAGGTCTAGATCTCATGTTGTCCTATGTCGTACACGGAATCGGGCTCTCGCCAGGGGGCTTCGCTCAGATTCTGGATCGATCCGGCTCTGACCTGGGTCATACCGACCACCTGCTCCTGCATTCACTAGGCACCCTGCGTGGCACCCTGGAGGGCCTCGGCTGGTGCACTCCCCCAGACGATCAGCCACACGTAGGCGGCGAGAAGGAGTGTGATACCCACCTGCCAGTAGCTGCCCCACCCCGGGCGAGGGTTGTCGTCGTCCGCATCTTCAGGAGCAAGAAACCAGATGAAGGCCCATCGATACCAGGGACGTGGTTGATCGACGTGATCCTCTCCTGCCTCAACGGCCATATCCGTTTGGGTGATTCCGAGTGTCTCCTCTCTGATGATCCGGGTCAGGCTCCGCCCCTCATGCCAGTTCGGGATGTTTGCCCGAACCATGAAGTAGCGAACCCAGAAGAGGTGCATTGAGACAACGAGAAGCGCCACTGCCGACGCAATCCACTTCGCCGGGTCCTCGAGTGGCGAATCTCGCAGTGCGTTGGCCGCAAGTCCGAACCCTCCCCACAGCGTCAGGGCCAGCCTCCACTCGATCCTGCGGCGATCGTTGAACCGGGCTACGGCTGCGCGACGCTCCTCTTGGACAGCCTGGAGCCATTCTGGACGACCGCGATCAGGAAAAGTCAAGAGAGTGACCGCCGATCAATGGACCATCCGCCTAGTCCTCGTCGACTCGTTCTACCTCAGCAACGAGTCCCTCTTGGATCTGCCAGACGACCCCGTTGCCGTCATAGAACGTCACCTGGCCATCACCCCGACTCACTTTGTCAGCCTCGACCTCTCTGGTTGAGTAAGTCGGTCTGGTTGGGTTGTCTCTGTACTTCACCTTGTACTTAGGCATTGGATACTCCTTCGTTTGATTGCCAATAGTCGGCCGCTGTTGTGACGGTTAGCGCGTCGCGGTGTCGGTAGTGCTGGAACACCATCCGGGTGTCCTTGTGGCCGAGGAGGTCTGCGAGGCGATCGGCGGAGAGGCCGGCGCCGGCGATGAGCGTCGTGGCCGTGTGCCTCAAGTCGTAAGGGGTGACGGGTCCTTCGATGTCCGCCTCCTCCGCCAGCGACCGAACGATACGTCGAATGTTGGCTGGGTCGATCGGAGTCCCGTTCTCGGAGACGAACACGAGAGACGACCACTTGGCCGGCCACCGGCGACCCATGAGGAGCCGCTCTTCATTCAGAACCTTCCGGTGCGCGGCCAGAGCATCCGCGGTGATCGGCGGCAACGCCAGGGTTCGAGTGTTTCCGGTCTTCGTACCCTTGAGCGTCGGCTTCCCTCCCGGCCATGAGAGCGCCTGAAACACCGTGAGAGTCCCAGCTTCGAGATCGACCGCCTCCCACGTCAGCCCCGAGATCTCGCCGGGTCTCAAACCGAGTGTGACGGCAGTTGTGATCCACGCTCCGAGACGGTGTTCGCCCGCGACGTTGAGTAACGCCCGCGCCTCCGACGAGCTCAGCGCACGGCCCTCCCTGGTCTGGTCGGCTTCGGGTGGCAGCTCGGCAATCTTCGCCGGGTTCCAAGTCATGTGCCGGCGTCGGACGCCGAAATCGAACGCCTGGCTGAGAATCGCCCGCAGCTTGACGAGCGTGCTCTTCGAGTGGGTGTCTGCTCGGGCGTCCAGGAACTCTTCGATGTCTTCGACGGTGATCGCGCTGAGGCGAGCGCCTCCGAACACCGGCAGCACATGGTTGCCGACGAGTGAGCGGACCATCTCCATGGTCGACTCCGACTTCGTCTTCGGAGCAGAACGTCGCATCCAGGTCTCGACCAGCTCGCCGACCGTCTCCGGCGCGGTGGCCGATGTGATCTCAAGCTCGGCGATCTTCTCCTTCAGCCGGCGTGCAACCGCAGCCTTGCCCTCGCCATCCCGACCTGTGACCTTGACTCGACGACGTTTCCCGGTCTTCGGGTTGATGCCGGCGTCGGCCTGACCGATCCAACGCTCGCGCGTGGTGTCAAAGTACAACGACCCTTCCCCTTGTGCGCGTCGGCTCGGCCTCACCGGGTCAACCTCTTCTCGATGGCATCGAGGTCAGCGCCCTTGGTGCCCCCAAAAACGACTCGCTCGGGGTCGTCACCTTTGCGGAGCCAGAAGACGCCGTAGTCGAGGGCCCTTGGATCGCGTCGCCGTGACTTGACCAGTCTGAGTCCCTGTCTCTCCGCCATGCGGCGGAGTCGATTCTCTCTGACTTTCTCGCTCACTTCGAGATCCTCGTGATGCTGGTAGCCATGCCGGTAACTATGCCAGAGCCGATGCTCGCATGCAAGGCTTCAAGGAATCCCTGCACGTCACAGGCCTTCGCATCTAGTTGCAGGCTGGTTCTTGACGTCCGAGCTTACATCGGTGTAGTTTGTCTGCGCCGGCTGGAAGACTCAGCCGGGTCTACGCCCCGAGCACCCTCTCCAGGTGAAGGTGCCACTCTCGATCATGAGGGGAAGCCAGGGGACGGCGAGCAGGCCAGGGATAGACCGCTCCTCCAGGTATGTGCCGTAATGGCACGGAGAAGGAGGCCCGGTGCCCCTGGCAAACACCGATCACCACGATCAGCGAGCCGCATTCACCATTGTCGAAGCTGCCGAACGTCTCACGATCTCGAGGTCGAGCCTTTACCGACTGATCGGTCGGAACCAGATTCGCGTTGTGAAGATCGGCCACCGATCGGTCATCCCCGCGGAGGAGATCTCCCGGCTACTCGAAGAGGGCACAGACAACGCATGAGCCCCCCTCGGAAAAGGCGAAGCGACCCCCCTCGACGAGGAGTCGCTTCACAATCAGCAGTCCCCAGACAGGACCGTCAAGCCGAGGATAGTCATCGTGCCGGACGGATTCGCGATCGCTCGACTCGCACCGAGGAGAGGGAGCGTCGGAGGCGGTCGGTGGTTGCCCTCAAAGCCATCAACGCGGAGTTCGGTGTTCAGTACGCCGTCGTCGCCACTCGGTACTTCGACGTCGATGCCGTCCTCGATTGGGCGGAGGACCACCTGGGATGACGACGCCTCAGCCTCTGCCGGAAGACGACCAGGCCCGATTCGACGGGCTCTTAGCCGTTAACCGGGCTGAAGAGCGCCAAGTCCCCGAGGGGTGGCGTCCGGTCGATCTCGGGCCCGTCTGGGATGGTCTCAATGATGGCTCGCTCGAACGGCCAACCCCGACGATCGGCATTCGTGACGACGGACTCGGCCTGTTCTATGCGGGACGCACCAACACCCTGTTCGGTCCGTCCGGGAGCGGCAAGACCTTCTGCGCACTGTGCGCTGCGGTTCAGACAATCGAACAAGGTGGCAACGTCGCCTGGATCGACTTCGAAGACGACGCGATTGGAACGATCTCGCGGCTCATCGAACTTGGTGCCGATCGTCGCCAGGTGCTCGGGCACTTCCACTACATCAATCCCGTCGATCGGCTCAGCTCCAACGACCGCGGGCGCTTCGTCGAGTGGGTGAAATCGGAGGGTTTCGCTCTTGTGGTCATCGACTCGATCGGCGAGTGGGGAAGTCTCAACGGCGTGAACGCACGCATCGACCATGAGGTGAACGAGTTTCTACGGGAGAACGCAGACGCCATCGCCCGCACAGGCTCTGGAGTCATCTCGCTTGACCACACGCCCCATTCAACTCCGGACCGCCCGATCGACTCTCAACGAAAGATCGCCAAGACGTCCGGAGCCATGTATCAAGTGGAGACCGTGAGGGAGTTGGGACGAGGCCAGAAGGGTGTGTTGCGCTTGATCTCGAGGAAGGACCGTGGAGGCCACTACCCGCGGGGAACCGTCGCGGCGGAGTTCACGCTCGATGCCACGACAACCCCCTATACCCACCAGCTCGCATCGCCTCGGCGGCCAGAGACCAGCGAGATCCTCCCCGGCGAAAAACCTGCGGTTCAGCGGGTCTACAAGATCTTGGCCGCAGCCGACGGCCCGCTGACGAACGGCGAAATCCAGGAGCTGACCGGTCATGACGACTCTGGGTGGGGGTTTCTGACGTTGAGGTCAGTCCAGGACGCGACCACGACGCTCCATGGCCTCGAACTCATCGAGCGCGAGGGCGAGAAGCACTCGGGCTATCGGTTCAACATGCCGGCAGGAGCGTCGTCGCCGAGCCGTGACCAAACACTCGATCTACTCGAGACGGAGCTGGGCGCTCAGGTTGGAGGAGAGTCCTAGCGGTCTACACCGCTCTCAAGCGCCGGCTCCGTCTTCCGGACTCACCGACCGGAGGCAAATCCGGGGATCCACCCTCGAAAAGCTCGCCGACGGTCAGCAGCTGGAGCCGAGGCACTCCTGTCTCGGTGAAGCCGGCGTCGGCCGACTCTCTCTTCATGGCCGCGGTCGGCTTCTTGAGCGAGATGTACACGCCGAAGTCGGCTTCCTCTCGTTCGATCGTGCCTCTCAAATCGCGCACCTGTGCGACGCCGATCGACCCACCCTTGACCGACAGAATGCCTCGCCAGGCCTCACCGTCCGAATAGACACCTACCCACTCGCCGTCGATGCCACGGTCGGCTCCTTTGCGGTCGGTGCCCGCGGCGCCCACTTTTCGTCCGACCCAATCCTGGAAGGCATGCTTATCCAACTCGGCGAGCGCCTTGGCTTCTTCGATGGTCGCCGGCTCCCCTGTGAGGACGAAGTCGATTTGCCCGAACTCGCGCTCAAAACGCTCCTTGATGACGTCGATTGCCAGCTTCGTGATATCGATACCTATCCATCGACGACCGAGCTTCTGCGCGGCGTCCACGGCGGTTCCGCAGCCACAGAACGGATCCAGGACTACTCCATCTACCGGGCAACTGGCGGCAATGATTCGTTCAAGAAGGGCACGTGGCTTCTGAGTTGGGAACCCAACTCTCTCTCGCGCCTTGGCTCCGACCGGCGAGATATCTGTCCAGACATCCTGAGGGCCCACACCGGGCATCTCGTCTGCAAACAACTTAAGCCTCGGCATACCCGTTGATCGATGGGCGAGCCTTCCCTCAAGGGCGAACCCCCGCATGTTGTCTTTCGAATACGCCCAATACCTCCCTGTGTACGGCTTCACAGCCCTGTACTCGCGCCCGGCCACCGGTTGCTTGTACTCGTCGGCCAAGTCAGCCTCCCAAGCACCGTCCGCGTCGCGGACCACGTGCCAGTCATACTCCGTATCACCTCCTGGTTTCGCGGCCGTGAGATCGCCTTCTTTGTACGGGCGCCCATCCTCTCCCACATGGCGATACTCACTCGAAAGGTATGACTCGTCGTACTCAGTGAAGTAGGGCTCCCAGTGGAACTCGGAGCTCTTCGTGTAGAAGAAGATGATGTCGTGAACGGAGCCGAATCCCTTGCGGCCCTGTTTCGCGTCACTGTGGGCGCTGGTGCGCTTCCACACGATTTCAGCCCGAAAGTTCGTGGCTTCGAACACGGCATCAAGGAGGACCTTCAGATAGTGGGATGCGGTCGGGTCGCAGTGAAGGTAGAGGCTGCCGGAATCCTTCAAGACTCGCCTGAGCTCGACGAGGCGCGGAGCCATCATCGTCAGATACGCGAGCATGTCCGATGGACCCAAAACGGATCGCATCGCACGGAGAACACGTGACACATCTCCGCCGCCCGATACGACTTCATCGTAGAGCCTTGCCGATTCCATGCTCCAGGACCAGGTGTCATCGAACGCCTTTATCTGGCCGGCCGCCTTCGTCCCATCCTGATGCTGAAAGAGCAGGTTGTAGGAGCGGTTCGAGTTGAACGGAGGATCGAGATACACCAGGTCGATGGACTCGTCGTCCAAGTGTCGACGAACGACCTCGAGGTTGTCACCGAAGAACAGGTAGTTCGCGAAATCTAGACGTAGCTGACTAGACACCCGCGAAGTATCGGGACAGACCCGGTCCGCCTTGACCAACGAACGCGCAGCCGGACCTCGGCCTCCGCTTCGAGCTGGTGCGCACAAACGGTGCGCATTTCAGTGCGCATCTACTACTACGAGTGTGCGTGCGCACGTACCACGCACACACTCGATACGCACAGTGCGCAGACAGTACGCATGCGCACCATTCCCCCAGAACAATCCGCCAACCCACTCCCCCAGTACGCATACGTACCACCCAGCCGACACACCCCCTGGCCCCCTACCCCCGTCTTACCGACCCCGTCGGGGAAACAGTCTCGAACCCCTCCCCTCGCCGGAGGTCAAGACTTCCCCGCCAGGCAAGCGGTCATCCCCACAACAACCGGTCGTTTCCCCATGCATTCGTTGACATTCTGTGCCACCGTCGACGCGTGGGGGTGCCTCACAGGGTGCCTCCGCGAGCCGTAGCAACCCGGGCATGCCAATGTGGCCGGGGGGGTCTAGGGGTATGTGAGGCGTAAGGGTGTTGTTGGCAACGGTGGAACCCCTGCGTGTGGTTGGTTTTTGGTGTCTGGGTGGGCGTCTGGGGTCGTGTTTCCTTGGGTGGGGGTGGTTTCCGGGCTGCTGACGCTTTCGTCGCCTTTGTTGCCGGTTGGGGCCACCGTTGGAGGCTCGTGACGCCCGTTTGTTGCCGTTTGGGCACTCGTACGCACGTTCGGGTGGTCTGGTCGGTCTCATAGGCGGTTGCGGGGCTCTCATGCGAGCCTGGCTCGCCGTCGAGTGACGAATTTCTGTCGCATGACCGGTGTAGGGCATACACTGTCTGGGGACTCGAGGGAGACAACCGTCATGGCTACTGCCGGTGCCGTCGCTGCCGCGATCCGTGCTCGCCTGGGTACAGATCCAGGCCGCGCGAAGATCCACAAGCTTCTGTATTACTGCCAGGGGTGGCATCTGGCGTGGACCGATGCACCATTGTTCGACGAGAGGATCGAAGCGTGGGACATGGGGCCCGTTGTCGCCGACCTGTGGCGCGCGGAACGCTCACATGGGCTGGCCACCGCTGAGCCGCTTGTCGCAGTCGAGGAGCGGACCATCGGCTACGTCATCAATCGGTATGGCGAGCTGTGGGGTTCTCAGTTGATTGGCCAGACCCACGAAGAAGCCCCATGGCAGGAGGCGAGAAGTCGCGGATGGAATTCGGCCCTCTCTCTCGATGTGATGCGAGGGTTCTTTCTGTCAGACCCAGCAGCAAACCAGGCCTGGTTCTGGGACCGAGCTTGGCAACTCGGCGAGCTCGAAGCAGAGAGGGACGTCCACGAAGGTCACACCACCAGACACCTGAGTTCAGGGGACTTTCTCGAGGCGCTCGACACCAATCGTGCCGACGTATGAAGCCACAAACCGGTTCTGGCGAGACCATCAAGGACTCACCCAGGAGGCCGCCGCAGCCTTTCGAGCCACTCTTCCCGACTTCATCGAGGCCATACGCAACGGGCCGCCCTACCCCCACAACCTCAGAATCAAGCCGGTCCAGGGCACGAGGAGGCGCATTTACGAAGTGTCATTTGCCAACGACGGGCGGGCCACATTCCACTTCGGTGAGCCTCTCGAAGCCGGCGAGGCGCATGTCGTCTGGCGGCGCGTGGGAGACCATTCGGTTCTCGGTTTCCCATAGCGCGGCTCGGACAAATGCCGCCAGGTCCCTCCCGGCCCACTCACCCCGCCTTGACACGGCGACGACGTCGGGATGCGAGGCGTGACTACCACCGCGCCGTCGATTCTGAGACAAAGCCTGTACCTCTATCCAGAGGTGGACGCCATCCTTGACCTGACTGCGGGGACGGCGAAACGGTGGATCAACGGCTACGAGCGCGCAGGGAAACGATACCCGCCCGTGGTTCGAGAACGTCGACTGTCCACCGATCGCGCCACTTGGGGAGAGTTCGTCGAGGTCTACTATCTGTCGCGCTTTCGCAGGACGGGGATTCCCCTTCAGACGCTGCGGCGCACGCTGCTCGACGTCCGAGACCGTCTGGAGACCCACTACCTATTCAGCCACGAGAGTGTCCTATATGCGGACCCGCACACGCTCGATGTAATCGGAGAGATCCAGCAGAAACACGGTGCGCCTCTTCTAGTCGTCCAGAGAACTGGTCAGATCCGATTTGAACTCGACCCCGAGGCGCGATTCCGTCTCGAACGGATCACATTTGAGGGAGGGATTGCGGCGGCAGTTCGGCCCAGACTCGACATGGACAACGTGATCGTGGCCGCCGACCGGTTCTTCGGCAAGCCGAAGATCATCGATACCGGTATCAGCCCACATGCAGTAGCCCGGCTGGTCAAGAACGGCACGCCGATTCAGACAGTTTCGGAGCTGTACGACCTGCCGCCCGAGATCATCGACGAGGCGGGGCGCTTCACCTACGGGAAACGCTGGGCCAGCGCCGCGTAGGGCGAATCCTGTGGCAGCACCGCGGTTTTTCTTTGATGAGGACCTACAGGGAGTCGGGCAGCTCATCCAGAAGGCCCGGGACCACGCGAAGGACGTATGGGTGATTGGTCATGAGCCGTGTCCTATCAGGAAGGCGACTCCCGACGAGGTTTGGCTCCCCCGAGTGGCCCCCGACCGGCCAACGATCTTTCGGATCGACACCGACCTCCTCGATCACAACTCCGCTAGCTACCGGGCATGGCGCCGATGGGGATGTCGTGGGTTCGTCCTCAACATCCAACAGTCACAGTCGAGTCTCTGGGATCAGTTGCGTGCGCTGATGACCCAGTGGCACAAAATCGAGAACCACATTTCCGAGCGCGAGACGGACCGTTTTTGGGTGGGCAAGGTCACGCAAGGGACGGTTAGACCGATATGAGACCTGCTCAACCCTTGTACTTATGCCAGCCGTCAGGCCCGGCCGAGTGACGCGCGTATGAGAGCAAGTCAGTCGAGCTGCCGGGCTCGGCCCTGGACTAGACCGCGACGCCGGCGTCCGCTGGTGTGAAGTGCGGCAGCGTCCCGGTCTCGCACCACTTGTCGAACAGCCCGTTTTCCTTCCAGACCACGTTCCACAGGTCAGGCGCTCCATACCGGAACAAGGCGTCGAGGTCTTTCGACCACCCATCGCGGCGCAGGATCATCTTCCACACATCCAGCATCCGCTCGCCGATCTGACGCTGATCACATTCGCGTAGCCAGGCCGTGTAGGCCGATGGGCTCGCCGGCCGTCGCTTGCCGCTTTCCCATCGACTGATGGTGCCTTTGGTGACTCCGAGCCTGTCGGCGAGTTCGGCGACGGTGACGTCCTCGTTTTCGCGGACGGTCACCCATTCGAAACGGCCCAGCGCCTGAATCACGTCGGGTGGCTGGGACAGCATGCAGTCGATGATGTCGTGGTCGAGGTCGTGCGCGGCGATCGCCAGCAGGCTGTCCAACATCACCTCGTCGTCCTCGAGCCACTCTGCTCGAGGGTCTACCTGGAAACCTCCTTCAACGGGTTTCCAGCTCTCAGGAAGCGTGAGCTGATCGTCCCTCATGGTCATGCTCCTGTCCTCTGCCCGGGCGGGATCGAATCGGCCAGTTCGGCTGTCGTCGCCTCGTTGGTGGCCTGGGTCGCCTTGGCCTGAGCCTGCACCGCGCGAGCTGCCGCCGACTTGGCTTCGTCGGATGTTCTCTGCGCGGCCTGCTCGCCCTCAACCCGCGGGTCTCCTGAATGTGTCGTGCTCATCGTGTCCTTCCTTCCTACCGGGTCCCGACGCTAGGACGAGGCGACGACAGATTGGAGCACCTCGACTCGAAATCCCGTTCCTGTCGGACGCGCGTGCTAGAAGTGTGAGCAACCAGCGATGGGCCGGGGGCGTCACGCCCGGCATCGCAGCGGACAATGCGTTAGGTCCGACCCTCCCGGGGGTAGCCGTCCCGGACGGAGAACCAAATCGGCTCGAAAGGCGACGCCGGCCCACCCGCCGGAGAGCGCAGTCGCGACGAGCGGCGCCAGTCGACCTGAGATCCCTGTTTTGTGGTGCCCGAAACGACGTGCGCGCCACGACTCGACAGAGAAACACGGCTGCATTGCCGTGCCCAAACAAGGAGGAAAGACATGACTACTGACGACCTTCAGGATCGGATCGCTGAACTGGAGAGGATGCTGGACGAGCGGACGAATCAACTCGAGGAGGCACTCGGCCTGCTCACTCGGAGGAACGCCACGCTGACGACACTCGCCGCGGGCTTCCACCCGTATGAGGGCGACGGTCAACGGCTGAACGAGTCGATCCTCGACGACCTCGAAACGGGTGTGCTCCAGGAGCCGGTCACCCAGGTGCTCGTCTGGAAACGGGCCGAAGAGGCGGAGATCTTCCCCGACTTCAAACCTCTGTTCGACCCTCGGAAGGAAACCGTATGACCGTTCGAGACACCGACCCGACCGGCGACGAGCATCTCGACTTGGAGTCCTCGCACGCGCTGGCGACCGCCGAGCTCGGCCACCTGCGACCGTTGGCCGCGAGGGAGATGATCCGTCAGGCCGGCTACGACCCGGACACGGGTGCGGGGAAACAGTTGCTTTCCGCGGCTGCCGACAACCCGGACTTGTCGAAGTCGGTCGACCAGGTCAGACGGAAGGCCTCCGAGCTCGGTTTGAGTCCGGAAACCAGCCCGCCGGTGTCGGATCCAGAGCCGGTCACCGGTCAGAGCGGCCTGATCGACCCGAACTTCCCGGCGTGGCATCCGCGTAACGATCCGGATGACGTCGCGGGGAAGGTGGCGATGCGCGACTACTACGCACGTGCGGCTGCTGAGGAGCGGGCTCAGAAGGCGGCGGAACGTGGGGAGGTCACCAACAGTGGCTATACGGAAGCCGAAGCCAAGGCCCGCGCCGACGCCCGCGCCGCCGCGGTGGAAGGCCGAGGGTTCGAACCGCAATTCGACCGTCATGGTCGGACCGCGGAGCAGCGGGCCCGGCTGGCGGATACGTCGAAGTCGACCATCGAGCGTGTCCAGGAGGCGCGGGAAGCCGGCGACTGGGGCACGGCCGCGGCGCTGGAACGGCAGTGGCGTAGGGAACAGAAGGCGAAGACGTGACTGTCGAACACGACCCAGCCACCGACGCCGGCATCGAGGAGGCGCCGGAGGATCTGACGGATTTCGACGTCGACTTCGACCAGGCCGACCCGGGCTCCGCGTCGGAGAACTTCTCGCGTCTCCGCGGCTCGAGAGATCAGTGGAAGGCCCGGGCGAAGGCCGCCGAGCAGGCGGCGGTGCGAGGCTCGCTACTCGAAGCCGGCTTCCTGCCTGATTCTGGCTATGGGAAGGCGCTCGCCCGCGCGATTGCTTCTGGTGAGGTGGAGCCGAATCCGGGGGCGATCGCTGAGTTCGCCGGGAGTGAGTTCGGCTGGCAACCGGAAGTCTCGCTCTATTCGGGTAGGGAGGCGGCCGTGATCGAGGGCTCGAGGATGCTCGGCGACGTCCAGTCGTCGTCCCGCTCCGACGACTCGAATCCTGGCGACGCTGTTATCAACGAGATCGCCGAGGCTCGCGCGGAGGGCAATTGGGATCGGGCGGCGAGCCTTGAACGGGAGTTCCTGGCGAAGGGAAGACGCCGATGACATTCCGTTTGCCCGGCATGCCCGAGGAGGTCCCACCTCACGTACACAGTCCTGCCGAGCTCTCCGGCGAGGCGCCTCTGCTCAGACTGAGAGTGAGCCGTCTCATCGGTGGGACGATCAAAGGGAAGACGATCATCCTCTCCGGAGACGATGGTGTTATCAGGTCGTCGGATTTCGAAGCCGGTGCGGCCGGATGGGCGATCTTCGGAGACGGGTCCGCCGAGTTCAACTCGGTGGTCGTCCGCGGCGACATTGTCGGCAACTGGGATGGTGACGACCCGCCCGACCTGTCGTCGGTCGACGCTTCCGCATCAACGGGTTTCGCCTTGGACGCCAGTGAGGGTGCAGCCCAGTTCATGGGCGACGTCTTCGTCGGAGGGTCCGTCCTACTCGACGGGTCGGGGGCGATCCGGACCAGCACCGGCTCGACGTTCGTGGAGCTCACCAGCTCGGTCAACGACCGGATCGGCTGGTATGTCTCCGACTCTCTCATCGCTTCGGTCCGATATGTCGCCGCGCAGTCGGACTTTCAGGTGTCGTCCGACAACCAGCTTTCGGTGACCGGAACCGATGTTGTCGTCACCGGAACCAACGAAGTCCAACTGCACATGTCGTCGGGTTCGTCGTCTCCGGACATTCTCCTCAACGACGACGTGCTCGGAGGACAGATCCTCCTACAGGTGTCCGACGGTGACACGCAGGTGCAGGTTCGAGAGGATCAGGTTGCGTTCGTCTCCGGCACCGAAGCCGACCCGGGCATCGGCTTCATCAGCGACCTCGACACCGGCATCTTCCTCAACGGGACCGGAGTGGTCTCCATCTCCCGCGGCGGGTCGGAGACAGCCCGCTTCGGCTCAGAGGGAGTCAGGATCGGCTCCGACGAGCAGTACGGGTGGCTCAACGACGCCGACACCTACATCGTCCGGTCCGCCGCCAACCAGGTGTCCATCTTCGCCGGCGGCAACGCCGAACTGGTACTCGGCGCAACAGGATTCAAAGTGCCCAACGTCTACAACTCGACCACCGGCTCCGCCGCAAACGTCAACGTCGCCTCCGACGGCACTCTGGCCCGGTCGACGTCTCTCGCCGCACACAAACGGAACATCAGACCCTGGACCGTCACCGACGACGAATGGGATGCGCTCGCCTCGTACGAGTGGGAGTCGAAGCTCCCGATCGACGACGGGGCCACCTTCCGAGGGTTCGTCTACGACTACCTCCCGGAGCGGCTCCGCTCAGGAGAACACGAAGACCTCCGAGCCATCGTCGGCGCCGTCATACAGAGGGTGAAACGACTGGAGGCAGCCACATGACCATCGAAGAGCACAACGAGAGGCTCGTACTCGAGAAGGCCCAAGCCCAACAGGCCGCCCACAAACGTCTCGGCGTACTCGGCATGGTCGCCCTCCGCCACGGCGACCAGACAGAAGACGGCACCGTGATCCTCCAACTCGAATCCGAAGACGTGAGCCGAGTCGACGGACACCATGTCACTCTCGCCGGCCGGGCCGACGGAGGTCTCGTCGTGACGGTCAGGCCGGTCGCCGACAGGTCGTAGCCGAGGACGACCAGGCCGGCGACAACTGGGGGCTTTCACGTCCGATTCCTCCTTTCCGGGCGTGGAGGCCCTCAGACTCAGCGAGGAGTCGATGTCAAAGCATCCTCGGCGGTCTCATCGCGGGCAATCCCCGGTGCGCACCCGGGCTGGGCGTCCGGATTCGGCTGCCCGAATAGTCTTGATCCCCTCTGTGGAGTACGACTCGCAGCCGCCCCGTCCCGACGAGCTTCGGGGGCTCGCCGACGACGTTGACTACGAGATGTTCATGTTCACGTATCTGGCTCGATCGCTGACATCGGCTCAGACTGTCGAGCAGAACGCTCTTCGAGAGGCCATGTTGATTCACGCCCGTTGCTTGATGGACTTCTTCGCCTGCCGCCCACAGAAAGACGACGTTGTAGCGTGCCACTACGTCACGTGGGACCCCGTGGCGGACGGGGCGAAGGAACTCGAATGGCTCAAGGCCAATCTTCACACGTTCATCAATAAGCGCGTGGCCCACATAACGGCCTACCGGCAGCGAGTGTCCAAGGACCAGGACGCCCAGTTCGTAGCTGAGGTCGATTCCAATGTCGCAACCCTCGTCGACCGTTTCCGAGTCAAACTCGACGCTAGGGACTTGGGCTGGTTTCCCAGGATGCGGCAAACGTGGGCCAGTCAGGCTGACGAATGAGGTCTGGAAATGGACTTCCGTCGTGTCGCATCTGGTCTTCGGCTACCGCCGCGGTGAGGCGTACGCGGGCTCGGGTGAGAGATTCGGCCTTCTTCTTCCGCTGAGCCAGGCCTCGAGGTACGAGACCAGCGATTGAGTCTCCTCGTTGATCCACAGCACATCGTCCTCGGCATCCTCCAGGCGAGTGTGAAGCATTCCCGGGAAACCGACGTACATCGTCAACGTGACCGCGCGCGACTGGAATGACGGATCCCTGAGTGCTCTCGGGAGGCGGCGGCAGCCGAGGGCGACGCGTTGGCGCAGGTTGCGCTCCAGCACAGCCCACTCCTTTTGATCCATAGCCGTCTGCTCTTCCAGCCCATCAAGGTGATCGCAAGCCCCTGCCCCGACCTCCTGAAGAGTCACGACCAGTGCACGAACGTCGTCGCGATACTCGCCCCTGCGACGGATCAGGCGACCTACCGCCCATGAGCCAAGACCCGCCAGAACAGCGCCAACCAACAGTGATGGGAGGTCGAGAGTCACGGCCAGACATCAGGATACCCCCTGCTCTCGCTGCGCCCCGCGCGGATGCTGTCCTAGGCTTGGCGCCGACTGAAAGCGCTGAGACGGTCACACGCTCAACGCGATCAGCCCGAAAGCCCCGGAGGCCCGACCGTCCTCATCGACCGAAGGTCACCGGGGCTCCGAACCTTGCGCCTCAACATCCGAAAGCACCACGATGTCAAGCGACGGTCCGATCGACACCTGTCCCGAGTGCGGAACACGGCTCAGACTCCTCCACACCGACCGAGCTGGACGGACATATCGATGCCGATCCGGGCACACCGTGTTCGACGACGACTATCGACCTTCGCTGATCGGTCGGTCCGCGACCTGGATTCCCGTGATCCTCTTCGGCGCGATGTTCGCGTTCATCGCCTACCAGATCCTCTTCTCCTAGTCGCATCCATGACGCCAACGACATGGTCGCCGTGCAGGGTGGATGGTCTCATTCGAGGAGACGACGCATCGTCATTCGCGGCAGCGTGTGGAGCATCCTGGCCGATGCGGCCCATGCCGGCAGAGCTGGCTCAGGGCGGTGACGGGCTGCTCCCGCCCTGAGCCCGTTGGATCCTCTCGAAGTACCGAGACCACCACACCACGACGACGTCGAGGAGACGATCGAAGTCCTCTCGACGCACAGTCTGGAAACCACTGGAAAAACCAGAGTCGAACCCGCCCTCGAGCCGCACGCGGACCCGGGAGACATCGAAGTCTTCCCGGTTGAAGTCTCTGGGATCGAAGTCACCTTGGTGGTCTTCGAGCAGAGTGTCCGCCTTGTGTTTGGCGCCCACCGCGATGGCCTCCATGTCTCGCATCGCTGGGCACTTGTCGACCACCCACTGTTGAAACGATGCGGCATCTCGGAACGAGGAGAGAGGTTCATCGCGAAAGGCCTTCTGGATCAAGGCCCAGTCGTCGTCAATCTCGTTCCAAGCCCACTCCCAGAGATGCCATGCCGTCATGGCCGCATTGATCGCCACACGATGATCCGTGAGAGCTCGAAGCGACTCTTCCTGTTCGAGGAGTAGCTTCGAGAAGAAGTCGTGTGCGGATCGTATCTGCACTGGGCAGGTGAACCTACGCGACGACGCTCAGGTAGCCAGGATCCCATCCGGTTGCCCGCCGACGTGCCTGAGTCCACTCCCCGTGAGCTCACCAGACTCCATCACCCATCCCCACGCCAGCGCATCCCTCCACTCGGGAGTCTGTCGGAGCTTGTCGACGTCGACGGCCGGCCAGGCGCGGAGAGTCTCGAGGAGAGTCCGCATGGCGGGGGAGATGGGGATACAGCTCATCAGCTTGACGGTATGGCCAGCGACCGACAGGTCCGCCAATAGGAAGAGCCCTCCTAGGGGTGGAACGAGAAGCCGCGCAGAACACTCCAAGGCTGCCCATCCTCAGCCCTCCAAACAGCAGCCCCGTTCAGATCTGCTTCGCCGCACAGCGCCCACGCAACGTCGACGTACGACGGCAACCGCACCGGTTCCTGAGTCGGGCCTCGCTCCGTCATCTCAAACGTCGCCGCGACCGCCGCGTAGTCCACCCAGATAACCAGATGCCGAGGCGCCGGCGCAGAACGCAGCTTCTCCTCGTTGTCCTGAGCCTCAGCGAGCAGGCCATCAGTCACGTGGCCGTGATCCCCCCACCAGCCCGACGGCCCAGGAACAACGTAGACCTCCCCGTTGCGGTCGCCGAGGTCGATGGCCGACCAAATCCCGAGCCCATGCGCCTCGTTGTGCATCGGCATCCCATACCTGGATCCGATGTGTGAGTGGCCACCGAGCTCGGCCTGCTTCAAGAGCCTGAAGATCTTCGTCTGGATGCGCAAAGGCCGCGCCGTGTGCTCAAACTGCACCGCCCACCGCCTCAGCAGATAGGACGGAGCCTCCCAAGTGCTGCCGCCTTGCTCGAACAACTGCTCACTCAGTCTTCGGAGCGACTCCTTGGTGTTGCGTGTCACCTCGACCGTCGCCGCGTGCGTCCCGTCCGGCCCGACCACACAGAAATCCCACATGCGGGGCACCGAGTTGTCATCCCAGACGACAAGCTCGCCCTCGACGAAACCATCGAGGACCATGCGTGCATGCTGCTCGTCCTCGCGCGGGGTCGCTCGATCAGCGGACGGGCAGACGTGGTCGGACATCGTGCCTCCTCGAGAGTTGGCACCCTGCGTGGCACCCTGTGGCGCCGGACCGCCGACTCGTCGGCTTCTAGGTGTGAAAGAATCCCCCGTTAGTAGCAGGGGATTCTGTCGGTGGGCCCTGCAGGACTTGAACCTACGACCTCTTGCGTGTCGAGCAAGCGCTCTACCAGGCTGAGCTAAGGGCCCTCTTGTCTTCGAGGCGAACCTCGATTCTCGAGGCGACGACCGGAATCGAACCGGTGTAACGGGTTTTGCAGACCCGCGCCTAACCACTCGGCCACGTCGCCGGATCGTCGTTGGAGCGGAAGACGGGATTCGAACCCGCGACCTCAACCTTGGCAAGGTTGCGCTCTAGCCAACTGAGCTACTTCCGCAGGAAGCGGCAGTGTACCTCCGCGCAACGGCCAACCAAAAGGCCTACGACCCGGTCGATCCGAACCCGCCGGAGCCACGTGACGTGTCGTCGAGACTCTCGACCTCGGCCCATTCCACGTTTGGAATGGGGACGATCGCCAGCTGAGCGATGCGCTCGCCCCGCTCGAACGACACGGATTCATCTCCGTGGTTGATGAGGAGCACACTGATCTCGCCCCGATAGCCCGAGTCGATGAGACCCGGGCCGTTGACGACGCCCACACCATGACGGGCGGCGTGGCCCGATCGAGGCAGCACCAGCCCGGCGTGGCCGACCGGGATGGCGACGGCGATTCCGGTCGCCACGGAGACCCGCTCCCCCGGCTCCAACGTCACGGCCACCCGTGCGCGGAGATCGACGGCCGCATCACCGTCGTGTGCGGCTTGAGGAATCGGGAGTTCCTTATCGAGACGTGTGAAACTAACCTGCATGGTGTCAGGGGCCATCGGGCGGGAGTGCTGACTGTAAGCGAGCAACCCGATGACTGCGACAACCAAACCCGACAAGCGACCCGGCCGGCGACGTCCGCGCCCGGTCCGCTTCTCTTCGATGGAGAGTCTCGGCTTCTCGGACACCCAGTCCGTATGGTCCGACAACCCCGTCCCCCCTCGATTGGCTGTCACGCCTGCGCCGCCCACGCCACTGCAACCGGCCCCTGAAGACGCTCCGATCACCGACTGGGAGCCAACCGCCCTGGGGGACCGTCTCGGAGGCGGCAGGCTGCGTTGGGGGGTTGTCTTCGCAGCCCTCGTCGTGATGGTTGGCACCGCCGCGGTCGGCCTCTGGCTGTATCAACGACCTCAGACGGAGGCGAATGCGGCCGTTGCCGCCCTCGACGCGGAAGCCGGCGCTCTTGCCAGCTCACTTCCTGCTCTCGAGGCTCTCAACGCGGCGCTTACCGACGACCTCGAGAATCTCTCTGATATCGACGCCACCAATGTCGACGAGGCTTCACGCCGGTTGTTCGATGCTGGATCGGGCCTGCCCGCATCGGAGACGGAGTTGCGGGTCTTGGCGACAGGTGCCGCCAGCTCGGCGCTCGACGGGGTACGTCTCGCCGAGGAGGCGCGTGCGTACTCACTGGCGGTGGATCCGGTTCTCGCCTCCCCCGGGCTCGAGACCGATCCAGCCGTGATCGCCCTCGACGACGCTGCTCGGTCGTTTGGCGCCTGGCAGTTGAGGTTCGACGACGTGCGCACCGCTCTTCCCGACACGGTCTTCCCCGACGTGTCCCAGCAACTGGACGTCCTGTCGGGAGATCTCGCCGATATCCTCAGCCGCTACGTCGACGCTCTGCGCACTGACGACCAGACGGCCGCCGACACAGTGGTGGTCGAGCTCGAAGACCGGCTCGCCGACGTGAGCGAGATGCTTCGCCTGGCTCTCGTCGACGTCCAGGATCGAGTCGAGCAGCGAATCGGCGAGGCGCGACTCGCACTCGAGGACATCCTCGGCCGCTGACTCCGTCCGTCACCGTCATCTGCAGTGTCTTCATGCGAAATCGCACCGCTCGTCACTCCCGGGAAGTCGCGAAAACAAACGCAATTCCCCCTAGCGAACACATGTTCGATGGCTTAGCCTGACACACCGATGTCCCGGGTAGGAGCAGAGAGAGTCGCCGAATCGTGGCGGCAGCTCGCCATCTACCGGCAGCGATACGAGATCGAAGACCAGATCGAGCCGCTGAGCAGTCTGGAACAGTCGATCAAACGCCGGCAGGCTCGCACCACAGGTCTGACCCGCACTCTGGAGGCACTTCAACAAGAGGTCGAAAAGGTGCGTTGTGAGCTCGGGGCGGTGCAGACCGAGATCGCCGGGAGCCGTGCCGCGGGGGCACTTCTCATAGATGAGATCCTCGACCGAGTGCGCGAGGAGACAGGCGAAGCATGGTCACCGGCGGCGATTCGGGGGTTCCGGATCTGGCGGATCGCCGAGGGAAAGGTCATGGGCAATCAGGTTCATTGGCCCGAGCCGGCGCTCACCAGCAGGTGCCTGCGTGACGTCCCCGGCGAGGACATACCCCACTCGGTCGACCGATGTGGCCCGCCGGCCTGTGGGATTTACGCGGTGAAGCGGCTCGATCTGTTCCCTGACGACGTGGCGTCCGGTCGGATCGACAAGTCGATCGTCGGCGTCGTGGCCATGAGGGGAAAGGTGATCGAGCACGAGTTGGGCTATCGGGCAGCGGAGGCGGAAGTCGTGGCTCTGACCGCCCGTATCGGGGATCTCTCCGCCCTCACCGAGGACCCTTCTCAGATTCGAGCCATCTTCGACGATCCGACTGCTGCCCTGGACGACATGGGAGAACGACGACAACCGGAGCCATCAGCGGTGCGCGAGCTACTCGAGACCGCTCGAGCCAAGGAGGAACAATGGACATAGGTAACGAGCTGCGTGTGATCGAAGTCGAGGATCTCGAATTCGAAGCCCTCCCCGTCGAGGTCGAGATGGAGGACCATCCCACGCCCGTGATCGAGGCAACCAGCGACTAGGACGTCAGTCCGCCGCTTCCAGCTCGGCCATTTCCCTCTCGAAGTCGGCCGCGTCCTGGAATTCCTTGTAGACGGACGCGTACCGAAGGTAGGCCACCTGGTCGAGGTCGCGGAGATGATCGAGGACGAGACGGCCGATCACCTCGGTCTCCACCGGTGTGCCCGATGAGCGGAGCTTCGCCTCTATCTCGTCGACGACACCCTCTATCTCCGAGCCCGACATGGGGCGATCGGCGAAGGCGGCGGAGATGCCAGAAGCGAGCTTCAACGAGGAGAACGGCTCGACGCTGCCCGATCGCTTCACGACGACCAGTTGAGGTTCGAGACGCTCGTAGGTCGTGAAACGCTGACTGCATGCCTCGCATTCGCGGCGACGACGAATCGACACACCGCTCTCGGCGGGTCGACTGTCGATCACACGCGTTTCGGCGGAGCCGCAGACAGGGCAGAGCATTGCCCCAGCGTAGATGACAGTGACTAGTTCAGGCCCGAGGGATCTGGAGAACCTGACCGGGTTGAAGTGCACTGCTGGTGATGCCGGATCGCTCCTTGATGGCACGCACCAAGAGACGGACATCTGCACCGACGTCGACATGCTCGGCGGCGATCTCCCAGAGAGTGTCTCCCTGCTGGACCACGTAGGAGACTGCGGGCGCCGGGGGTGACTCGGCCTCGGCAGCCCCTCCGACCAGGAGAAAGACGAAGCAGACGGTTGCAAGGAGCACGGACAGCTGAACGGAAAGCTGTGATCGTGTGATCTGCATGGTCTCCCTCCTGATCGGGCCCGCTTGTGGTTGCTGGATGAGGCTCGGCCAGGAGGCCGAACGCACGTTCGATACTGTACCGAACAGTTGTTCGATGTCAAGTGGGACCCGTCGTGACGATTCGCGGCTCGCTACGTTTCGGTTGCCAACCCCGGGAGCACGATGGGGATCACATCCAAGGAGATCGCTGCCTTCGACGCCGTCGTCGGCACACTCCTACCCGCAGTCGACGGAGACGACCCGGCGTGGACGACGCCCGGCTCCGAGCTCGGATTGGGCGCGAAGCTGCCCAAGATCTTCGAGCGTCTCCCCCACGACGAGACCCGGAAGGACATCAAGCTCTTCCTCGGGCTGCTCGACTCCCGAGTCGGCGGGGTCCTGTTGTTTGGTCGCCCCCGACCGTTCACACGACTCACTCTTCCCGGTCGAGTGACCGCCGTCCACAGGATGGAGAGCCATCGGCTCGGCCTGGTGCGCAACGGGATCAAGGCCCTGAAGACCCTCATTGCCTTCTTGTGGGTCTCCACCGAGGACCCCGAAGAGGTGCCCACGGCCTGGAACCCAATGGGCTACCCGGGACCTGACGGCCCGCCGCCGTCGACGCCGAAGCCACTGACTCCTCTGACGATCCAGACCGACACGACGCTCGAGTCGGACATCGTGGTGATCGGAAGTGGCGCGGGTGGCGGGGTGGCCGCGGGCGTTCTTGCCGTCGCAGGTCACGACGTCGTCGTGCTCGAAGCGGGCGGATATCACAACGAGGCCGATTTCACACACCTGGAGGCCGACGCCTATCGAGATCTCTATCTCGATGGCGCCCTCAACACCACCGCCGACGGTGGCATTGGCGTCCTCGCCGGATCGACACTCGGAGGGGGCACGGTCATCAACTACACCACGTCCTTCGAGACCCCTGCGCGTGTGCGTGAGGAGTGGGATCGTGTCGCCGGCTTCAGTGAAGTCTTCACGGGCCCCGACTACGCCGCCGGCACCGACGCGGTCAAGACCAGGCTACGCGTGAACCGGGATCACGGCTGGCCGTCGAACCGGGCGCAACTCATGGAGAAGGGTCTACGCGACCTGGGCTGGCACGTCGACGAGATGCCCCGCAACGCTGTCGGATGCACCGACGCCGACTGCGGGTATTGCACGCTCGGCTGCCGGACCGGAGCCAAGCAGTCGACACTCCTCACCTACCTCCAGGACGCCGCCGATGCCGGAGCGAGGATCGTGACGAACGCCAATGTCGTCGAGGTGACCACAGAGAGGAACCGGGCCACCGGTGTCTTGGCCAAGGTCGGGGAGCACACCCTCGAGGTCAAGGCGCGGACAGTCGTGTTGGCCGCGGGGGCGTTGAACACACCCGCCATCCTGCTCCGATCGGGTGTGGGCGGGCCGGCAACCGGCGACTACCTGAGACTTCACCCGGTCACCGCAGTCTGGGCTCGATTCGAACAGAGGGTCGATCCGTGGACTGGCGTGCTTCAAACCCGATACTCCGACCAGTTCACCGACCTCGACGGCCACGGCTACGGGTTCAAGTTCGAGACCGCACCCATCCACCCCCTGTTCCCGGCGTCCTTCATCGGCTGGGAGGACGGTGAGTCGTTCAAACGTGACATCCTCGGTCTCGGGCATCTGGACGTCGGCGGCATCCTCCTTCGGGACCGTGACCATGGGCGGGTGACCCTCCGCAAGGACGGCTCCCCGATCTGGGACTACTCGATCTCACGTCACGACCAGCAGCACATCCGTGAAGGGGTCCGACGAGCCACCGAGATGTACATCGCTGCGGGTGCGGCCGAGATCGTCTCGTCGACGATTCGACCGGTTCGGTGGATCGAGGGCGGATCAGTCGACGAGTACATGGACGCCGTCGACGCCATCGGCTACGGATCCAACCGGATGGCGTATCTGACATTTCATCAGATGGGATCGGCCCGTATGGGCTCGGATCCCGGGACCTCGGTTGTCGACGACAACAACATGGTCCACGGTGTCACCGGTCTCTACGTCATGGACGGTTCGTGCTTCCCCACGGCGTCGGGAGTCAACCCGATGCTGTCGATTGCCTCGATCGCCCATCGCGGCGCGACGCTTCTGGCACGGAGACTCTGAGCCACTCATCTGTAAGCTGCTATTAGCGCTTGACTTATTACCAGACATGGTCTACGGTAAGGACCGTTCAGCTACACGCTCGTTACAGGAAGGCGACTGACATGAATCACTCACTGATCACCACCGAACTGGGCGCGACGATCCGGGAAGAGCGTCTGCGTCAAGCACGTCAGAGACGCGAGCAGTCGAGACGACTCGTCGGAGACCACCGAGCCAAAGGAGATGCAATGCGTATGGCGCTCGGGCCGGGGATCCAATTCGGCGGAGTCACCGAGCACGTCCTCCGCATCGTGTCGAAGACGAATCAGGGGGCCCAGAACACACTCCAGTCGATCTGACATCGGGGTTCGTGGTGGCTTACACCACGAATTCCGCTCATCGAACACGTGTTTGGTATAGAGTTACCAGAACACCCGTTCGAGGAGGAGTCAAATGCTGACCGAGAGACAGCAGCAGGTTCTCGACTACATCAAGAGAACCGTGGAGGAGCGGGGGTACCCGCCCTCGGTCAGAGAGATCGGTGAGGCCGTGGGGCTCAGCTCACCATCGTCGGTGCATGCCCAGCTCAACTCGCTGGTCGCGGCGGGCATGATCAAGAAGGACCCGGCGAAGCCGCGGGCCATCATGATCACCGACGAGACACCGGCACCGGCCGAGACGGACGATCGGAGCACACGCAAGGTCCCGGTGCTCGGTCGCATCGCCGCCGGCGCCCCAATACTCGCCGCAGAGCAGGTTGACGAGTTCATGTCACTCCCGACGGAGCTGGTAGGCGACGGGCCGGTGTTCCTGCTGGAGGTCAAGGGCGACTCGATGATCGACGCCGGTATCCACGAGGGAGACCTGGTCGCCATCCACAAGCAGCCGGAGGCTCGTGACGGCGAGATCGTCGCCGCCCTCGTCGACGGCGAAGAGGCGACCGTCAAGAGACTGCAGCGCAAGGACGGGAAGGTGTACTTGCACTCGGAGAACCCTGCCTACGAGCCGATGGTCTTCTCCGAGGGCGTGGAGCTGATCGGGAAGGTCGTCAGCGTTCTCCGACGCTACCCCTGAACGAGTACTCGGCCGGGCCCCGAAGCCAGGCGACACCGTCCCTGAACTCCACCTGACCCTCCCCTCCGGGCACACTCACGGTTATCGGTCCCTGCAACCGGTCGGTCTTCGTTGCCACGAACGCGGCCGCGACCATCCCGGTCCCGCAGGCCATGGTCTCACCCACTCCCCTCTCCCAGACCCTCATGTCGACCCGGCCGTCTCTGACGGTGACGAACTCGACGTTGGTTCCCTCTGGGAACTCCGGGTCGGTCTCGATGCGAGGGCCCAGCCCCGCCACGTCGGCCTCGGATGGGTCGTCCACGACGATGACGGCATGCGGGTTGCCGACGTCGATCAGATGTAGACGCTGCCCGGCCATCGTGGTGTGCCCGGTGACCGACGTCGGTCCAAGCCCGACCTCGACGTGGTCTTCGAGGACCCGCACCCCCCGGACACCGATCGGTGTGTCCACCACGAAGTTCCGGTCCGGGGCCCAGCCTCGGTCGTACGCGTAACGGGCCACGCACCTCAGGCCATTGCCACACATCTCGGCGGGACTCCCGTCGGCGTTCCAGTACTCCATGCGTATCGGGTCGCCATTCGTCACCACCAGCACACCGTCGGCGCCGACACCGAACCGACGGTTGCACAGATCGGAGATCTCTGCGGCGGTCAGCGACATCGGCCCATCGACCACGACGAAGTCGTTGCCCAGACCTTGCATCTTGGTGAACTCGAGTGATCTCACGTCAACAACTCCATGACCCTCTCCACGCGCGCCTCGGGCGTGTCCCAGGGTATCCAGTGGATTCTCGGGTCCCGCTGAAACCAGGTCCGTTGTCTCTTGGCCAGTTTCCTCGTGTTGCGGCCGATGGCTTGGAATGCCTGCTCCTCTTCGCAGCGACCGGCGAGGAATTCGAGGATCTCGGTGTAGCCCACCGCGGCAGCCGCCGTTCGGCCCAGACGACCACGAAGCCCCCTCACCTCGTCGACCAAGCCACCGGCTCGCATCTCTCCGATCCGCTGGTCGACCCTCTGCTCGAGCTTCTCACCCGCGTCGACGCCCACGGCCGTGAATACCAGCTCGGGGACGTACCGTGCGACGTCGTCGGCTTCCGCCGACGTGGCCCGTCGTGAGGGCGTCTCACCGGTGAGCCGATAGATCTCGACCGCCCGAACCACTCTTCGCTTGTTGGACAGGTCGACGACACGACCTGCTCCCTCGTCGACGGCCGCCAGCTCGTCTACCAATTCGTCAAGTGCCTTGCCCTCCAGCTCGGCACGCAAGGAAGCGTCCGTGGGGGCGAAGCTCATCGGGTCCACCACAGCCCGGAAATGCAGACCCGATCCACCGGTGACGATGAGAGGGCCTGATGATCCGGCGATGATCTGTCGGGCCATCCGTCTGAACTCGGCCACAGAGAACTCGTCCTCCGGATCGGCAACGTCGATCATGTGATGGGTGACTCCCTTGCGCTCGACGATCGTCGGCTTGGCCGTTCCGATGTCCATCCCTCGATAGACCTGCATCGAGTCGACGGAGATGATCTCGGCGTCCATGCGCCGAGCGACTTCGATGGCGAGACTCGTCTTGCCCGATGCCGTGGGCCCGACGATGGCCAGCAGTCGGCTCAGACCGGTGACCCCGCCAGATGATGCATCGCCGCCGACTCGATCGTGACGTCGAGGAAGGTGCCGGAGGCGTGAGGGCCGTCGACGTGCACCAGCTTCCCGGTGCGGGTTCGGGTGGTCGCGACCTCCTCGTTCTTCTTGGATGGCCCTTCCGAGAGCACTTCGACGACGCTGCCAACCATCGAGGCGTTGCGTTCGGCCGAGATCCGGTTCTGGGTCTCGACCAACCGACCGAATCGCTCCTGGATGACTTCGTGCGGCACGAACTCATCGGTCATCCGGGCCGCCGCTGTCTCGGGCCGCGGCGAGAAGATGAACATGAACGCCTGGTCGAAACGCGCCTCCTCGACGACCTCCATTGTCTTCTCGAAGTCGTCGTCGGTCTCTCCGGGGAAGCCCACGATGATGTCCGTCGACACCGCCAGACCGGGGATCATCTCCCGGGCCATGGCAAGACGCTCGGTGTACTTGCGTCGGTTGTAGCCGCGATGCATGGCGGCGAGGATCCGATCGGAGCCGGACTGCAGCGGGAAGTGGAGCTGCTCACATACCGCCTCTGTCTCGGCCATCGCCCGCGCCACGTCCTCACGGAAATCGTTGGGATGAGGGCTGGTGAACCGCACACGGCGTATCCCATCGACCTCCCCCACCCGTCGCAGGAGATCGCCGAAGACGGGGCGGCGTTTGCCGTCGATGGCGAGATCCCGCCCGTAGGTGTCGACGTTTTGGCCCAGCAGCGTCACCTCCACCACACCGTCCGCAGCGAGACGCTCGACCTCCCTGACAACATCCCCGGGACGTCTGGAGACCTCCACCCCGCGAACCGACGGCACGATGCAGAACGTGCAGGTGTTGTTGCAGCCAACCTGGATGGTCACCCATGCCGAGTGTTCCAACTCGCGTCTCACCGGCAACGAGGAGGGCATTGCCTGTAGCTCGTCGACGACCTCGGTGATCGGCCCCCAATCCTCGGCGTGGTCGAGGAGGTCGAGCACCCTGTCGAGGTTGTGGGTCCCCATCACCACATCGACCCAAGGGGCCTTCTCACGGACCAGCTCGCGGTCCTTCTGGGCAGCGCACCCACCGACGACCAGGAGCATCTCCGGGTTGACGTCCTTGATGGCCTTCAGCTGCCCGAGATTGCCGTACATGCGGTTGTCGGCGTTCTCCCGGATGGTGCAGGTGTTGACGTAGACGACGTCGGCCGAGTCGTAGCCGTGCGTGGCGGTCATGCCGTCCAACTCGAACAGACCGGCAATGCGCTCCGAATCGTGCTCGTTCATCTGGCAGCCAAACGTGCGGATGAAGTATCTCTTGCCGGTTCGCGTAGCCCGGCGGACGGGACGCTCACGCGTCGTTGGTGTGGGTAGCAGGACGGTTTGGGCCATTTGCAGAGGTCAGGTTATCGCCGGTGCCCCGAGGACCCCGAACGCGTGTGTCTCCCAGCACGGAGAAGAGGGAAGACTCGCCGGATCTGCCGGATCACCTTCCCTCTTCGTGGTTGCGCCGGTCTTCAGGCGGCGCGTGCTTGTTGGTCTTCCAGTCTTTCCCCGAGAGCGACCAGTCTTTGCCCGACCATTTGGGCTAGACGTCGGTCTCCGGCCGCCGCAGCCCTCTGCAGGCGGCGAGCGTTGGCCTTCTCGAGACGGTCTTCGCTCAGGGCTTTCCCGAGCCTGAGATCTATGTACAGCATGAGAGTTCATTCCTTGTCCTCGTAGAACGTGATTGGTTTGCCGGCTGAGGATGTGGTCGGCGGAGACCCGCGGACTGATGTGTCCTGGATGGGGAGTCCGTCGGCCGGTCGATGCGGCCTTTCCGGATCAGCCGGAGTGGCCGAGTCGAGACCGGACGGGGGTGGCCGACACGGTGGTGAAGTGCATATTCACTTGTCGATCACCTCCAATCAGAAAGTCTCTTCAAGATGACGCGGGCCAACCTATGGCGCCGGCAGATGCGGCGTCAAGGTAATTAAGCGGACTGGCGGCTCAGCGGGCGTAGTCGGTCGCTCGGAACTCTCGGATCACGGTGACCTGGATCTGACCTGGATACTGCAGGTCCTCTTCGAGTTTGCGTGCGATCTGACGTGATAGCTCCCGCGCCTCCAGATCCGAGATCCCACCCGGGTCGACGACGACACGGACCTCACGTCCGGCTTGGAGGGCAAACACCTCGTCGACGCCACCGAACTCCAGGGCGATGCTCTCGAGACGCTCCAACCGCTTCACGTAGCCCTCGAGGGTCTCCCTGCGGGCTCCCGGCCGCGCCGCGGAGACCGAGTCGGCAGCCTGGACCAGCACGGCGAGAACGGTTCTCGGCTCCACCTCGTTGTGATGGGCCTCGATGCCGTGGACGACGGCCGGGTCCTCTTCGAAACGTCGTGCGATCTCGGCACCGATCAGAGCATGTGACCCTTCCACCTCGTGAGTCACGGCCTTCCCGATGTCATGGAGAAGTGCCGCTCGCTTCACCGGCGCGGGATCAACGCCGAGCTCCGAAGCGAGCATCGAGGCGATCTGTGCCGTCTCGACCAGATGGTTGAGGACGTTCTGGCCATAGGAGGTCCGATACTTGAGCTGACCCATCAGCGTGATCAGCTCGGGGTGCATCCTCGAGACACCGACCTCGACAAGTGCCCACTCCCCCGCGTCACGGATCGACTGATCGACTTGGTCCTTGGCCTTCTCGTAGGCCTCCTCGATCGAGGCGGGGTGGATCCGGCCGTCGGCGACGAGTCGCTCCAGTGTCAACCGCGCTACCTCACGACGCACCGGATCGAACGAACTGACCGACACGGCTTCGGGGGTGTCGTCGACGATCAGGCTCGTGCCGGTGACCGCTTCCAGATGACGAATGTTCCGGCCCTCACGCCCGATGATCCGCCCCTTCATCTCGTCAGAGGGCAACTCGATGACGGAGACCGTCGTCTCGGTCACCACCTCCGCGGAGAGCCGTTGTATCGCTGTGGCGAGGATCCTTCTCGCCCGGCGGTCGGCCTCCTCCCGTGCCTTGATCTCCATGTCGCGGACCAGGATCATCGCCTCACGTCGGGCTTCGTCCTCCACCTGGTCGAGCAGCTCCTTCTTCGCTGCCGTCACGTCGAGACCGGACTGTTTCTCGAGTTGGTTCCGAGCCTCTTCTTTCAGAAGACCGAGCTCACCCCGGAGAACGGTCGCCTCGTCCTCACGGTCGATGAGCAGTTGCTCTCGTTGGGCGAGATTCGAGGCACGCTGCTCCAAGGTCTCCTCACGCTGGGTCAGACGCGATTCGAGGTTGCCGAGCTCCAGCCGACGGTGGGCAAGGGCCTCCTCCTCCTTCTCCCGATAGGCCTCGGCTTTGGCTCTTCCCTCTTCCTCCGCGCTGGCGAGGATCTTCTGGGCGTCGAGACGTGCACTGCTGATCTTCTCTTCGACATCGATCTCCCCTCTCTCCTTGCGCCTGGTCAGGGCGAGTCTGGTGATGAGGTATCCGAAGCCGAGACCAATGACGAGGCCGAGGGCTGCGAGCCCTATCGCCTGCGTAGCGGTCATCGTGGTCCCTTCCCCGGGGACCGCCAAGACAAATCATGCCGGGCTCCCACCTCGGACGAGGTGAGCCCGGCACACGAAATGAAGCGGGTTCAGAATCGAGGGATCATCTCACCCTTGGTTTCTGCGCTCCTCCTGTCATGTCTCGATGGTTCCCGGTCGTTTCAATGTTTTTTTCGTGTGGCAACACCCACCTTACCCCACGAGTCAAACTCGGAATATCGGCCCAAGTCGCGAAAACTGACTCTGTTGGGTGATGACGGGTGTGCACGCATGACCGCAGAGGACGGTCTGTGCACACTCGTCTCGAATCAGTCCTCGCTCGCGGGCTCCTCGACAGCCTCGTCGGTCTCCGTTTCCTCGGTCTTCTCGACAAGCCCGACGGCTTCGAAGACTTTGGCCTGGAGCTGCATTGCCAGTTCAGGATTCTCCCTGAGGAATCGTTTGGCGTTCTCTCGACCCTGACCGAGTTGGTCCTCGTCGTAGGTGTACCAGGCACCACTTTTCTTGACCACACCCTCATCGACCGCGATGTCGAGCAAGGAGCCTTCACGTGAGATGCCCTGACCAAACATGATGTCGAACTCGGCCAGCCGGAAGGGTGGGGCCATCTTGTTCTTGGCGACCTTGACCCGAACCCGGTTTCCGACGTTGTCGGTGCCGTCCTTGATGGCCTCGATGCGCCGGATGTCGAGCCGGACCGAGGAGTAGAACTTGAGGGCCCTGCCACCAGGGGTGGTCTCAGGTGAGTTGTGAACCATCACCCCGTCGACGAGGTAGTTGTGGTGACCCTCGACCTCGATGTCGAAACGGCGCATGCTCCTCGTCTTGGGCTTGACGTGGACATCGACAATCGGCACAGCAGTCAGCCCGTAACTCTCCTTGGCAGGCTCGATCTCGATCCCGTTCCTACCTCGGTGATGCTGAAGCAGCTTGTACTCCATGCTCTCGTGGACGTAAGGGGATATGAGCGCGTGGAGGGCCTCGGTCCCATCACGATCGAAGACGATGACCGCCTTCCCGGCACGGTCGATCAGCCTGCAGCTCAGGCCGAACGAGTCGTTCAGGTGCTGCACCAGCCGCATCTGCGATCCACGATCCATGGCCTCGATGCAGATGTCGGAACGACCAGCCGAGCCATCCTTGCGACGGCTCTGGAAGGACCCATCGTCCATGTACCAGATGGCGAGGGCAAACGGTGTCAGCTCCTTGAGGTAGTCCCAGCTGAACACCTTCTTGCCACCGACGTAGACGGCTTCACGGAGCTGGTCCAGCTCGGCCAGCGGAGTGGTCTCCACCATGAGCCCACCCTTGGAGTGCGGCGAAATGGACGTGGGCACGCCCTCGAGCAGCGCTGCCTTCCAGGTGGCGTACTCGTTCTGCTTCGGGCCGTGCCCGAAACGGAACCTCGACTTCATGCCGGGCCCGTTGGAGTGGTCCCGCTTCGGCGAGACCGAGCCATCTCCCATGAGCCCACCCAACACCAGCTGTCTCTGCTGTTCGGAGAGGTAGTGCTTGAGCGGCATGAGCACCCGATCGCCTTCGATGAGCTCGCCGGCCTCTCTCCAACCTCCCGGTGTGGAGATGAGGTGGTTGGCAGTGGCAGCGAACTGGGCCTTGCCGTTGCCCTCCGGTTTGTACACCGTGAACTGGAGGAACTCGTCGGCATTGCCGTTGTCGAACCAGTTGACGATCTTCTTGGGCTGGACCGTGCCAGTCTCCGGATCTACGGCGAGCACTTCGACGTCCATCTTCTGGTTGACGATCTTGCCGATCTTCTCCTGGGTGCCGTCGGCCAGGGTGACCCGGGTCGAATATGACATGCATCCGAACATCACACCGATCTTCTCTCGGAGCTGGTTGATGAAGATGGCTGTCGTCTTCGACTTGTTGAGTGTGCCGGCGAGCTTGCGCAACGCCTGGCTCATGAGACGGGCCTGGAGACCGACGTGGGAGTCGCCCATCTCGCCTTCGATCTCGGCGCGGGGAACGAGTGCAGCCACCGAGTCGATGACCAACACGTCGAGAGCCCCGGAGCGGATCAACATGTCGGCGATCTCGAGGGCTTGCTCCCCCGTGTCGGGTTGAGAGATCAACAGCTCGTCGACATCGACCCCGATCGCCTTGGCGTATATGGGGTCGAGGGCGTGCTCGGCGTCGATGAAGGCGGCGATGCCACCGTTGCGTTGCGCCTCGGCGACGATGTGCAGGGCGAGTGAGGTCTTGCCCGAGCTCTCCGGGCCGTACAGCTCGACTATGCGCCCACGGGGGACGCCACCGATCCCAAGGGCGAGATCGAGGGACAATGCCCCTGTCGGGATGACGTCCACTTTGCGTGCTGCGGCCTCACCCATCTTCATGATGGCGCCCTTGCCGAACTGCCGCTCGATCTGGCTGACCGCCATGTCCAGTGCCTTCTCGCGTTCCACGTTGCGTCCTTCCTGACTCATCTCGACTCGAACGTATCCATGACCTGTGACAAGAACTTCTGCATGAGGAGTCACAGCCTAGACCGAACATGTGTTCGTGAGTGGATTTACCCAATCAGATTCAGAGAGTCAAGGGGTTCGTAGCTGGCCCCACCACGACCGGTGTGGCTCCGGTACATCACCAGTCGCTCGCATCGCCACGAGAGCGAGAGCTCGGTGTCGATCAACCCTCGCACGTCGGCCGGCGGCCTGATTCGGGACAGGGTGAGATGGGGATGGAATGGTCGCTCCTCGGGTGACAGGCCCGCGGACAGGGCCGCCTCCTCGGCCTGCTCGTTGAGCACGGCCAGCTCCTTCTCACCGTCTCCGACGCCCGCCCAGAACACAGTCGCCTTCTTCGGGCGGGGGAACGCCCCGAACCCGTCGAGTGAGATCCGGAACGCCGTCTCGGCGGGCGGGTCGAGTGCAGCGAGGAACCGCTCATACGTCACCCTGTCGACGGTGTCGAGGAAACGCAGTGTGATGTGCCAGTTCGGCGGTGCGACGGGACGTCCCGGAATCGACATGTCCCCCACGATCTCCTTCAGCACGAAACGGATCTCCGGCGGCAACTCCACCGCCAGGAAGACCCGCCCGACTAGCTCTTCCACCACTTCCCGGAGACCGCGAGCCGGGTGAGGTGAAGGGCGCTGGTCGTGCCGTAGGTGCGCACCCGCTCCCGATCACCCGGCATGCGCAACTCACGGGCTCGAGCGTCCTCAGGTGTGGCGACCGCTATTACGACACTGCCCGGTGGCTTCTCCATCGGGTCGGGCCCGGCCGAGCCCGTGACGGCGACGACGACGTCCACGCCGAGGAGCTCGCGCCCGCCATTTGCCATCTGGAGCGCAGTCTCCTCGTCGACGACGTGGCCGACGTCCTCAACACCGAGAAGACGCCGTTTCAGCTCGTTGTCATAGGCCACCAGGCCACCTCTCACGTGCTGGGACGCACCGGGGAGAGACGTGAGGGCCGCCGCGACCAACCCGCCGGTCATCGACTCCGCGGTACCTATCGACCAGCCTCGGTCGGCAAGCAGCTTTCTCAACACCTGGTGAACGGTCTCGTCATCGGCGCCGAAATACCAGGGGGCGAGACGCTCCTTGACCTCGAACTCGAGAGGCTCGATCAAAGCGACGGCCTCATCGTGTGTGTGGGCTTTGGCGGTGATCCGGATCTTGATCTCGCCGGCGGATGCCAGAAAGGCAACCGAAGGGTTGGTCGAGCCCTGATAGAGGTCGTCGAGGATCTCCCCCACCGCGGACTCGCTCTGGCCCCACGTGCGGAGGAGACGGCTGACGACGACCGAGGGGCCGCCGGAGCGGGCCACGATCCTGGGGAGGACCTCCGTGGTGAGCAGATGCTCCATCTCGCTTGGCACGCCCGGGATGCAGAAGATGAGTGTCCCCTCGTGATCCAAGACGAGACCGGGGGCGGTGCCTTTGGGGTTCATCAGCAGCTCGGCGCCCTCCGGATGGTGCGCCTGTCGCAGGTTCGACTCGGGCATCACCCTGTTTCGCTGTCTCCACCACTCTTCGAGATGTCTGGCATAGCCCTCGTCGAGAACCAGCGGGCGGCCGGTCGCCTCACATACCGCCTCGCGGGTCAGGTCGTCACGTGTCGGGCCGATCCCACCGGTCAGGATCACCGCGTCGGCCCGGGCGGTCGCGGTGCGGATCGATGTGGCAACACGCTCCAGGTTGTCCCCGACCACCTGCTGGAAGTGGGCGTCGAAGCCATGGTCGGCGAGGGCTGCCCCGATGAATGCGGCATTGGTGTTGGCGATCTGGCCCAGAAGGAGCTCGGTCCCCACCGCGATTACTTCGACGATCACGTCGGGCAGGTTAGGACTCCCCCGATGGTGCCAACCACCGCCGGTGGTTGGCACCAGACGGGACGGGTCTGCTTCTCGAGGTAGTTGAGCCCGTATACGGGCTCAACTACCGGAGGTTCGCAATGCCTCCCGTCTGGTGGGGTCCTGAGCTACCACCG
>JASFVB010000005.1:0-37448 GCA_050050035.1 Acidimicrobiia bacterium | reverse complement strand
ACCTTCACGACCGAGTCGGGCAACTCGCCGGTCTTGCCCGGCGCCACGGCGTCGGCGGCTCCATACGCGTAGAGCACCCGTCCCACCTGTGGGTCGACCCCTTCGATCTCGGGAGGTGCTACCTCGACGATCGTCGTAGGCGGTTTCCCGGCGGTGGTGGTCGTCGACTCGATGCCCGTCGCATCGGCACGGACGAGCATGACGGCGATCGGCACGACGCCCATGAGGGCCACCAGCAAACCGGCGGAGAGGGACGAGGACTTCTTCGCCGTCATCAGTCGTCGTCCTCCTCTTCGTGCTCGTCGTCTTCGTGCTCGTCGTCTTCGTGTTCGTCGTCGTCCTCGTCGTCCTCGTCGTCTTCGTACTGGTCGTCCTCGTACTCGTCGTCTTCGTACTGGTCGTCCTCGTACTCGTCGACAGACTCCATCTCCTCGTCGTCCCTGTCGTCGACCGTCGTGGTGGTCGTGTCAGCTGGAGGCGAGTTGTCCACCAGGACAGTCCTCGTCTCGATGATCGGGGGTGGAGCGTCTTTGCCTGGAAGCGGTGTTCCTTGCGACTCACAGATCCCTCGCAGGGCGTCCAGAGCAGCCTGCTGGAGCTCCGTGATCGTCCCCGTGCCCTCGGCGTCGACCAACCAGAGACCGCCCTCGCCGCAGGCGTAGGCGAGGTCTTCGGCGGTGGCCTCAACGTCGGAATACACGATCTGAGCGGTGGCCGGCTCCGGGTTGGCGACGGTCGTTGTAACCGCGGCCTCACTGTCGATCTCCGATGCCTGGTCGGTCAAGACGACCGCAGCCACGGCACTGAGGGGGATGAGAAGCATGCCCACGGTCAAGGAGAGACCGAGCTTGCCCTTGGACTTGTTGTCCAGTGTTCTTGTCTGTCGTCCCATGTCAAACCTCCACGAATATGCACTCGGCGGGGCATTCCTCGGCAGCCTCGATGGCCAGGTCGACGAGGTCGTGGGGAACCCTGGCCGTGCCGGCGTGGCCATCGGGGGCGTTGGTGCCGTCGAAGACCGTGGTTTGCCCGTAGAAGCGGGCATCCTCCTTCACCGCCCATGTGCCATCGCTGCGTGCGGCGAAGAGCAGTGGGGCGATTTGCTCACATGTGCCTGCTCCCATGCACTCGTCTCTGTCGATCCAGATGCTTGTCACAGACCCTCCTTTCTGGTCTTCATCCAGGATTCCCCGTGAATGGATAAGGCCGCGCTAATCACCGGTAAAGACTGGGTTTCGATTCCCGCGTGTGTCGCCTACCAGGGCGGGGTCTACCGTGGGCGGCCATGAGGGAAGACCTCAATGATCTCGTCGATGCGATCAGACGTCACTACGACGACGGCTGCTTCGCCTGTGGCCGGGACAACCCGATTGGCCTCCATCTCGACGACTTCCGACTCGACGACGGGAGGGTCAGCGCTGTCTTCAAGCCCAGAGGGGACTATCGGGGGGCGGGGACGACTCTCCACGGGGGAGTGGCGGCCACGGCTTTAGACGAGATCCTGGTATGGGCCGGGCTCCTCGTCGAACGGGTTCTCTCGGTTACCGGGACCCTCGAGCTTCGCTACGTGCGCCCGGTCGATGTGGACGAGTCGATAACCGTCGCCGCATGGGTCGGCGAGCGTCGGGGGCGACGGCTGAGACTCGCCGGCGAGCTGGCCGTCGACGATGTCCTCAGGGTCTCGGCGTCGGGTCTGTACCTGGCAACCGCAAGCCTCGAGGAGCTTCTCGACGACGGCCACTGAGCGAATGGGAGCGTCTCGGGTGACATCCCGCCACGACGACTGAACAGGCTCTTCGACTCATCAAGAAAAAGCCTCTTCAGGCCGATGCTTCGGGGTCATCTCGAGCATTCCCAGACCCAAGCCCAAGTATGTGGCGGCAGCCGTCTTTGTTGCGATCATGTCGGTTGCGTGGCTGACCGCCAGCTTGTCGCGTGAGGCTTACATGGCCGACCTCCGCGTCGAGATGGCGGACGAGGCCAATGCTCTCGCCGGCGACCTGGCCGAGCTGATTGCACGAGAGACCGCGTCCCTCGATGCGGTGGTGGCATTTGCCGAGATCGAGCATGACGACCCGGTGAGCATGGGGCCGGAGCTCGAGAGGTTTGCCGCCTCGCTCTTGGACGAGGGTGAGACCATCCAGTCGGTGCAGGTAGCACCCGACTCGGTCCTCGAGTATGTCTACCCCATCGAAGGGAACGAGGCGGCTCTGGGTCTCGACCTGCTTGCGGACCCCGAGCGACGGGCGGTGCTGGTCCCCACGATCGAGTCCGGCGAGACAAGCGTCCAGGGGCCGGTCGAGTTGGTCCAGGGTGGCTTGGGTCTTCTCGTCCGCAAGCCGATCTACCGGGACGACGGCTCGTTCTACGGTTTCGCGGCCATCCTGCTCGATTGGGATCGTGTGGTGGAGGTCAGCGGGATCGACGAGCCCCCTGAAGGCGTTCTCACCGGAACTCGCGTCGGCGACGGCAGGGTTGTGGCGGGTTCCCCAGAGGCGTTCCTCCAGTCACCCGTGATCGAGCCCATTCACGTGGGTTTCACCAACACCGTGTGGGAGGTGGCCGCCCGCCCGGTCGACGGATGGGCCTCCTCCGCCCCATCGACCGTGCGCATCTGGGCTCTGAGTCTTGTGTTGGCCACAGTGGCCGCACTGTTCGTTCATGAGGTCTTGAGGCGTCCGGAGGTCCTTCGTGAGGAGAGGGAGAAGGCAGTCCGCGAGCTCGCGTTCGTCGAAGCTCGCTATCAGGCGACCGTCCGCCATGCGGCCGTGGGTGTCATGATCACCGACGCCGACGGGCGGATCGTCTACGCAAACCCGGCCCTTCACCGGATCGCCGATCTACCCGATGACTCCTTGAAGGGAGTGCTCGCCCACGACCTCATACATCCGAACGACGTGGGCCCTCACTACGCACGGGTCGCCCGTCTCAGGCTCGGAGCAACTGAGGTGGAGAGCGATGTCCGGGTTGCCGGAAGCACCGAACGCTTGGTCAGGGCGATCGTGACCATGATCTCCGGAGCACGTGGAGACGACCTCTACGTATCGATCATCGAGGACGTCACCGAGCGTCGTCAGGCCGAGCAGGACCTGGCCAGAAGCGAGGCACGGTTCCGTCAGCTGTTCGAACAGGCACCCATCGCCATCCAGCGAGAGGACTACAGCCGCGCCGTCGCCGAGTTCGACGAGATGAAGCGAGCAGGCGTAACGGACATCCGGGCCTATCTCGAGGAGTCGACTGAGCGTCTCCGCCATCTCCTCGGCCTCGTCAGGATCATCGACGCCAACGCGGCCTCGCAGCTCCTCCAGGGTCACCTCGAGGATGCCAACGGCGATCTCACACTTCTCGACCACGAATCCCCTCCGGCGCTGGGAACCTTCCTCGACACACTCGTGGCGGTCTGGAACGGTGAGTCACACCTGGAGCAGTCGGTGGAGACGGTTGACGAAGACGGATCCCCGATGTTCCTCGACGTTCGTTGGACCACGCCGATGGAGGACGGCAGACCCGACTATTCGCGGATGCTCGTCACCATCGCCGACATCACCGAACTGCGGGAGGTGCAGCATCAGCTCGAGAGTCTCATCGAGTCGAAGGATCGGTTCGTTGCATCGGTCGCTCACGAGCTACGCACACCGCTGACCGCCGTCGTTGGGTTCGCCCAGGAGTTGAGGAACGAGCAACTGCTGTACAGCCCGCGAGAGATCGAGGAGTTTCACGAGCTGATTGCAACGCACAGTCTCGAGTTGTCCAACATCATCGAGGATCTCCTGGTATGGGCACGGGCCGACATCGGGGAGGTGAGGGTCGACCCGACGCCCATCGAACTGGGTGCACAGGTCAGGGAGTCCCTGGCGTCGGTCAAGGGCCTGGAGGCCGAGTTGGAGGAGCCCGACGGCCCCATCGAGGGACTGGCCGACCCCAACCGTCTCCGTCAGATAGTCAGAAACCTCGCAACCAACGCGATCCGCTACGGCGGCGAGGACGTGCGAGTTGTCGTCTATCGCGAGGGTGGCGACGCGGTAGTCGATGTGAGCGACGACGGCCCGAAGTTGACAAAGCGCGACCGTGAGCAGATCTTCGAGCCGTACGTCAGAAGCACGAGCGAAACCGTGACTCCGGGGTCGATCGGGTTGGGCTTGAGTGTTTCCCGCTCACTTGCCCGAGCCCAGGACGGAGACCTGGTTTGTCTGCGCGAGGACGACAGAAACGTGTTTCGCCTTACGCTCCCACTGGCCCGGGCGAAGACCGCCGCTGCGGTATGAGGGCAGCTCGCGTCGGCTATTGACCCTGGCCCGCCCTGTGTCCCAACTCGTGGGCGAATCGGGCTCCGTCGGTGACGTTGAGGACGATCTCTTCGCCCTCCGCCTTGATGTGATAGCCGTCGGGGGAGGCCGAGATGCGGATCTCGTCCCAAATCCACTCGGCGATGGACTCACCCCCGGCGGTGACGATCATGCGATTCCCCGTCAGGTCTACTTCGACACCCAGGGGAAGCCCGGACTGACCGACTACCCGGAGTCTTGCGTCGAACGATGTCATCTGTGCTCCACTCGTTCAGACCCAGCCCGTCCAAGGGACAGGCTATACCCGATGCACCGGGATGGAAACAGGCAATCTTGATTGGTGGCTATCCAGTCGGGCGCCCGGCTTTGGGTGGCCTGAGGTCCGTGGGAGGCTCACCGGGCGCCCGACTGAAGTCTTGTCTTTCCGCTACGGCGTCGGGATGGCGACTCGGAAGACCGTTTCCCCGTCGGCTCTCTCGTATCTGAGGTTCCCGCCCATCAGCCGGGTCATCTCCTGGCTGATCCAGAGACCGAGTCCCAGCTGCCCGGGAGGTGGCGACTTGCCGTTGCCCGCATCGGAGCCGATCAATTCCTCGATCTCGTGGCTTATGCCGTCCCCGTTGTCTTTCACCAAAAGAACGGCCTCGCCATCCTCCTCGGTGATGACCGTGCTCACCGGCTCGGCCCCATGTCTCAGGGCGTTGCTCAGGAGGTTGCGTACCACCTGGCGATATCGAGCCGGGTCGCCGACCCCAACGACGTTCTTTCCTCCCTGGACGACGACATCGACGGGCTCGCCACGCCAGCCCATGGACTCGATGACCTGGGCGACATTGGCGCTGACGTTCACTCCCACGCTCGCCATGTGGAGCTCCCCGAGCTCGGCGCTGGCCACGGTGAGCAAGTCCTCCACGATCCCGGCGAGATCCCAGGCCTGGTCGGCCATGTGCCGCACCATTGCGGCCCGGGTCTCGTCATCCAGCTCAGAGTCGTCGGCGAGGAGGTTGGCGTATCCGACTACGGCGGTGAGAGGTGTGCGTAGCTCGTGACTCACGGCGGCGATGAAGCTGCTGCGGTCACGAACGAGATCGACGATCGTTTGACCGGCGCTTCGGATCCCGGTGATGTTCTTGAAGATGAGAAGTGTCACGGGTGCGGATGCGAGCGGCTTGGCGGTCACCCGGTAGAGATCGCCATCGGATCTGTATTCGGCGAGGGCTCCGCCGGTCTGCTCGGCGTTTGTGATCATGCCGATGATCGCCTCGGTTGCCTCGGGGACCACTACATCTGCGATGCCGTCGCCGACTTCGACCCTCCGGCTGAAGACAGGTGACTCGGGCCGGTTGACATGCGCGATCCTCCGCTGATCGTCGACCTGCACGATCGTCTCGGGGAGATTCGCCAACACTTCCTTGGCGACCGTCGCAATCTGGGAATCGTTCACTTACGTATTGTACGAATGTTCAGACACACGTGCTTTAAGAAGGGGAGCTGGTCCCCCGCAATGGTTTCCAGCTCCCACTTCTTCCGGGCCGGGCGAGGCCAGGCCTATGACATCTGTGAAACCGAGGCGAACGCCGGGGCGGCGATGGCGAGTGCGCTCATCAGAGCGACGATGAATACGGTGATGCGACGACGCATTTGGGACCTCCTAATGCCCGGTACTTGCGGTTGCAGTGACTATCGGGGGAGGCCGTCTTCCAACTGTCTCAACTATGCGGTCGACTTTCCGTCACCACCGTCATGAGACCTGGCGTCGTTGTCCTCTCGTCGAGGCGGCGTGGCCCTGGCCACGGAGAGCGGTCAGGTCGCGGCGAATGGTCGAAGTGCTCACCCCGAGGACGTCGGCCAGATGCTCGGTGGTGGGGCTGGCTCCCGCGGAGTCGGCCTCCGTCAGGAGCCGGGCGATACGGGCCCTTCTTCGGCCGACCGGTGACTCGATGTGGGTGTCGTCCGGGTGCTCGACCGTCCAGGTGACGACGCAAAGATCGTCGGCTTGCAGTGGTCGTCCCGTCGGGACTTCGGCGAGGGGAAGTTGGACCTCGACGGTTCGTGGGGTGAGCTGACCCGCCGCGGTCACGATCTCGTGGTGTTCGGGAACGTGATGGACGGCGCGATCGAACTCGGCCGGTCGAAGCCCGGAGAGTACGTTTCGCAACAACGCATCGGCCCGTAGCCTCGAGGTACGGGCCTCGTCTCGTGCGCCAACTGCCTCGGCCACGAGTGCAAGTCGGTGGTGGACAAGGTGGTGGCTCTCCACACCGGGTGTCAGCTGGTCGACCGCCCTTCGGGTCAAGGTCACTGCCTTGTCAGGGTCGCCCAAGCGAAGCTGGAGAAGACCCTCAATCGAGAGCAGTTCGACTATCAGATCGTCGAATCCTGCTTCTCGACAGACGTCCAACGCCTCTCCGATGGCATCTTGGGCGCTCTCGATGTCTCCCGACTCGAGCAGGAGAAGCGCAAGTGACCGCAGATGCTGGGCCTCGATGTACAGGTTCCCGCTGGCTCGCAGTGCTTCCAGACCACTCTCCAACAGCCGTCGGGCCTCGTGGTGGTTGCCTGCTCTCGCTGCGATACCGGCCAGGGTCTCCTGGCATTGAGCCTCCCGTGCCTCGTCCCCAATCTCCTTGAAGAGCCGCTCGGCCTTGGTGGCGTCCCGACGAGCCCTCTCGTCCTCACCCAGGAGATGGTGGCGACCCGATGCCGAGTTGGCGAGGACCATCGCCTCACCGCGAGTGTTTCTCAGGTCGTTGAATATCCGAGCTGCCTGATCGTAACTCTTCAGTGCCTCGGCGATTCCTCCCAGTTGCTGATGCACAATGGCGAGATTGGTGAGATTGACACCCTCGCCATAGCGATACCCGATACGACGGCATATGTCTATCGCCGTCTCGTAGCTGGCGTACGACGCCTCTCGTTTGCCCTCCAGGTGGTGGATCCTGCCCTGGATCCCCGCAACCTCGGCCTGGCCCCGCAGATCGTCAGTCTGACGATATAGAGCCTCCGCCTCGGCGAGCTTCTTCAGGGCCAATTCGGTGCGCGCGACTTCGACCAGGGTGCTGGCCAACTCCGTCAATGCCAACGCTCGATGCATGTCGCTGCCATCGACCGCCACCGCTTCCTCCAGTACGGGGATCGCATCGAGTGGCCGGCCCGACCACCGCACGATCGTCCCCAATGCCACGAGTGAGCCGGCCACCGAATCGGAGTCGCCATACTTCTTCTCCAACTCGACCGACTTCGAAGCGCTCACCTCGGCTGCATTGAGATCGCCTTGCTGGGCCTCGAGCCATGCCCTCCGACGTTCCACGTCGCCCGCCAGCTCCTGCAAATCGGTAACGAGCGCAGCCATCTCGGAGACGACCTGGTGCTGCTGCTGACGGTCCCCGAGCACATTCAGCACGTCCTCGAGATGCCCGAGAAGTCGATAATGGCCGGTCGTGCTCATCTCGATGTGCCTGGCCGCGGCCGCGGCGGCCTCGAAATGGCGTCGCGCGGTGGCGTACGCATTCAGGTCGATGGCACGCAGCCCGGCGACCCGCAAGAACTTGGTCGCTCTTATCGGCGCTCCGGCCTCGCTGAAATGATGGCCGATCGACTCGACACTGCTCGGATCATGCTGGACCAGTGTCTCGGCGACAGTCAGATGCAGACCCTTGCGTCTGTCAGCCTCGATGCTCTCATAGACGACTTGCCCAACCTGGTCGTGGGCTATGCGGTAGTGACCGCTGCCGTCGTCCGTGATCAAACCGCGATAGAGCAGCTCGTCCACGGCGTCGAGGATGATGCTGCGCGGAAGCCCGGTGATGCTCTCCATGAGCTCGACGTCGAACGTGTCGGCTAGGATCGCCGCCATCTCGTACACGGACGAGACCTTCGCCGCCAGCAGGGCCAGCCGAGACTCGATCACAGAACGCGCTCGGGGGGCCACCGGCATCACCGGTCCGGTTGTCTGACTCTCCAAGACGACGGCGGGGTTGGCGCCCGACTCGAAGAGCCCCCGGTCTCGCAACGCCAGAAGCGTCTCGAGGGTGAAGAGTGCATTGCCTCCGGTCTGACGATGCAGACGTGCGGCCACACCCGACTCGAGACGGGCGACCCCGAGGATTCGTCTCACCATCTCTTCGATCTCGAAGACCGACATAGGCGAGAGCACGACACGCCCGAGCCCGGCAACGCGATCCATGTCACGCATGACGTCCCAAACGGTGGCGTCGCCCCGGGCCTCCTCACTTCTGTAGAGCAAAACCAGAAGCACCCTCGAGTCGGCCAGTCGAGGCCCGAGTTGGGTGAGGACCGCGAGAGTGTCCTCATCTGCCCAATGCACGTCGTCGATGACGACGACGTGAGGTGCGATGCTCCCCAGGGCTTCGAGGGTGTGGACGAGACCCTCGATCATCCGAGTCGATTCCTCGGCCGGTCGGAGGACCGGTGACGGTGCGTCGTCGAGACGGCTGGCGAGCGCAGGGGCCAGTTTGGCGGCCTCGCCCAGCCACACAGATTCCACCTGCTCGGAGAGTTGCTCGGCGCGAAGCGGGCTCAGTGATTCCAGGACCTCGATCAGTGGCGCAAAGGGGCGAATCGCGCCCGGGCGGCATGATCCCCAGCTCACCTCGAAGCCACGCCATCGAGCGTCTTCTGCGGTTTCCAGGGTCAAACGTGTCTTGCCGACACCCGGCTCCCCCTCCACGAGCACCACACCACCAGACCCTGCGAGCACCCGCTCCAGTGAGTCGACGAGCACCCGGCGCTCATCTTCACGCCCGACGAACGGCGCGTCGGAGCGTCGACCCCGCAGCACCGACTTCTCCTCCTCCCCGAGCGGACGGATCCCGGCGCGCCGGTGCCGTACGATCTTCTCGTAGATCTCCACGGTGGGGGCCGATGGGGTCGCATCCAGCTCCTCTTCCAGGACCGACCGGCATCTCTCGAACTGCTCGATTGCATCTGAGGTCCTGCCGAGGAGAAAGCAGAGACGCATGACCTCCTGATGGGACTCCTCGCTGAGCGGATCGTGGTGGGTCAGTTGCCTGGCGAAGGACAGTGCCTCCTCGTATGCCCCACTGGCCTTCGTGGCGTCGATCAGCCGGCGCAGGGCCGTGAGATAGCGCTGGCGGTAGAAGTCCTGATCGCGGATGACCCAGTCGTCGAAGTACCCGGCGAGAAAGTCTCCCCGATACAGCTCGACGCATTCACGAAGACGGGAGGCTTCGATGCTCTCCGTGCGGAGACGGTTCGATCGATCGGTCGATGGGGGAACGAAGAGCCGGTCGAACTCCTGGACGTCCAGCCAGTAGGGAGTCGAGGCATCGAAGGAAAGGGTGTCCGTGCTCACGTCGAGATACGAGACGTCGTCGGTGTTGACGACGTCTTGGATCTGCCACAGGGTGTGGCTCAGCCGACGTCGTGCCCTCCCTTCGGGGAGGTCGGGCCAGAAGGTGCCGGCAAGCAGGTCACGTTGCAGTGGGCGGTCCCGGTTGGCGACGAGGTGGGCGAACAACGATCTCCCCGCCCGCGACGCTATGGGCGGCAGCGCTACACCGCCTCGTTCGAGGAGAAACCCGCCAAAGAGGTAGATGTCGAGCCGCTCCATGGCGACACAATCTACTTCTGGCTGTGAACGTGAGGCAGAGAGGGAGGGTGACACCGGGCGGTGTCACCCTCCTGAGTGAGCGGTCAGAACCAGAAGCAGCGGGCCGACCAGTAGCCGTAGCGGTTGTGATGGCGGTGTCGAGGATGGTGACGCGGCCGTTCCGGCGCCCTCACGTAGAAACGCCCGAGCAACGGCTCATGGTCGCTGGCGGTCACCTCACCGGGGACCCTTGCGAAGTCGACGTTGACGTGGACGATGTCAAGCGAGGATGACCGTTTCAGACTCCGGGTCACGAAGAAGTTGTCCAGCACCTGAGCGTTGCCATCGAAGATATACGTGTAGGTGTCGTCCCGGTCGGTGCGATAGCGCGAGCCCACGAGGTTGGTGAGGACCCGGTCCCGCCCGGTTCCCGGCAGGATCTCGGTCAGGTCGTCGGTCCATTGGAAGGTGTTCATGTCGCCAACGACCATCACCCTGACATGCCGATCCTGCGCGATGAGGTGGTCCACGTACTCGTTGAGCGCGGCGGCCGCCGCTTCACGCTCAGTCTCACCTGCCTGAACGAACGGCTGTGGGCCACCGAAGATCGGAGTCGACCCGAACCTCGAGCTGAAGTGGTTGCTGACGACGTGGATCTCTTTGCCGTTGAACTCGAACCGACCTACCAGCGGTGTCCTCGTCCCCGCGAAGGCTTCGGGGTTGGAGACGCCGGCCGCGGCCAGCTCGGCCGGTGACAACGACGTCGACCCGAGGAGATCGACCCTCTTCGGGTTGTAGAGGAATGCGACCCTGATGTTGCCTCCGGGGACGCCCCCCTCCGAGTTGTCGGCGGGTGGGTTGTCCAGGTAGGCGTAGGTCGGCCCACCAGCAGCGGCCACGGCATCTGCCAGGGCCTGCAATGTCAGATCAGCCGTGGTCGTCCCATCATCGGTCTCGCCACTGTCGTCCTGGATCTCCTGAAGTGCGATCACATCAGGGCTGTTGAGGTTGTCGACGATCTGGGAAGCCAGCTTGGCTCGTTGAGCATCGTCAGATGCGTCGGGGCTCAGGTTCAAGACGTTGTAGCTCGCCACGGTCAGCCAGTGCCGTCCGGGCCTGAGCCGGCTGTGCTCTTCGCGGAGACGTGAGTTCCAGCCGGTCACGAGCTCGGTCGCATTGACCTCGTAGTTGCCAAAGCTGTACCCGACGACACCCGTCACGTCGCGAAGCTTGGCCCCAACGTCGAACGAAGGTGCGTCGCCCGGATACAACGTCCCAGGGTTCCCGATCGACGCGTCGAACTGGATCTGCACGCGCTCGGGGTTCTGATCACCCTGGTTGTCGGGGTCAGGCTGAAGCTCGAGAGCTCCCCGCCGCGTGAAGGCGTAGCGCGGCCTCACGTAGCGGCCCCGGTTGGTGACCGTGAAGAACTCGCTGGAGAACGAGCTGAAGGTCCGGGTGGCGGACACGACCTTGGGGTCCTCGACGGTGACCCGCATGGCCTCGACTGCCTCGTAGAAGTCGATGCCATCGTTTTCCGGGTCGAACAGACCGGCTTCGAACTGGAGATTCACCGGGACCTCGTCGTCGCTGATGACGTCGACCGCCGGGGGGAGTCTCCCGGACTTGCCGATGACCACCGGCTCGGGCAACGGGTTGCCACTGGAGATGATCGATATCGACGGAAACGACATCTGCGTTGTCGACAGATTCCCGGTGGAGGCACCTCCCGGGATGAACTCGGTGACGACGTCGGTCATCTCGATGAGATCTCCGACGGCCACTGTTGGGCTGTTGCCGAAACCGCTGCCCATGAAGACGGAGATCGCCTCGGATGTGGAGTCGTCGCCGTCACCGACCGGGTCTTGCACATACATCGTGTCGAACCCGATGGCGGTGACGACTCCGGTCGTGGTCACCTCCACGTCCGCGAATGGCGAGATGTGCCCGGCGCCCTGGATCTCGGCGATGGTCACAACGGGTGGTGGCGGCGGTGGCGGTGGAGGAGGAGGTGATGCAGCGCACGAGTCGTTGGCTTCGCCCGGCGTTCCGTTGTCGCCGTCGCCGTATTCGGTAGTCGCCTCGCACCAGTTGGTCCCGTCGTTGTTGTCGGTCGTCGGGTCGGCGAGTGTCATCGATGCACCGTTGGGATCGGGCCACCCGGGCCCACCGTCCCACTCGATGCGATCCGATTCGGACATGGCCGTGTCGAAGAGGACGAGCTCGTCGGCGCCATTGGCGAGAGCGATCCCGCTGAAAACGTAATCAACGGTCAGACCGCCGTTGGAGACGCTGTCTGCGTTGTTCCCGAGCACGACGTATCCGCCGGCGGGGACGACCAGCGGTCCGCCATTGGAGATGACGTGACTGTCCGAGTCGTTGTCGGCGATGGTCCAGCCGTCGATGTCGACATCACTGGATGTCGGGTTGTGTATCTCGAACCACTCACCGTCGGCGTCGGCCACTGCCGAGGGGTTCTGCATGACCTCGTTGATCACCAGCTCCACGGCCGGAGGGGGTGGTGGCGGCGGCGACGCCTCACAGTCGTCATTGGGCGCTCCGGGTGTCCCCAGGTCGCCACCACTGAGCTCAGTCGTGGCCTCGCACCAATTCGCCCCGTCGTCGTTGTCCGTCGAGTTCGTCGATGCCGGGTCGAGGCTCATCGAAGCGCCCGTGGGGTCGGGGAACGTCGCCCCGTCGTCCCACGCCACGGTGTCGATCGGGTTGGCAGCCGGGTCGGCGATCACCAACTCGTCGGCCCCATTGGCGAGGAAGAACGCCGTGCCGTCGTATGTGTAGTTGACGCCCACACCACCGTTGGTCGCCGGATCGTCGTTGTTGCCGATGACGACGTAGCCGCCCGGAGGGATGATCACGGTCCCCCCGAACTGGAACGAATCGAGGTCGTTGTCCGAGACCGTCCAGTTGTCGAGGTTGATCGCTGAGCCCGTTGTGTTGTGCAGCTCGAACCACTCACCAGCGTCGTCGTCGACTGCATCCGGGTTCTGCATCACCTCGGTGATGACCACGTCACCGGCGGTGGCAGCCAGCGCCGGAGCTGCGGTGACGACGGGCAGCAGCGACGCGAGCAGGGCAAGGGCGACGAGGGAGACGATGCGTCTCCTCGTAGGGGAAGCGGCGGGCATGGCACTCCTTCTTGTCGTCTCGGGGCCCAACGCGGCCCCCTTTCATGGCCAAGTCCTGCCTCAATGTGCCCGCCGACTCGACCGCTGAGCGTCCCTAAATGGTACGGGCGATTCTCTTCGTGTCCAGAGGTCTACGATCGCACAGCCGTGCTCCCCATTCGTGACGTCAACCCGACACGGACTCGACCGTTCGTGACCTGGCTTCTCATCGCGGCATGCGTGATCGTCTATTTCGGGTTCCAAAGCTTCGATTCCGCAAACGACCAGGCACGCCTTCTCTACCGCAGGGCGGCGATCTCCTGTGAGATCACGACGGGCGAGCCCCTCAGCGTCTCTGAAATCGAGTTGGGCATCTGTGAGGAGGGCGATTCACAGCCGTACTTCCCCGAGAAGGGCCCATATCTCGCAATGCTCGTGTCGATGTTCCTCCACGGCGGTCTGGGCCATCTCGTGTTCAACATGTGGTTCCTGTGGATCTTCGGCAACAACGTCGAGGAGGCTTTCGGTCACGTCCGCTACTTGGTCCTGTACGTGACGGGTGGCGTGGTGGCCACGCTGGCCTTCGTGGTTCTCAACATCGGATCGACGGTGCCCCTGATCGGCGCGTCGGGGGCCATCGCCGCAGTTCTCGGCGCGTACGCCGTGCTGTTCCCGAGACACAGAGTGCTCAGTCTCCTTGGATGGCTGTTGTTGCCACTACCTGCCGCGGTCTTCCTCGGGATCTGGTTCTTCGCCCAGTTCGGCCTGGGTGGATCGAGCACGGCATGGGAAGCACACGTCGGGGGCTTCGTCTTTGGGCTTGCGGTCGCGGCTCTGTTTCGCCAGGCCCTGCTACGTCGGGTGCCCTGGGCGCGATGATCGGTCTTGACCACATCGCGGGTCGTGGGCATACTCGGTGCTGATGAGGGCACACACCCATACCAACATCATCATTATCGAATAGGCGCGGACCTCTACCGGTCTGTGCCCACAACCCTCTGCTCCGCAGGGGGTTTTCTATTTGGCGGACGGACACCATGGAACTCGAGATATACGACACGACACTCCGAGACGGATCCCAGCAAGAGGGGATCAGCCTCACGGTCAATGACAAGCTGCGGGTGGCGACCCTGCTCGACGAGCTGGGCGTCTCCTACATCGAAGGTGGGTGGCCGGGTGCCAACCAGAAGGACACGGAGTTCTTCGCCAGGTCAGGCTCGGAGCTGAATCTCAAGAACTCCACGCTGACCGCTTTCGGGTCGACCAGACGCCCTAGGGGCGACGTGGCAGGTGACTCACAGCTGAAGGCCTTGCTCGACGCGGACACCGAGGTCATCTGTCTTGTGGGCAAGGCCTGGGACTACCACGTGATCGAGGCACTGCGGGCCGATCTCGACGAGGGGATCAGGATGGTTGCCGAGTCGATCGAGTACCTGAAGTCACACGGTCGTCGCGTCTTCTTCGACGCAGAGCACTTCTTCGACGGCTACCGGGCGAACCCGGAGTTCGCCCTGGCCGTGCTCAAAGCTGCGGCGGAGGCAGGTGCAGAGCGACTCGTCTTGTGCGACACGAACGGAGGTTCCATTCCCAGTGTCACCCTGGATGCGATCGCCGCGGTCAAGGAGACACTCTCGGGCAATGGTGTTGGCGTTCACTATCACGACGACGTGGGAACGGCCGTCGCATCGTCGCTCGCCGCCGTGGACGCGGGTGTGGTCCAGGTGCAGGGGTGCATCAACGGCTACGGCGAGCGCACCGGCAATGCCAACCTCTCCACACTCATCCCCGATCTCCAGGTGAAGATGGGCAAGAAGGTCATCTCCGGTGACCTCGACATGATCACGTCGGTATCCCACCACATCGCTGAGATCGTGAACATCACCCTCGACCCCCATCGCCCCTATGTGGGGGTCTCGGCCTTCACGCACAAGGCCGGGTTGCACACGTCTGCCCTGGCCAGACGGCCGGATGCCTATGAGCACGAAAGACCGGCCAACGTCGGCAATCGGACACGAATGGTCGTCAGCGAGCTCGCCGGCAAGGCGTCGATCCTCTCCAAGGCCCAGGAGTTGGGGCTCGACATCGACGACGATGTTGCCGCGGCCGTCGTGGATCGGGTCAAGGAGTTGGAGCATCGTGGTTACCACTTCGAAGCAGCCGACGGCAGCTTCGAGCTCCTGGTGCGTGACGTGACTGGGTGGTCCAACCCGTACTTCGAGCTGGAGTCGTTCCGGGTCCAGTCCGATCGTCGCGCCGACGAGAGCATCGTCTCCGAGGCCACCGTCAAGCTCGACGTCGGTGGTGAGCGTCGCATAAGCGTCGGAGAAGGTGTTGGGCCGGTTCACGCGCTCGACATGGCACTTCGCGGAGCGCTTCGTGACGACTATCCGGGCATCGCTGACCTGAGACTCACCGACTATCGGGTGAGGGTCCTCGACAGCAAGGACGGGACATCAGCGAGGGTGAGGGTGCTCCTGGAGACATCCGATCACGAGTCGTCGTGGGGGACCATCGGTGTTCACGAGAACGTCATCGAGGCCTCGTGGGAGGCACTTGCCGACGGCATCGTCGTTGGTCTGTTGAGACATGGCTGAGGTCGGCTCGCAAGAAGCGGGCATCTAGTCTCCCTCGCTCCGAGAGCAGGAACAGCTTTGGTATTCCACAGAGTCATCAGTGTTCGGCCGCCCAATGAGGAGGTGACCCTCCCGGCCCTCACCGGTGACCCGTTGTCCCAGAGAGCGATGTACCTGCGGTGCAACTTCGAGGTTCCTTTCGCCGCACCGAAGGGGTTCGAGCTCGTCATCCCGGGGCGCAAACCTCGTTTCGTGACCCCCGAGCATCTCGAGCCCCACCGCACGGTTGAGATCGACCTCGTGCTCGAATGCGCCGGAAATGGCAGGGCCCTCATGGACCCCGTCCCCGAGGGCACCAGGTGGGACCTCGGTGGGGTCTCACCGATAACCGTGCGCGGGGTGAAGCTGGCCGATCTCCTCGGCGACCTTCCCGACAGCGTCCTCGACGTCGTGTTCACCGGGGCCGACCGTGGCGTCGTCGAGCCGGAGGGCAACGTGAACTACCAATTCTCCCTATCCAGGGACGAGGCGCTGACGTCGACACCAATGCTGGTGACACATATCGGTGGGGAGAAGTTGACATTGCAGCACGGCGCGCCGATCCGGCTCGTCGTCCCCGGTCAATACGCGATGAAGTCGGTGAAATGGCTGACCAGGGTGGAGGCGGTCACCTACCCGTTCCTGGGGCACTTCGTCAGGAGATACCGATACTTCGAAGACGGTGAGATCGCCGACGGGAAACCGGTAGGCGACATAGCGGTTCGATCGATCATCAGCCGGCCCGTCGACGGCGAAGGCGTGCCTGCCGGCCCGGTCGAGATCAGAGGCTCGGCGTGGTCCGGCACCGGTGAGATAACCGGAGTGGAAGTGTCGGTCAGTGACGGGAGACGCTGGGTAAAAGCCGACCTGATCCAGCGTGAGACGGGTGGCCGGTGGGCGCCGATCCAATGGTCGGCGGCGGTCACGGTGAAGCCAGGGGAGAAGGTCGTGATGGCCCGCGCGATCGACTCCAGCGGAGCCAGGCAACCGTTGCAGCCACGATGGAACAGGAACGGATACGCGAACAACGTCGTCCATCGTGTGAGCTTCGAAGCTCTCAAGATCGACACGACAGACGAGGACTAGCCGCTGCTACTCACCGACGCCGACCGTGCCGTTCTCGCCGGTGAGTCCGGTGTCGCGGCGCAGACCGCCCTCGAGCTCGTCGTTGCGGCGGGCGAGGCGGTGGGCGCGCCGGCACTGCTCGACATATCACGAGCTCACATCGACGGCTGTCTCTATCACGGTCTCGCCGGTCTGGACTTCGCCGAGAGACTCGTCGAATCCGGAGCGACGGTCGCGGTGCCGACGACGCTCAACATCTCCTCGCTCGATCTCCTCCATCCTGAGTTGAATCAGGGCGATCCCGAAGAGGGGAGACGGTCACGAGCCCAGATGGAGGCCTACGTGGCGATGGGATGCGTGCCCACGTGGACATGTGCGCCGTACCAACTGCCCGATCCTCCGGCTCTTGGGGAGCAGATCGCATGGGGGGAGTCGAACGCCATTGTCTTCGCCAACTCGGTGCTGGGAGCTCGGACCAACCGCTATGGCGATTTCCTCGATATCTGCTGTGCCCTGACCGGCCGAGCGCCGGCTGTGGGCCTGCACACGGACGAAGGACGTCGGGCGACGGTGCAAATCGACGTCGAAGTGCCCGATCACTGGCTCGACGAGGACCTCCTCTACGTGGGTCTCGGACACGTCCTCGGAAAGGTGACAGGCACCGAAGTCGCGGTGATCACCGGGCTCGACGAGAGAGCCCACCCGGATCGTCTCCGACAGTTGGGAGCCACCGCAGCATCCACAGGCGCCGTCGGGCTGTTTCATGTTGCGGGTGTGACCCCCGAAGCCGCGACCGTTGAAGAGGCACTTGGAGGTGGTGATCCGCCCCATGTCGTCCCGGTGGGGCGAGACGAAATCGAGGCGGCCTTGACGAGCCTCGGATCCTCCACGTCGCCGCTGGGTGCGGTGTCCGTGGGCACACCTCATGCATCACTCCGTGAGATCGAGACCCTGGCGGCGGCGTGCTCGGGCAAGGAGACCCAGGTGCCTTTCTACGTCAGCACCGGCAGGGAGGTGTTGGCGGCAGCCGAGCAGTCCGGGGTCGCGGCCACCGTTGTCGACTTCGGCGCGAGGTTCGTGACCGACACCTGCACGTATGTGGCGCCGATCATGGGTGACGTCACCGGAGCGGTGATGACCAACTCGGGGAAGTGGGCGTACTACGCACCGGGGAATCTCGGGGTGGAGGTTGTGATGGGCTCGCTCACCGACTGTGTCGAGTCGGCAGTCCGCGGCGAAGTCGTCGCTTCAGGGAGACTTGGGTGAGGGCCGTCGTCGCAGGGAGTGCTTCAGGCGAGATGGTCGTCCTCGACGAGAGTCTCTCTTTTTGGGGCGGTTTCGACCCGGATAGTGGCGTGATCATCGACCGGGCGCATCCGCAGCGAGGCCTGTCGTTGTCAGGCAAGGTCGTCGTGATGCCCCATGGCAGGGGCTCGAGCTCTGCCTCGTCTGTACTCGCCGAGTCGCTGCGGTTGGGGACAGGGCCAGCTGCCATCATCCTCGACGAGCCGGATCAGATAATCGTCATCGGGTCACTGGTCGCCAGACTGCTCTACGGAGTCGAGTGCCCCGTCTATGTCGGAACGGTTTCGGAATCAGAAGGCGATGTCGTGAGTTTGGGTGAGTGATGAGAATCGAATTGGGCAAGTACGGAATCTGGCAGAGGTCGTCGAACGCCACTCCCGAGACGGCGAGGGTCGTGGAGGAGCTCGGCTTCGGAGCGCTTTGGCTGGGAGGGTCCCCCGAAGGTGGGCTGATGGAGATCGAGAGGGTCATCGAAGCCACCGAGTACCTGCCTGTGGCCACCGGAATCGTGAACATGTGGCGTGATGAGTCGGCGGTCGTGGCCGCCTCTTACCACAGGATCAACGGACGGTTCCCTGACCGGTTCTTGCTGGGGGTGGGCATCGGTCATCCCGAGGCGACCCGTGAGTACGAGAAGCCCTATGACACGATGGTGCGCTACCTCGGCGAACTGTCCGCAGCCGGTGTTCCCAGAGAGCACCTGGCACTTGCTGCGCTGGGGCCGCGAGCCCTGAAGCTCGCGGCCGAGCGGACAGCCGGGGCACATCCCTACCTGACGACGCCAAGCCACACGAGGTTCGCCCGGGAGGTCATGGGCGACGGTGTCCTGCTCGCCCCCGGCCATGCGGTGGTCGTCGGAGAGCCCGCCGAGATCGCAGACGAGATAGCGCGCTCGTTCGTCGCCAGGTACCTCCAGCTGGTCAACTATCGGAACAACCTCCTGCGGGAGGGCTGGTCGGAGGAGGACCTCGCCGGAGGCGGCAGTGATCGGCTCGTGGCCGCCCTCGTCCTCAGTGGTGACATCGAAGAGGTGGCCGGAGATCTGCGCGCTCACGTCGAAGCCGGCGCCGACCACGTCGCCATTCAGGCGCTGGGCCCCGATCCGGTGCGCTCCTACCACGAACTCGCCGAGGCTCTCCTCTAGTCGACGTCGCTTTGTCGGGGAACCTACGCGAGGGCGGCGTCGAGGACGTCTTGCGCCGTGTCCGCGATGTGGAACGTCATGTCCTGCCGAACCAACTCCGGGACGTCATCCAGGTCTTGCTCGTTGCGCCGGGGGATGATGACGTCGGTCAGACCGGCGCGATGGGCGGCCAGGATCTTCTGTTTCAACCCGCCGATCGGGAGGACCTTGCCCTGAAGCGTGATCTCGCCCGTCATCCCGACAGTGCCCTTCACCTTCCGCTGCGTGAGCAATGAGACGAGAGCCGTCAGCATCGCGATCCCCGCCGATGGGCCGTCCTTCGGGATGGCGCCTGCGGGCACATGGAGGTGATACCTCCCCTGTTCGACTCGAGACTCGTCGATTCCCAACTCGTCGGCATGCGCCTCGACGTAGGAGAGGGCGATCTGAGCCGACTCGCGCATGACGTCGCCCAACTGGCCGGTGAGGGTCAGGCCGCGCTCGCCGTCCATGGCGGTCGCCTCGATGAACAGCACGTCGCCACCGGCACCTGTGACGGCCAGACCCGTCGCCACACCGGGCACGTCGGTGCGATCTGACGCCTCGTCCTTCCAGACCTTCGGCTTGCCCAGATATTCCCGAACGTCATCGACGTCGACGGCGACGGGAGAGGTTCCTTCGTTGCCCTCGCTCGCGATCTGCGTCGCCACTTTGCGCGTCAGCTTTCCGAGCTCCCGCTCGAGGTTCCTGACTCCCGCCTCGCGGGTGTACCGATCGACGATCGCGGCCATGGCTGCCGAAGTCACCTCCAGCTCGTCGGGGTCGAGACCGGCGCTGCGAACCTGGCGGGGCAGGAGATGGTCGCGTGCGATCTCGACCTTCTCATTGTCGGTGTAGCCGTCGATCCGGATCATCTCAGTCCGGTCCAGCAGGGGAGCCGGAATGGTCTCGGCCACGTTGGCGGTGGCGATGAACAACACATCGCTCAAGTCGAGGTCGACTTCGAGATAGTGATCCCTGAAGGTGTGGTTTTGGGCGGGGTCGAGCACCTCGAGGAGTGCCGACGACGGGTCTCCGCGCCAGTCGTTGCCGACCTTGTCCATCTCGTCGAGCAAGAACACAGGGTTCATCGTCCCGGTCTCGGTGAGGGCACGGGCTATGCGACCGGGCCGGGCACCCACATAGGTGCGCCGATGGCCTCTGATCTCGGCCTCGTCCCTGACACCGCCCAGAGCCACTCTGATGAACTCCCGCCCGAGGGCGCGAGCCACCGATTCACCCAACGACGTCTTTCCCACGCCGGGCGGCCCAACCAGCAAGAGAATCGCCCCCGCGTCACGCCCTGTCTCGTCGCCGAGCCCTCGTTCGGAACGAAGTTTGCGGACGGCGAGGTGCTCGACGATGCGCTCCTTGACGTCGTGGAGACCGGTGTGATCCTCGTCGAGCACCGCCCACGCGTCATCGAGATCCAGTTTGTCCTCGGACTTCACCTCCCATGGGATGTCGAACATGGTGTCCAGCCATGTCCGGATCCACGAGTGCTCCGGAGATTGCTCGCTCATGCGCTCGAGACGATCTATCTCCTTCGAGATCGCCTCCGAGACCTTCTCCGGCAGATCACGCGTCTCGAGCTTGTCCCGGTATTCGGAGGAGACGTCGCCCTCATCGCCGAGCTGTTTCTTGATGGCTTCGAGCTCTTGACGAAGGATGTACTCCCTCTGGCTCTTCTCGATGTTCTCGGTTGCGTCGTCACGGACCCTTCGACGCAGCTCCTGGTCGGCGAGGACCTCGCGCATCCACTCCAGGAGCAATCCGAGCCGGTGACGGATGTCGAGCGCTTCGAGCAACTCGACCTTCTGCTCCAACGACAAATCCGGCGAGTAGACCGCGAGGTCGGCGAGTTGCGAAGGGTTGTCCATCGAGAGAAGGCGCTCGGCCACTCTCCCCAGGCCACGGTTCTCCAGGACGGCTGAGACCACGGCGCGATACTCGGTGACCAACTCATCGAGGGCATCGTCGATGATGTCCGCCTCGACGAACTCCTCGGCTTCTACCCAGAGTGCTCCGCTGTCGTCGACCGAGCCTGCCCCGACACGGGCCCGACTCTCGCCGGACACGACGACGTTTCCCTCGTCATCGCTCTGCACCGTGGCGATCGTGCCCACCGTCGCGTATCGCCCCTGGAGTCTGGGGACGACGAGAATGCGGCCCTGGCTCCGCTGGGCCGCGTCGAGAGCTATGCGGCCCTCACGACTCGACACCTGAATGGTCACGGCCATGTGTGGGAACACAACGCCGTTGTGGAGGGGCAGTACGGGGAGGGTGAGTTGGGTGGTTTCTGTCATATGAGTCCTTGGTGGCGTTGAACAGGTCTGACATCGACGTTATTCCAAATCTGAGTCTATTTGACGCAAGTTGTCTCAGCGAGACCCCGGGACCGTCTCAGGTCGAGAACCGGTCCTCACTGCCGGGTTCCGAGAGACTCACGTCGAGCCTGCATCAGGGAGTGCTGTGCGTCGCCTCCTGCAGGCTCGACGTGCGGAGGTCTGGGGCGTTATGGCTGGTGACCGGGTCGTGGGACCTCAGACGTGGGGAGCCACCTCCTCGGCAAGTTGCTGCATCAGCTCTACCTGGGCCTCGTATCGAAGTGTGGGGAAATAGCTCCGGGCGACGAATTCCACCGGCATACCGGCCGTCTCACGCAGCTCGCCCAGATACGACACTATCTCTGCGCTGGTTCCTGCGATGGTCGCTCGAGCGAGCAGTCGTTCGATGCGTGACTCGTCGAATGGCGGCGCCGCGGGCGGCGGCCCGGGACGTGTCGTCGAGGCCTCCATGTCGGAGTACTTCCACATCATCTGCCACAAATGGCTCGTATAGCGATCGAATGCTTCTTGCTCACTCCGTCCCGGGAGCATCACCGAGTAGTGGACGATTCGAAGCTCACCGGGATCACGGCCGACGACGTCGCATTCATCCCTCACCCAGTCGAGTTGTTGGAGGAACTGTTCCCGGGGAACGTTCGAGTAGATGCCGTCGGCCAGGCGGGCAGCCCGACGAATCGCTTTCTCGGCGCCTCCACCAATCAGAATCGGCACCGGTTCGAGAGGGACCGGCCGCACGGCCAGCTCGGGGAAGTCGTACACCTCGCCGCTGTGGCGGAAGATGCTCCCGGACCATGCCTTGGGGAGAATCTGGAGTATCTCCTCCATGGCCGCTCCCCGTTTGGTCCGTAGTGACCCGAGACCGTCGAACTCGGTCTCACTCCAACCGAGACCGAGCCCGAGTGTGAAACGGCCGCCACTGACGAGACTCACCGTGGCGGCATCTTCCGCGAGACGGAGGGGATGATGCAGTGGGGCGAGAACGACCCCGGTCCCGATCTCGATGCTCGATGTGACGGCCGCAATCGCGGCGCTCACCACGGCAAGCGAAGGCATGTAGCCGTCATCCACGAAATGATGCTCGGTGGTCCACACCGACCCGAGCCCCAATCGCTCCGCCTCCACGGCGAGACGGATGGTCTCGTCGTAGGCGCGTGACCAATCGGTCTCGCCGGGGCGAAGCTGGGCACTGAGGAGCCCGAATCCGAGAGTCATCCGCCGTTCCTCATGTCGCGCAGTCTCATCAACTGATGTCCTCCCTCGTCGAAATTGGATGGTTCCAGCCACCTTCTGAACGCCACGTCGAGCCCTGGCCATTCCGCGTCTGTGATCGAATACCAGGCCGTGTCCCGGTTTCGGCCCTTGTAGTGAGTTGCCTGCCGGAAGGTGCCTTCGTAGGTGAACCCAAGACGCTCGGCAGCGGACCGCGAAGCCGCGTTGAGATCATCGCATTTCCACTCGCATCTCCGGTAGCCAATGTCGAAGACGTTGCGAATCATCAGGTAGAGGGCCTCTGTGGCCTCTCTGGTCCGCTGCATCCGTGGTGAGAGCACGATCGATCCCACCTCGATGACCCCCACCGCAGGCTTCACCCTCAAATAGACGGCAAACCCCATCGGTCGCCCATCGACGGTGAACGCGTACGGGATGACCCGCGGGTAATCGCTCAGCTCTGCGATCGAGGTTTCGAACTCCCGTAGGTCCGCGAACGGCCCGAACGTCATATACGTCCATGTAGACGATGGCGCAGACTCGAGCTCGTCGAACAGTGCGCGCCCGTGCTCCTCCCAGGAGAGTGGCTCGACCTTCACCCATCTCCCGCTCAACACGACGTGCTCGGGGTGGCCGGGGGGCGACCAGTCTTTCAGGTGCGACCCGACAGGCTGGTCATGGGCATTCAACGTCAAGTCCGCTCTCCGCTGTCTCGCATGTGTTGGATTCCTATCACGAGTGGTGTCGCCGCGGCAACCAGAAGTGCGATCGTCGCCAGCAGCATCAGTGCCCGAGCTGCCGTCTCGTAGGTGTCGAGGTCGCTCTCGATGGCTTGGACGCCGGCGGAGGCGTCCGCCGCGTTGGCCGCGACGTCTGCCAGGACCTGCTCCACACCACGGAGTTCCACGCGTGCCCGGAGCAGGACGGCGGCCAGCTCACCGGCGTCAGAGACGATGAGATCGATGTCAGACCGGGCGTCTTCGAGAAGCTCTGCCTGGTCGCGAATCTGATCCGGCACCGGGCGGAGAGAGGCCTCCAGCTCGGCAAGGGACTCGTCGAGAGGTTGGTCCGGGTCGTAGTCGACACCCAGGAGGCTCAACGTCCGCATGGTCCGGTCGACGACACGTGCCGTGGATATCACGCCAGGCAGCGATCCGACGGCCGAGTCGAGGCTGTCTGCGATCTCGCCACCAGCCAATGCAGCAGTCTCGCCGAGAATCTCGTTGACCGATTCGACCGTGCTGGCGGTGGAGCGGGTTGCTCCCTCGATGCTGGTGAGAGCCTCCGTGGTCCTCGACACGAGCCTTTGGCTGGCTCCGATGGTGTCGGAGATGTTGACGACCACCTCGCTCATCGGTTCGAAGGTGGTCAACAGGGCACCGGACACGCGACCGACGAGGATCCAGCCGACCACGGCGAAGAGGGTCGTGGCGATCAACCCGACGACCCCCATGGCCCGCAACCGTCGACCGAGAGCGGCGCGGGCTGCTCCCTGACTCGCCGTGGTGGAGGACGTCGGATGATCTGACACGCCGCGAAGTTACCCGGGTGGTTGGAGGTTCACCCATCGCGCCGATACTGCCTACCGTCTGCCTTCGATGGACCCGTCTTTCCGTCTCATGTCGGTCAACCTCCTCCACGAGCGATCTGATGTCGACCGGTTCGCCCAGGTCCTCGACGAGCTGGCGCCGGATGTCGTCGTCGCTCAGGAACTCGCTCCCGCGCCCGCCGACGTGCTTGCAGAGCGCTACCCGAATCACCGGCTCCGCCCTGCGACGGACTACTCAGGACGCGGAATAGCGACCAGACTCGACGCCACCTTCGACGATATCCCCATGCCCGGACGCGTGGGCATCTCCGCGTCTGTGGCGGTGGGATCGAGAACGGTGCGCGTCGCAGGCGTGCACTTTCTCAACCCCGTGAAGTTCCCGTGGTGGCCGATGATTGCCGGTCGGCGTAGACAGCTCGATGCGTTGCTCAGGTGGGCCGACGCCGGCTTGGGGCCGACGGTGGTCGCCGGAGACTTCAACGCAAGTCCGTCGTGGCCGCTCTACAAGCGTCTCGCCGAGCGTTTCGCAGACCTGGTCGCAGAGCACAAGACGTCCCAGGGGGAGAGACCGGAGCGAACCTGGTCCTGGCGACCGGGTTGGCCTCGAATGCTTCGCATCGACCACGTCTTTGGAGTCGGAGTGAGCGTCTTCGACAGTCTGGTCGTACCCATCTCCGGGAGCGACCACCGTGCGGTGATAGTGGACGTGGCACTCAGCTCCACAGGAGCGTGATCTGTGAGGGTGAGCAACGCCGATCGGGTCGTCTTCCCTGATGACGGCATCACCAAGGGACAGGTAGTGGCGTATTACCAGCTGGTGGCAGAGAAGATGTTGCCCTTCGTCGCGCGACGTGCCCTCACTGTCGAGCGATACCCCAAAGGCATCGGGGAAGAAGGCTTCATGCAGAAGAACGCGCCGGCGCACTTCGGCCCCGACCTGATCACACGTCATGAGGTCCCCAAGGAGGGAGGCACGACCGTCTACCCGGTGGCAGACCGAGTCGAGTCGATTCTCGCCTTCGCCAACCTTGGCGTGATCACCTTTCACGCGCCGCCATCGACCGTGGACGACGTGCGGCACCCCGACTGGGCGATCTGGGACCTCGATCCCCCGAAGGGATGCACCGACCTCGCCCGAGAGGCGGCTCTGGCCCTGCGCGAGGTCTTGAAGTCGTTTGGCATCGAGACGGGTCTGATGACGTCGGGGTCGAACGGCTATCACCTTCGCTGTCCCCTTCTGCCGGTTGTCGAAGCGACTGACGTGGCCGCGGCGGCCCGCGGAGTCTCTGCGCTGGCGGTGGCGGCCCACCCCGACCTGCTGACGCTGGCATTCAAGAAGGCGGACCGTGGCAACAGGGTCTTTGTCGATTGGCTTCGCAACGCGCCCTACTCGACCTCCGTCGCTCCATGGTCACTTCGCCCTCGAACTGGTGCCCCGGTGGCGACGCCGATTCCTTGGGATGCATTGGACCTCGAGGATCCCGATGGGATTGGCCTCCACGAGGCTCCGACCATTCTCGACGACGATCCGTGGGCCGATGTCGAGCCGCTGGACATGGGCGGGAGGGCAGTCGCCATCGAGCATGCCCTTTCCGATGCCGGAATCGTCCTGGAGCCATTCGACCGATTCCGCTCATGAGCACCTCGCCACCACACGTAGCCTGATCGGGGTCATGCTGCTCGCAGATCTCGTTGCGGTTTCCTCGGACGTCTCGGCGACGGCGGCGCTATCGGAGAAGACGGCGCTTCTGGCAAGGACTCTCGCCAGGCTGACCCCGTCGGAGGCTCCGATCGCGGTGTCATACCTGTCGGGTAAGCCGACACAACGGCGGTTGAACGCCGGCCACGCCACGGTGCACGGCGTCGAGGTCGCTCCCAGCGCGTCACCGGTTCTGGAGATAGAGCATGTCGACCGGGTGCTCGAGGAGATCGCCGCCGTCTCGGGGCCGGGCTCGAAAGCCAGAAGGGAGGCACTTCTTCGAGACCTGTTCGGTCGTGCCACATACGAGGAGCAGACATTCCTCAGGGGTCTCATGCTTCGCAATCTTCGCCAGGGGGCACTCGAGGGAGTCATGGCCGACGCGGTCGCCGAAGCCGTGGGCACGACAGGGCAGCGAGTGAGACGGGCAGCCATGCTCGAGGGTGACCTCATCTCGGTGGCGGCCCGAGCCCTCGCGGAGGGCCCCGACACGCTGGGTGAGGCGTCACTCTCCGTCTTCACACCTGTCCAGCCGATGCTGGCCAAGACGGCGGAGTCGGCCGCCGCGGCCGTCGAAGCGATGGGCGAGGCAATAGTCGAGAGCAAACTCGACGGACTGCGCATCCAGGTCCACCGAGAAGACGAGCAGGTGATGGTGTTCTCGCGGAACCTGCGTGAGATCACCGGGGAGGTGCCGGCCATTGTCGAGTCGGCACTCCGGTTCGAAGGCTCGAGCTTCGTACTCGATGGCGAGGGTCTGATGGTGGGGGCCGACGGGGCTCCGCTCTCGTTTCAGGATTCCATGAGCCGACCGGGAGGTGATGGCGCTCGACCGCTCGAGGGCTACTACTTCGACATCCTGTCACTGGAAGGGCGTGACCTGATCGATCTGCCGCTGACCGAGCGGCGCCAGACCCTCGAGAGGGTGGTGCCCGCGGACCAGCGTGTGGTCTCTGTAGTCGTGGGCGATCCTGACGAGGCTGAGCGCTTCTTCGCGGACACTGTCGCCGCCGGTCACGAAGGGGTGGTCGTCAAAGACCCCGCGCAACCATATGAGGCCGGTCGGCGTGGCTCGGGGTGGCTCAAGGTAAAGCCAACCCACACGCTGGATCTTCTGGTGCTCGCAGCGGAATGGGGCTCGGGACGTCGCCAAGGATGGCTGTCCAACCTCCATCTGGGAGCGCGGGGGCCCGACGGGGAGCCGGTCATGTTGGGGAAGACCTTCAAGGGGCTGACCGATGCGATGCTCGAGTGGCAGACCAAGGTGTTTCTCGACATCGAGGATCGCCGTGAAGGACACGTCGTCTATCTGAAGCCCGAGATCGTGTATGAGATCGCCTTCGACGGCGTCCAGCGCAGCAGTCGATATCCCGGGGGTGTGGCGCTGCGATTCGCCCGGGTCAAGAGGCACAGAGACGACAAGACACCGAACGAGATCGACACACTCGAAACCGTTCGCTCCTTCATCCGCTGAACCGCCCGGGAACCAAACCGGGCCACCGTCGCGTCCAACCATTGCGTCGAGTGACGAGGAGTGAGCAGATGCAACGGACGAACAGACTCTTGGGACTAGCGGTCACACTGGCGGTTCTCGCCGGCGCTTGCACGGCCTCACCCGTCACCGAGGAGAACCTTCCCTCCGGGACCACACCCGATCCACAGATCGTCCGCACCGCGGAGGCACTGGTCCGGTTCGACGCTTGTGACGAGTTCCTGGACTACGTCATATCGAATGCTGTCGACCTGGTCGGGCCCTATGGTTTGGAGGGGCTCGAGGGCTATCCCCTGCCATTCCGGGCGGGGGACATGATGATCGAAGAGATGGCGGCTACGGCGACAACTGAAGCCGCTTCCGCATCCTTCTCGCAGACCAACGTTCAGGTCGCAGGGGTCGATGAGCCCGACATCATCAAGACCGATGGGAGTCGTGTCGTGCTCGTCTCCGAGGGTCAGTTGATCGTGGTCGACGTCACCGGCGACGAGCCGATCGAGACCGGCCGGTTGACACTGGGCAATCAGGCGATTCAGACCATGTTCCTCGAGGGCGACAAAGCCCTCCTCTTCGGCACGACGATCGACTACCTGCCGTTCCTCGCCGAGACGGACGCCGAGTTCGCACCCCAGTACTACTCGGAGACGATCGAGATACTCGAGGTCGATCTAGGCGACGAGCCAGAAGTCGAGCGCACCATGAGCATCGACGGGCACTTCGTCTCAGGGCGCATGGTCGACGGCGCGGTCCGGCTGGTCACCACTTCCGGTCCGGTTGGCTTCGAGTGGAGCTATCCGTCGGGGACGGGTCTGCGAGCCGAGCGTAAGGCGATCGAGGAGAACAAGGAGATCATCCGCAATTCCACTGAGGAGAACTGGATCCCGTACTACATCGTCACCGACGGCGATGACGACGTTATCGACGAGGGCACGTTGTTCGATTGCGAACGTGGCGCACATCCCGATGAGTTCTCCGGCTTGAACATGCTTTCCGTCACGACCATCGACCTCTCCAAAGGGCTCGACCTCGTGGACGCCACAGGCGTGCTGGCGAACGGCGACACGGTGTATGCCTCGACCGAGAACCTGTACGTGGCGACTCAGAATTGGCAGACATGGGCGTTCGTGTCAGGTGTCGAGGAGGATCAGCCCGACGGGCCAACCACCGAGATCCACAAGTTCGACATCTCGGATCCGCGTGTCACCGACTACGTGGCGAGCGGGTCGGTGGCTGGCTACCTTCTGAGCCAGTTCGCCATGGACGAGCACGAGGGCGTGCTCCGAGTCGCTTCCACGACCACTCCGTGGGGATGGGGGAGTGGACCCGACTCAGAGTCACGGGTGACCATCCTGGGTGAGGTGGGCGGCAACCTCGTCGAAGTGGGAAAGATCGTTGGTCTGGGGGAGACCGAGCAGATCTACTCCGTTCGCTTCCTCGGCGACGTCGGCTACGTGGTCACGTTCCGACAGACCGATCCCCTATACACGATCGACCTGTCCAACCCGAGAGCTCCAAGACTGGCCGGCGAGTTGAAGATTCCGGGCTACTCCGCATACCTCCACCCTCTCGGTGACGGCTTGCTGATGGGTGTTGGCCAGGACGCCACCGAGACAGGCAGAGGCCTTGGCTCACAGGTGTCGATCTTCGACGTGAGCGACCCATCCGACCCGGAGCGGGTCGACACTTTCACCCTCAGCAAGGGCAGCAACTCCGAGGTCGAGTACGACCATCACGCCTTCCTCTATTGGGATGGCTTGGTGGTCATTCCGGTTCAGCAGTACTGGTGGGAGGAGGACAAAGAGGACTTCTTCACCGGCGCCATTGCCCTGCGCGTCTCAGCCGATGGCGAGCTGACCGACCTCGGGACCGTGACTCATCCCGGTGGCGACGAGTGGGATTGGGGAGCGCAGATCCGACGTAGCGTGGTCGTCGGCGATTCGGTCTACACGGTGTCCCTCAAAGGGATCATGAAGAGCAGCCTCGATGATCTCTCCGAGGAGGCCTGGCTCGGGTTCTGAGAACGGGGAACGGTGGCCTGGGCTCCGTTCTCGAGGTTGTTAGTGCCATATATGGCACTAACAACCGGAGGTTCGCAGGCCCACGAGGTGGGGTGGCGTCAGCCGACCTTCTTGAACTGACTTCTGACCGGGCTGCGCCGCCCCTTGCCGAGGTCTCGCGAGACTTCGAAAGAGATGTGACCGCATGACTCACAGACCGTGCGGCTGATGCCCACGGAGGAGATCACGAGGGTGTTCTCGTGTTGACAGTCGGAGCCGAACATCCTCTTCAGTTTCCTACGCATCGGGTGTCTCTCCTGGTAACGGACCGACCCAGTTTCGCGCCGAGAGTGGTCAAATCCGTGGCAATGACTACAGAAGGTGGTGGGAATGCCAATCGAGGATGGCGTCAAACCGCTCTCTGCGGTGACGTGGCTTGCCTGAGCGACTCATTTCGTGACCTTCGCCGGGGAAACGAATCAGCTCGGCCGTCGTCCCATTGCGAAGCAGGGCCATGAAGTACTGCTCGGCTTGCTCGATCGGGCAACGGAAGTCGTTCTCCGCATGAAGCACCAATGTGGGTGTCTCGACATTCTCGGCGAGGGCGAGCGGGCCCTTCTCCCACCAGGTTCCCCAAGCCTCCGGATAGGGCTTCTGGAGGTAGTTCTCGGGGAAGACGCCCCCGATGTCGGAGGTGCCGGCGAAGCTGGTCCACGAGATGAGGGCGCGCTCGACGACGGCGGACTTCCAACGCTTCTCCTGGCCGATCATCCACGCGGTCATGAACCCGCCGTACGAGCCTCCCATCACACCCATGCGGTCTGAGTCGAGCCGCTCGTGACGGGCCAGCGCGCCTTCGACTGCGGCCCGCACGTCTGCCAGGTCGACCACGCCCCAGGCCTCGCCACGCACTGCCTCGACGAACTCGGTGCCCCTTCCCGATGACCCCCTCGGATTGCAGGCGACGACGCCGTACCCGGCGCCGACGTAGACCTGGAACTCGTCGAAGAAGCCGTGGCCGTACTGTGAGGCCGGTCCGCCGTGAACGTTGAGGAGAAGAGGGACCCGGGTTGCGGAGTCGGGTAGGTATACCCAGACGTCGATCTCATGTTCTCCGGAGGTGACGCGGAAGTGGTCAGGTTCCACGAGCTCGAGGTCGGATTCGTTGAGATGACTCGTCTGTGTGCCGTTCGAGAAGACCTCGCCCGGCGAGACCGGGGTCGAAGCCGTGTACGCCAGCCGCCCTTCGTGGACGTCGAAGCCGGAGACCACGAGTTCGCCGTCGACCTCTTTGGTGACGGCGCCTCCGGGGTCCACCCGTAGAACCCCGAACATGCCCGAGTCTTCGAGCCCGACGATGGCGTCTTCCCCGTCCCACTTGAGGGCGGCCGGGCCCGCGGAGAGCGACACGGAGCTCCGGTCCAGTTGCTCGGTGAGGGGAGTCGGCCCCCCATCGTCGAACCGTTGCAGATAGAAGTTCACCGGATATCGGGAGTCGGTGTTCCCGAGGGCGTGTAGGACGCCGTCGGGGCGGTACGAGACGAACGCCCAGAACCCACGGTCGGTCACCTGGGTCAGCTCGCCCGAGGCGACGTCGACTTCCCACACGTCGTTGCCCGACACGAGACCCTGTGAGGGGTCGCGGTCGGAGATGAAGGCAATCCTCGAACCGTCCGGTGACCAGGCCGGAAGCTCTTCGTCATAGTCGCCAGGAGTGAGGCATCTGGGCTCGGCGGAGCCGTCGGGAGAGACCAGCCACAGGTGGCGTCTGCGGTCGTGGGTCCAGCCCTTGTTGTCGAAGCGGTAGGGGACCCGGGTCACTCGACGTGGCTTGCGGTCCCGCTCGTCGTCGGTGAGGTCTGCCCAGTCTTCGTCGTGGGTGATGGCCACAGCGACGAGTGAGCTGCCATCTGGCGACCATTCCACGGCCTCGACGCCAAGGTCGAACTCGGTGAGCATATGAGCCTCGCCTCCGGCCAGAGGGATGATCGCAACCTGGGCGGGGTCGCCGTCGACGGACCGGAGAAAGGCGAGCCGGGACCCGTCCGGCGACCAACGCGGTGCAGTGTCACCGGGACCTCGCGTGAAGGGCTCGTCGTCGATCCAGATCGACCGGTCGTATCTGTCGTCTTCCAGGTTGGGGCTCGAGACGACGAAGGCGATGCGCGACCCGTCCGGGGAGAGGCGCGGATCGGACGGAACGTCGAGCTCGGTGATCTGATCTGGTGTCATATCCGCCAAGATACGCAGTCGAAATCGATGGAGACCGTTCGACACTTGGGGAAATGAGCGAAACCACTTCCACTCAGACCATCGACTGCGGCGGGCGGGACGCCGTTGTCGAGGTGGTCGGATCGGGCCATGACGTGGTCTTGGTGGGAGCCGCGGCCCCCATGGCCTGGACACGCCCGACCGCCCGGTCGCTGAGCCGGCTGGGGTGTCGGGTTGTGAATTTCGACTACGGCTTCGGTCACCCCAACCCCGAGCCGCGCACGGCGATCAGACAGATCGACGACGTAGTGGCCGTCATGGAGGCACTGCAACTGCGCCGGGCGACCGTTGTCGGAGTGAGCCGTGGCGGAATAACGGCGTTTGGCTTGGCCAGCGCCCACCCGCAGCGAGTGACTTCCCTTGCTCTCGTCTTCGCCGTGGCCGCGTTCCCCGACACGCTGATGGTTGGCAACCCCGACCTGAGACCCGAGCCGGGTGAGAGTGATGACGACTTCATGCATCGGAGCCTGAAGAGCGTCTTCTCCGAAAGGTTTCTCGAGCAAGACCCGGATATTGCTGTGTCCTTGATGACGACACCGCCGGGGGCGGTCGCCAGGGTGAACCGTGACCAGGAGATGACGTTTGACGAGGATGCCAGGGTGACGTGCCCCACCCTCGTCATCGAAGGTGGAGCCGATGAAGTCGTGACGACAGAGCACGCCCAGCGTTTCATGCGGGCGATACCCGAAGCGGAGCACGTGCGGATACCGGATGCGCCGCATGGCTGGCCCATGGAGAGACCGAACCTCCTGGCCGGCCTCATCGCCGACTTCGCCCGGTCCTCCGACGACTGGTAGCTGTCAATCCAGTCGCGCTTCCAAACCGTCGAGGATGATCTCGAGACCGAATTGGCACTCAGCGTCCCAGAAGCGCCGTGGCCGTGCCCCTGGACGCCACCATGAGGACGATCCTGGAGCCGGTTACCGCCTGACTCGCACCGTTCTGTGAGGGTTGTTGTACCGCTGCGGTACACAAACCCTCACAGAACGGTGATATCAGTCGAGTTCGGGTGTTGGCTCGACCGGAGGCAGCAACCCGGGGTCTGAGGAGACCCTCCTGACACGGGAGACGGCGTGGTCGGGGTTGCGGGGACGTCGGAATGCCACGATGTCGCCGATGTCCGCCTTGGGCACCTGGTCGCGTCGGACCCTGACCGAGATCCGCTCTACGTCGGAGAGGTCAACCGTCAAGTAACACCAGTCGAGCGGCTCGCCACCTTGTGGGGGTCGGAAGTCCTTTCCGACGACGAGGCCCCTGTGTCGCTTGGGCATGTCAGCTCCTTCGCTGATCACCCCAGCACGCCCACACCCCCCAGATTCTACAAGCGCTCTCCCAATTCACCAGGTCGGAAATACCGGCTCTGGGGCGCGTGAAATCCGGCGTAGGGTCTGTTCATGGCTCACTCAATCCAGATCGTGCTCGCCTGCGACGATCCGGCTCGGCTGACCGAGTTCTGGGCCGGGGCCCTGGGGCACATCCCTCAGCCCCCGCCGGACGGATTCGACACTTGGGACGACTTTGCCGACGCGGTGGGGATTCCCGAGGACCGGCGCAACGACATCTCAGCCGCCGTCGACCCTGATGGCCGGGGGCCGCGACTCCTGTTCGAGCGTTGGGACGGGGGAGCGCCCAACCAGCGGGTGCACATCGACATCAACGCCGTCGGCGGGGTCGGCGTGGATCTCTCCGACGACGAGCGGAGGGCCCGTCTCGCCGAGGAGCGAAGCCGTCTGGAGTCTCTCGGTGCCACGTTCCATCGTGACGCGATGGGCATGGCCGGCGAGGTCTGGGTCGAGATGCACGACCCTGAGGGCAATTGGTTCTGCGTCCAGTGATGTTCCAGACGCTGTAGAGCCGGTATACCGGCCCTACAGCATCAGGAAGCTCAGACGGGGGCGGGGAGGGCCTCGCCCGTTTCCACGAGGCTCTTCAACCCGGCGACTATGTAGGGCAGGCCTTCCTTGAAGTCCTCGAGTGTCAGGGGGCCGATCTCGTAGATCTCGATCTTGAGCTCGACCATCCCGCTGCTCTCGGTCAGCTCCCAGACCTCCCGTGCCGCGCCCTCGGCGGTCAGCTTCTCGTCCCACAACGCCCGGAACGTGAACTCCATCCGTTTCGGCGGGTCGATCGCAAGGATCTGCCCGTCCGATGCGAGAGTGCCGTCGGGGTAGTGGTAGTTCATGGCCGAGCCGACCTCCCAGTCGGACTCGACCGCGGTCCCATAGAAGTACTGGGTGGTCTTCTCGGGGTTGGTTATTGCATCCCACACGTCCTCGACCGAGCCGCGGATGTAGGACTTGTAGATGTGGACTGGCTTGTCCATCTTCTGCGCTCCTGATTCCATTCGAGCCTTGATGCCGGCGATCGCTCCGACCCTCGGCTCGGCGTACCTGCTGATCCAGCGATCTTGGATCAGCCTCAACGGGACGGGGTTCAGGTAGTGGAACTTCTGACGCCCCTGCTTGAGGGTGGTCACGAGCTCCGCCTCTTCGAGGATCCGGAGATGGTTCATGACGCCATACCGGGTCATATCGGGGAGGTGGGCACACAGCTCGCCCAGAGTCTGACCGTCGCGCTCGTACAGCTTGTCGAGCAGTAGCCGTCGACTGGGATCGTTGATCGCCCGGAACACCTCGTCCACGACCTCCACTATATGTGAGTAAATACTCACATGTCAATGGAACCTCCGGTAGTTCGACCCGTATATGGGTTGAACTACCGGAGGTTCGACGTGTCAGTCGGCGATGCGAGCCTCGACGTGGGCCACCGACCGCTTCACCAACTCGGTGAGGACCTCGGTGTCCACCTTCTCCAGGTTCTTGATGTAGAGACAGGACTTGCCGGTGCTGTGGGGACCGAGCTTGGAGAGCAAGGCGTCGTAGTCGTCGAAGCCATCCATGATGTAGAGGGTCAATGCTTGCTTCCGTGGTGCGAAGCCGACCTTGAACCACTCGTGCTCGGCGCCTCCCGACTTGGGCCGATAGGCGTACGGCCCGAAACCGACGATCGAGTCTCCCCACATCTCCGGCTTCTCCCCGGTGACCTGGGCCATGAGATCACGAATCGCCAGAGCATCCCGACGTCGGGTCTGGTTGTCGACGCCGTGGAGGTACTCGTCTACGTCTGCGTCGTTGCGTGTTGTCTTCAACTCAGCCATGACGTCAGCCTACGCCTCGGCCAATCGTCACTTGGCGAAGACGTGTGCCGTCCAGAGAGCCCCGTTGCCATCTCGCCACACGCCGACTCCCAGATGGGTGAAATCACCGAGCATGTTCGAGCGATGACCGGAGCTGTTCTTCAGAGCGCTGAAGATGCTGCCAACCGAGCCACCCATGCCGACGTTCTCCCCGACGGCCGACCAGGTCCCCAGCAGCGATCCGAGATTCGAGTGGGACAGACCACCGTTCTGAGCCATCTTCTTTGCCCAGGACCTTGCGTACGAGTCGAGCGATCCGCTTCGGGACAGTCCGGGCTCGCCCTTGGAGCTGCGGTACGAGTTGATCCTCGACGCGAAGTCCGATTCTGCGCCCGACGAGAATCCAGCCTGTGATGTGGCCGCGGTGGTGGGTGGGCTGGTTTGCGGTGGGCTGTTCTTCTTCGGTGCCGACGTCGCCGCTGTCGTTGCCGGGGGCAGCGTCGTGGTCGTAGTGGTGGTCGTAGTCGTCGTGGTCGACGTCGATCGATCGATTGCCTGGTCGGTCAACTCGGATTCCTCGGCGGCCAGCGCACCGACGAACCCCGATTCGACCAACGGCTCGAAGTCGGCCTCGGTGGTCGATGTCGTGAGCGGTTGCGCCGCCGGGAGAGGAGGTGTCTCATCGGCAGGCTGGAGGGTGTATGCGAATGCAGCTGCTCCGATGAAGGCGAAGACAACGACCAGGCCAGCGACGATCCGGGGGCGATTCATGGGGAGTGCGGAGCGTAGCCGACCCCGTCACTCTGCGTGGTGGGTGATCGGGGTGTGGATCTCGACAATTGGACAGTCACTGTTCGATCGCCGTTTACCCGTTGTTCCATTGACGAAACCGGGTATCGGGAACAATCGCCGTATCCCCACAGATATGGTCAGTCGGTGAGTCTCGATACCACCTCGGCAACCGGGTAGGCGACCACGGTCGAGGTGTTTGGGACGGGCAGTGTCGTCCACGTGTCGCCGACGAGACGCCACCTCGCAAACCAGTCGTACTCGACGACGATCGTGGCCGAGTCGTCCGTCTTCGACTCGTACACATGTGTGGCGGCGCCGTCCGGATAGCCGGCGAGGATGGTCTCGGTCGGCGGGTAGGTGGTGATCAACCCGTCGCCCCAGTCGACGATCACGGCCTCGACGTCGATCTCGATCTCGAGAGTGCTGAGACCACTGGCGATCGTCGCCGTGTGCTCGGCGGGGACGGCAATCCCGACGAACGTCTCGAGACCCGTGATGCCCTCACCGGGCGAGGGGTTGAGATCAGGTGTCGGTGGAGCATGGATGTATGAGGTGACGTAGTCCCAGGCGTCGGCTGACGGGTCGGTGGAAGGAGCGGGCTCGGACGTGCATCGAGGCACGACGGCGCCGATGGCGAGGACGTTGCCGGGATCACTCGGATCGGGGTCGAAGCCCATCTCGGCACTCCCGTCGGCGAAGCGGGTGATGATGACGTACTGGGTCGGCGCGGAAGTGAGATACCAACACTGGCCGGTGACGTCGTTGCCCATGTTGGCGTACAGGACGTCGGGGACGTCTGCATCCGATGCGTAGTCGACGGTCTCACCACCCACGATCCGACAACGGGTGACGGTTTGGGAGACCCCGTACTGGTCAACGTCGGTTGACACCCAGCACGCCGTGAACTCAACGGCGAGAGCGATTGGGGCGAGAACCACCAACGCGCCTAGGGCAACGGCAAGAGTTGCGTGGCGCAATCGGCCTCCCAAAGGTCATTCCTCAGCTGCCAAGAACTAGCGAATCTCCAATGCCCCCGGTCGAATCGGAGGATGTCGACTCCGGAACGAGCTTCAGCGGCGTCAAGGAAGTCGGCCCGACTGACCGACCAAACCGCAGTGCAGTCGTCGGTCGCTCTCAGGACCTCCAGCTCGTCGAATTCCATCGCATCCGGAGCGGGTGGTCTCATGAAGGAGAGGGTGTTGAATGCTGCTATTCCGGCGTCGAGGAATTGGGCAGTTGCCACAACCTCACGGATCCGTTCCTCGTCCTGGTTGTAGATCCCCTCGAACCAGCCAAACCACAGCTCACGAAGGATCTCCTCGGCCTCCTCCACCGTCTCCACCACGTGCGAGTCGTCCGGGGTGGTGGTGACCCCGGCCGTCAGGGTCGTTGTCGTCTCTGCCGGAGAAGTCGAGGTGGCGGGGACCGTCGTCCCAGCGGGCTCCTCGTCGGAGCCCCGGGGCCATACGAGGAACACGGCGACTGCCAGCCCAAACGCGATCAGACCGAGGATGACCGTCCTCATCTCCGTCGAACTTACGTAACCGGTCACGCACAGTGAAGGCCTCCGTGTCGGTTCGCGAAAACAGGTGCTGGGTCGTCGTTACAGTTGGGGGCATGGAAGACACATTCGAGACCGAGCGTCACCCATTCAGGGCTCTCTTCAAGCTCGCCGTCCTCGTCGGTTTGGCCTATCTCGTCTTTCGTCTGGTCGACGAGAAAAAGGACGAGTACATGGGTCTGACCGAGTCCGAGGCGAGGTCGAAGTTCCTCGAGAAGGCCGGCCCCCGTCTGGGCGAGGAGACGGCCAACGAGATCGCCGACCAGG
>JASFVB010000004.1:0-37560 GCA_050050035.1 Acidimicrobiia bacterium | reverse complement strand
CAGACCGATGGAGAGGGCCTTGCGTTCCGCTTTGGCCTCGTCGGCGAGACGTATCGCCTCCTCGATGTCATCGGCCTTCACGTCCAGATACCCGGTCTCGAGACGTCGTTCGATGTGGGAAGGGTCGACATCGACGCAGAGGGCCACTCCACCGTTCATCGTTATGGCAAGTGGCTGGGCGCCCCCCATCCCGCCGAGACCGCCGGTGAGTGTGAGGGTGCCGGCGAGGGTCCCACCGAAACGCTTGTCTGCGATGGCGGCGAACGTCTGGAAGGTGCCCTGGAGGATTCCTTGTGTGCCGATGTAGATCCAGGAGCCTGCGGTCATCTGCCCGTACATCATCAGACCCTTCTCCTCGAGCTCCCAGAAGTGCTCCAGTGTCGCCCATTTGGGGACGAGGAGGCTGTTGGCGATGAGCACTCGGGGAGCCATCTCATGCGTCGTGAAGACACCCACCGGCTTCCCGGACTGGACGAGCAGGGTCTGGTCGCTCTCGAGACGCTCCAGGGTGCGCACGATCGCATGCAGCGACTCGATGTTGCGGGCTGCCTTGCCCCTGCCGCCGTAGACCACCAGTCGCTCCGGGTCCTCCGCGACCGCGGGGTCGAGATTGTTGAGCAAGCAGCGCAAGGCCGCCTCCTGGAGCCACCCCTTGGTGTTCAAGGACGTGCCGCGTGGGGCGTGGAGGGGGAACGTCAGGTCCAGCATCGCCCGTGAGCCTAGGTGTATCGGCAAGTGGCGGTCACGCTACGACCCCCTACCCGAACCCCCTTTGCGAACCTCCGGTAGTTCGGCCCATATCCGGGCCGAACTACCGGAGGTTCGTTGAACCACAACTCACTTGCGGAGGAGGGAGTCGAAGCGGCGGTTGGCGATGGCTGCGCCGATGATGGCCATCACCAGCAGGAAGAGGGTGTGGCCGAGCATCGACCAGTCGAGGACCCCCAGGCTGAACCCACGGATCAGCTCGGTCCCGTGGTACAGCGGGCTGATCCGGGCGATCTGCTGCACCACGGGCGGGTAGAGGTCGATCGGATAGAAGGTCCCGGAGAAGAGAAAGAGCGTGAGCAGCACGAGGTTGATCATGTCGAAGTCCTGCCACGACCGCATGTAGGTGCAGGAGGCGAGGCCAACCGCTCCGAATGCAAGACCGATCAGGAAGGCGCCGGGGATGGCGAACACCACCATCCAGGACTCCACCACGCCCATCACCAGTATCACGATTACGAACGCCGTCGAGTAGAGGAACCCGCGGAACAACGCCCACCCGATCTCGCCGACTGCGAGGTCGGACGGCTTCATCGGCGTGGAGAGGATGCCCTCATAGGTCTTGTCGAACTTGAGCTTGAAGAACACGTTGAACGTCGTCTCCAGCACCGCTCCATTCATCGCCGAAGCGGCGAGCAGGGCCGGCGCCACGAAAGCGGTGTAGGAGACCGGCACGCCACCTGGTCCGGTGACATCGCCCACCAGGGCACCTATCCCGATGCCGATCGAGAACAGGTAGAAGACCGGCTCGAAGAAGCCGCTGAACACGATCTTCCAGAGACGTCGGTAGACGTAGTAGTTCCGTTCCCAGATCCGATGGGCCCGGAACGGCGTCATCCTGCCGATCGGCGTGATCCGTGACGGTGCCTGGACACTCATGGCCGCAGCCTGCGGTCGAGGAACCTCGCGGCCAGAAGAACGCCGACGACGGCCATGATCGCCAGGTAGGCGATGTGCACCCACATCGGAGTCGAGGTGAGCACCTCCGGCCCGGCGTTGGGGAGGGCGATCTTGCGCACCAACTCCACACCGTGGAAGAGAGGCGTCGCGTATGCGAGTGGCTGGAGAAAACCGGGGAGCTGACTGATCGGGAAGAACGTGCCGGAGAAGAGGAACAGCGGGATGATGGCGAAGCGAAACAGCGACGAGAGGGCCTGTTCGTCTTCACGGGTCACCGTGTAGGCGATGACACAGCTGAGAAAGGCCAGACCGGTGAGGACACTCGGTGCCACCGAGAGCAAGGCAGGTCCCAGCTCGAGTGCCCCGAGTGCGACTGCGATCAGCCCGAACACCAAGAGGATGAAGGCGAGCCGAAGAGCGCCCCACAACAGCTTTCCGTAGACGAGCTCGGCTGAGCTCACCGGCGTGGCGATGGTGGCGTAGAAGGTCTTGCGCCAGCGGATGCCCGACATCACCGGCCAGGTCCCGTCGCCGGTTGCCGACTGCATTGCCGTCGCCGCCATCATCCCGGTGGCCACGAACGGCAGATACGGGACACCGAGGTCTCTGCCTCCGGTGTCGACCAGCGCACCCAAGCCGGCTCCCATCGCACCGAGGTAGAGCAGGGGTGTGACGAAGCTGCTGATGACTGTTCCCCGCCAGGTGCGTCGATAGCCGATGGCCTCCGCCTCGGCGACGTGGAGTGATCGGGCAAGGGTCGTCATCAGTCGATCAACCTCCGGCCGGTCAGGCGAAGGAATACGTCCTCGAGAGTCGACCGGCGCTCCAGCATCTGGTCAGGGTGGATGCCACGGTCGTGAAGCCCTCTCTGCGTCTCTTCGGCATCGTCGGTGTAGAGGAGTATGCGATCGGCCAGCACCTCGGTCCGGGCGGCGAGGCCGTCGAGTTGCAGGGCGGCCTGGTCCTTGACGGTGTCGTCGAAGCGCAACTCGAGGACCTCCCTGGGGGCGTATTGGTCGATCAGTCCCCGAGGCGATCCCTCGGCGACGATCTCGCCATTGTCCATGACGACTAGACGGTCACAGAGCTGCTCTGCCTCGTCCATGTAGTGGGTGGTGATGATGAGAGTGGCGCCCTCTTGCTTCAGCCGGTAGAGCCGATCCCAGAGGAGATGGCGAGCCTGAGGGTCCAGACCGGTGGTGGGCTCGTCGAGGATCACCAGGTCCGGGTCGTTGATCAGGGCCCGGGCGATGGTCAGACGTCTCTTCATGCCGCCGGAGAGAGGTTCCACCTTGGAGTCTCGGCGGTCGGAGAGCTGGGCGAACTCCAGGAGCTCGTCGATGCGCGGCCTGATCTCGGCGCGTGTCATGTCGTGATAGCGGCCATAGATGAGGAGGTTCTCGGCGACGGTCAACTCGACATCGAGATTGTCCTCTTGGGGGACGACGCCGATTCGCTCTCTGATGCTGCGCCCCTGTGTCGTCGGGTCGAGACCGAAGACGCTCAGCTTGCCCTCGGTGATCGGGCTCAAGGTGGTGATCATTTTCATGGTCGAGGTCTTCCCGGCCCCGTTGGGACCGAGGAAGCCGAACGCTTCGCCTTCGTGAATGTCGAAGTCGATGGCGTCGACGGCGGTGAAGTCACCGAAGCGCTTGGTGAGCCCCCGTGCCTGGACGAGCGATTCAGTCATGAGTGCCGTGACAGTAGCCCTGGTCGGAGACAGATCTCGTCGGGTTTAGCCCGTGATCAGAATTCGAAGACCGGCGACTCGGGACTGATGTGGCTGTGGGCGAGGCGGGCGTCGGGCTGGTAGGTGTCGAGAAGGGAGATCAGGTCGTCCGTGGCCGCGGCGATGGTCTCGGCGGCGTCTCGGTGCTGGCCCTCGATGGTCATCACGGCTTCGACCGTGCCCGGCCCGGCGGCGCTCTGAGCGCTCTGTCGCCAGCACCAGCGTCGAGCGCTGACCACACCACCCGTGTCGACGAAGATCACCTCACCGGGCTCCGGGTTCGTCACGGATTTCGATCCGAGATCGGTGAAGAGCTCACCCCCATCGGCGAAGCGAACCGTCGTGCTGCCGGTGACATGACGCTGGTCGAAGACCGCCACGGGCACGCGATAGCGGATGCTGACCAGATTCGCCATGTCCACGAGCAGGTTGATGCTGGGGATGTCGCCCTGCTTGGTGAGTCTGCGCAACAACGATTCCGCGGCGTTCCGGTACTGGGTGGGCTTGACCCCGAAGGAGGTGAAGGCTCGTCTCCAGGCGGAGAGGGACGGGATCTGGGAGAGGGGCGTGTCTCCGATCTCGGCGATCACCGTCTGCTGCTCCTCGAGGTACCGGCTCTTCAGCGCGTCGGGGGTTGGTCCATTGGCCAGACCGTCGGCGTGAATCACCCCACCGCGTATCGCATCGAAACGCTCGACGATGGGGGTGGAGTATGCGAAGGCTCCCACGTGATCAGTAGGTGTCGAGCTTGATCACGTCGGCCGCCTTCTTGCGGCCACCGAAGTTGGCAGGTCTGGCGTCCTCGGTTGGGTATCCGAGGGCTATCCCATAGCGGGTCACCCGGTCATCGGGCACACCCAGGAAGGCGGCAACGTCCTCGTCCCGGTGGAACGTGATCGGGCAAGAGGCGACACCGACAGCCTTGGCCGCGAGCATCATGTTCTGCGCTGCTCGACCGATGTCGAACTCATACCCGTCCGGCTCTTGGACCAGCACGATCGTGGCTGCCGAGTCACGCACCGGCCGGGTGAAGTCCCCGTGCTCCGCGAGCTGCTGCAAACGGTCGGGGTTGGTCACCGCGACGAACGACCACGACTGACGGTTCTTGGAGCTGCCGGTCCACCGCCCCGCTTCGAGGATGGCTCCGAGATGGTCGTTGCTCACCGGCTCGTCGGTGTAGCTGCGGATTGCGCGTAGCCCGAGTATGAAGTCGTAGGTATCGGCCATGAGCCCGAGCCTATGCGATGGGGCAGCCAGGTCAGGGCCGCGGGTAGAGGATCATCTGGGTGCAGCGGAAATGGGCCAGGCTCTGCCCGGTCGCTTCCACCGTCACCTCCACGTCCCATACTTGCGTCGTCCTCCCCCCGTGGACGAGACGTGCCTCGGCTTCCATGACACCGTCCAGGGTGGTGCCCACGAAGTTGGCCTTGAGCTCGATGGTGGTGAACCCGCTGCCCCCATCGGGGAGGTTGCCGACGCATCCATACCCGGCTGCCGTGTCTGCGAGCGAGATGACCGAGCCGGCGTGGAGGAACCCGTTCGGTGCGGCGTGAAATGGCTGGATCTCACATCGCATGCGGGCCAGGCCCTCGTCCAGCTCGACCAGGTCGAAGCCGAGATGACCGGGCAGCTTGTCCGCTCCGGCAACCCTGAGGTACTCAAAGATCTCCTCGCGTGTGGCCGGGAACGACATGGGGCGATGCACCATACCGATGCGTCGATATCTCCCATCGTGGGCCGGTCGGATATGTTGGGTGGTCCACCGAGCGACGGAGCCCACATCGATGCCCACACCCACACCACACATCTCCGCGTCCTCGGGCGATTTCGCACCATCCGTGCTGTTGCCTGGCGATCCGCTTCGGGCCCGTCACATCGCCGAGTCGTTCCTCGACGACGTGACCCAGGTCAACGAGGTTCGCAACATGCTCGGCTTCACCGGTACCTATCAAGGAGTCCCGGTCTCGGTCATGGGCACCGGCATGGGCATCCCGTCGGCCTCGATATACGCGACGGAGCTGGTCAACGAGTATGGGGTCGAGCGGCTCATCAGAGTCGGCTCCTGTGGCGCGGTGACTGAGGAGGTCGAGGTGCGCGACGTGATCCTCGCCATCGGGGCGTGTACCGACTCGCAGGTGAACAGGACCAGGTATGGCGGGCTCGATTTTGCGGCGACGGCCGACTTCTGGCTGCTCAGGACCGCCGCCGATGCCGCCACGGCAAAGGGCATCGACGTCAAGGTGGGCAACGTCCACTCGGCCGATCTCTTCTACAACCCGGATCCCGATGCCTTCGACCGGATGGAGGCGATGGGCGTTCTCGCCGTGGAGATGGAGGCCGCCGGGCTCTATGGCGTCGCGGCCGAGCACGGGGGGAGGGCCCTGACCATATGCACGGTGTCCGATCACATCAGGACCGGGGAGGCGACGACCTCAGAGGAGCGTCAGAAGACGTTCACCGACATGGTGGAGATCGCCCTGGAGACCGTGAAGACTGATGTCGATCGTTAGTCGAGCTGGCCCAAGAAGATGACCAGATCGTCACGCGTGTAGGTGCGACACCCGTCGCTTTGGAGGAACGCCGACCAGGCCTCACAGCTCCCGTTGATCCTGAACTCGACTGATTCCAGCTCATGCACGGAGAACACGTTCTGCAGCAGCTCCGCCTGCAGCTCGACGGCTCCCGTGGACGTGCTCAGATTGTTCACCTGTATGGACGCCCTGAAGTCGACGACTGCCATGGTTCCGCTCACCTCCGCAGAGTCGAGGGCGTCGCCCGTCTCGAGGCTGAAGACGGACACGTAGCCGTCGGATAGCTCCTCGGCGCTCGGTCCTCGCAGGAGCTCGCGCAGCAAGCCGGCGAACGACACGACCGTGTCGTTGTCGACGGCCCTGGGCACCGCCCGGAACTGCTGACCGTCGGTGGTCCGGCAACGCAGGTAGATCTCCAGATACTCCTGTCCTGGCTCGGGCTCCCGGAAAGGGCATCCTTCGATTGGTGGCACGTAGCGCACCGAGGGTGGGATCTCGCTCCCGTCGAGAAGAGACCGTCCGGCGATTGGCCGATCGAGGGTCACTTCGTATTCGAACTCGGGGTTCGAAGGGCATGTTGCATCGCCTTCGATCGGCGCCACGAGTATGAAGACCGTGATCTCGGAGTCACTCACGAAGGTCGCGTCGACGATCTCCCGCCCTTCCGGGATCTGACCGCCGGCACACTCCTGTTCGGTGGCGAGGACCGTCAACGTCGTGTCGTCCGGGTCGATCTCGCCCTCGAGCCGCCAGGAGGCCAGGCCGTAGCCCTCTGCCACCGGCTGCCAGTGACACTGCCCGAAGCCCGTCGGCACCCACTCGCCGTCCTGACGCTCGAAATGGGCGTAGGCATACCCGGTTGTGTCAGTGCTCCGCGGATACCCCAGGAGCACCTGCTCCTCGTCGTCCTGAGACCACGACCTGAACTCGTAGAGATCGGTGAAGAACTGACCCTCCCCGACCTGCTGCAGGGCCTCCAGAGCGTCACCAGCGGCTTGATCCAGCTCTGATCCCTCGGGGATCGTGGTCGAGTAGGGGGCGAAGGCTTTGCCACAAGCCATCTGCTCGATGGCGGCTCCGGAGGTCGGGGGCGCGACCGTGGTCGAGGCGACCGTCGTCGTGGTCGTCGTGCCGATTGCGGGTGGTGGTGTGTCACCGCCGACGAGTGTCGTGATCCCGACTACGACGAGGACGAAGACGGCGCCGGCGAGGAAGGCCACGACCGGACGGCGGGCGAAGTCGCTCCAGACCCGACGTCGCCCGGCGACGAGCGCATCCCATCTCGGCGGGTCTGGCGCCTCCTCGACGATGCTGTGGAAGGCTTGGCGAAATCTCCGGTCATCCATGGTCCATCGTCTCCCTGAGCCTCTCGCGGGCGAGGTGGAGGTATCTGCGGACGGTGCCCGGCCGACAGCCCATGATCTCGGCTGCCTCCGTGGGGGTGTGCTCCTCGTAGAAGACCAGGAAGGCGGCGGCCCGCTGCCGTGCGGGCAAGGTCTCGACCAAGGCCGTGATGCTCATCGTGTCCGAATCGTCGCCAATGGACGATTCCACTACCGGATTGGCGACGGGGATCGTGTTGCGCCGGGCCCGCTGTCTCTTGAGACCGCTCGCCTCGTTGTGGACAGCCGTCATCAGATAGGTCCTCGGGTCGCGGAGACCTGCCAACCCACCACGTCGGCCCAACGCCTTGGTGACGACTGTGCTCACGACGTCCGCGGCGTCGTCCCGTCCGACCATGGCCGTGGCAAACCGGGTCAGATCATGGGACACCCTCTCGTATACCTCTCGGTCGGTCACACCCATTACACGTCGGCGGTGCCCGCAGCGTTGCAGCGGTGCGGTGCCGCACCGGGCGTTGCCCCGATCAGCCGACCAGGTATTGGACCCTGGTCAGGCCGACGGACAACTCTCGGACCATCGCGACGAGACGTTGGTGGTCAGGGTTGTCCACGTAGCGACGCCAATCCTCCTCCGAGTCGAAGTCGGCCACCAGGCCGAAGTCGGGGGTATCGGGGCCGAGGTTGCCCAGGTCGAGACCGAACTCATACCGCCGGATGTAGCTCATCGCCTCGGGCATGCGAGCGAACTCATCCAACAGCGCCGTCTTCTGCTCTTCCGTGACGTCGTCGTTGAAGTGCATCATCAGCATGTGCCGGAATCTGGTCATCCACCGGAGTCAAGCACAGGTTCGCCCGGTTGATCAGACGGGCACGTCGGCCGGCCCGCACGCCATCGGAGTGACCCCGATCCCGGCCAGTGCCGCCAAGGTGATGTCGGCGGTGTGAAGTGAGTTCTCCTGAGCCCACGTCTTGGCGACGAGGAGGTTGAAGTGTGGCCCCGGCGGGTCGACTCGCATGGTGGCTTGCCCATCGCTGTCGGGGGCCAATCGCATCGAGAACCCGCGGCGACGTGACCAGGAGAAGATCTCACGCCGGCCACTTCCCCAGAAGAAGTGGGTAGAGACCCTGGCGACGTCCCCCGGCCTCAACAAAGCCCACGTCGTGTCGCCGAAGACGAACGCCATGCCTCCGCCGGTGAGCTCGATCCGCACCCGGGCCCGCCCGTGAGGCCAGACGGCTATCCCGTGGACGTTCTCGTCGTGGCGGAAGGTCAGATAGAAGCGATCGTTGCTTCGGAAGAAGGTGGGGCAGTACGTGCACATGTGACTCGGGGTGATCCCGGGAAGACGATCACGCACTCGCACCGCCGCGCCTGTCCGTAGCGCCTCGACGTCGCCTATCGACAACTCACCTTGGACCACAGGTCTTCCGCGGCTCTCGCAGACAGGACACCACCTCGTCATGTCCCGAACGTATGCGCGGCCCACGTTTCGATCCAGGGGGTCGTGCGTAATGAGTATTCACGGTGTCACTCATTACGCTAGGGTCTCCCGCCCATGTCAGTGGACCGAGCCACAGTGCGTCGCGGCGTTCTCGATGCCCTCCCGCTGTTCGTCCCGGCGGTCCCCTTCGCACTGGTCATCGGATTGGCCATCGGCGAGGCCGGCATCAATGCCTTCGTCGGTTGGTCGGGCTCGTGGATCATCTTCGGCGGGGCGGCACAGTTGACACTCATCTCCCTCCTTGGCTCTGGGGCTGCCGTCGCGGCTGCCACCACGGCGGCGCTGGTCGTCAATGCGAGGCATCTGATGTACTCGGCAGCGCTGGCGCCGACATTTCAACGTCAGCCGGTGTGGTTTCGCTGGCTGGGGCCATACATCCTCATCGACCAGTTGTTCGCGCTCTCATCGGTGCAACAGGAGCGCGATGAGGGCTGGTTCCGGACGTACTACCTGGCTGCGGGTGCCACGCTTTGGATCCTGTGGCAGCTGACCACGGCGTTGGGCCTGGCGATCGGCCCGGTGGTGCCCACCGAGTGGAACCTCGAGTTCGCGGTCCCGATCCTCTTCATCGGCCTCATCGTCATCGGGATCGACAAGTCGTCCAAGGTGGTTGCTGCCCTCGTGGGCGCCGGTGTCACCTATCTGGCGGCAGGTTTGCCCAACCGCGCCGGGCTCCTCGTGGGTGCCGTGGTCGGAGTCGCCGCCGGCACGATCGTGGAGAGGACACGCTCATGAGCACCCTGCTTGCCACGATCGTCGTGGGGATCGGGACCTACCTGAGCCGGGCCGTCTTCATCCTCGCTCTTGCGAAGAAACGCATACCCGATGGTGTCCTCCTCGCCCTCCAATTCGTGGCGCCCGCCGTGCTCGCTTCGTTGGTGATTGCCCTGCTGATCAACGACGACGGATCGGTGGCTCTGGGGGCTCCAGAGCTGGCGGGATTGGCCGTCGGTGGCGGCGTTGCATATCGCACGAGGAACCACATCCTCACCCTGTTGTCCGGCATGGTCGTCTTCTGGGTGGTCCGCGCCCTGATTTGAGTAGGCAAACACCCCGTTTCGGCCGACGCGGGACGTGTAGCCACGTTTAGTTTCAACCTGCCGCGTTCCTCACGAGAAGACCATGCGCGGCGGGAGGAGCCAATGACAGACACGCAAGAGCGCGCCCCTGCGCCGCCATCAGGCGGTTCCGGGCTCGACTCATACTTCAAGCTGACGGAGAGGGGGACTTCTGTCGGCACCGAGGTGAGAGCAGGTGTGACGACCTTCCTCGTCATGGCCTACATCATCTTCGTCAATCCGAGCATCATCGCCGAGCCGTTGGGCTTCGATGCCGGCGCCGTGGCAGCGGGGACGGCTCTGGTGGCGGGGTTGCTCACCATCCTGATGGGTGTCGTGGCCAACTACCCGATCGCCATGGCGGCCGGGCTTGGCATCAACGCCGCCGTCGCTTTCGGCCTCGTGCTCGGAGACGGGCTCACCCCGGCCGGTGCGATGGGTGTGATCGTCCTCGAGGGTCTCATCGTCACCGCATTGGTGCTGGTGGGTCTGCGTGAGGCGATCATGGAGGCCGTCCCCTTGAGCCTGAAGAGGGCCATAGGTGTTGGGATCGGTCTGTTCATCCTGTTCATCGGGTTCGAGCAGGGCGGGTTGATCGCACCAGGCGAGCCGATCGTTCAGTTCGTATTCCCCAACACGAATGGGGCGTGGGTGATGCTGGTGGGTCTGCTCATCACGGTTGTCTTGTATGCACGCAAGATCCCGGGTGCACTCATCATCAGCATCCTGGCCACGACCATCGTGGCGTTGATCTGGGGTGTGGCCGAGATCCCCGAAACTCTCACTGCCTCTCCCAGTTTCGACACACTTGGTGAGTTCGATCTGGGCAACGTGTTCGACCAGCTCGGGTTCGTGGCCGCGGCCCTGACGGTCTTCAGCTTCATGCTGACCGACTTCTTCGACACGATGGGCACAGCCACGGCGATCGTCGAGCAAGCCGAGCTCACCGACGAGGACGAGAACATCCCGGGCATCGGGAAGCTGTTGTTCGTCGACTCGATCGGTGCTGCGGTTGGTGGCGCAGCCGGAGTCAGCTCGAACACGAGCTACATAGAGAGCTCGGCAGGGGTGGCCGAGGGTGGCAAGACCGGGCTCACCTCAGTGGTGGTCGGCGTCCTCTTCCTCGTCGCCATCTTCCTTTCGCCTCTGGCCGGGATCGTCCCGCCACAGGCCACGGCACCAGTCCTGGTGCTGGTGGGATTCCTGATGGCGGGCCTGATCAAGGGAATCGACTTCAGCGACCTCGAGGAGGGATTCCCTGCGCTCCTCGCCATCATCCTGATGCCGTTGACATTCAGCATCACGGTTGGCATCGGAGCCGGTTTCGTGATGTACACCCTGATCAAGGTGGTGAAGGGGAAGACAAGGGAGATCCACGCACTGATGTGGGTCGTCACCGTCGCCTTTCTCGTCTACTTCGCACAGGCCGTGCTCGATGCGGCCATCTCGGCCTGAGTCTGCGTATCACAGACCCTCGTGTGGAGGGTGGGTGCACCCACCCTCCACATTCTGGCGGGCCAAGCACCTGGCTGACCTGGCTAACCTCGAACGGGCCGACACCGGCGGTTCCGACGATGAGGTCAGATGCACATGTTCATGAAGACGCCCGTTCCCACAACGGGTGACGACCGGGTCTCGTGATGCTCGATGCACTGCAATCCGAGCAGCTGAGCAGACTCACCGACGCTGGTCACAGTCTCCTGTTGATCGGTGGCGAGTGGCGTCAGGCATCGGATGGCGCCGAGATCGACGTGTTGGATCCTTCGACGGGGGACAGTGTCTCGTCGGTGCCGAACGCCTCCGTGGACGATGCGTTGGCATCTGTGGAGGCTGCCCACGAGGTTGCCGAGGAGTGGGCATCGACACCTCCGCGTCAGCGAGCGGAGCTGCTTCGCCGGTCTTTCGAGCTGATGATCGAGCGAGAGGACGAGCTGGCGTCCCTGATCGTCCTCGAGATGGGCAAGACCTTCGCCGAGTCCAAAGCCGAGATCAGGTATGCGGCAGAGTTCTTCAGGTGGTTCTCCGAGGAGGCGGTCCGCAACGTCGGAGACGTCTCGGTATCGCCTGGTGGCGACAAGCGGATAGTGGCCATCGGGCAGCCAATTGGTGTCTCGTTGCTGATCACGCCCTGGAACTTCCCGGCCGCCATGGCAACACGGAAGATCGGCCCGGCGTTGGCCGCCGGGTGCACGGTGATACTGAAGCCGGCCTCGGACACCCCGCTCACCGCCCTCGCCCTCGGCTCGCTCATGGAAGAAGTGGGTGTGCCCCCAGGTGTCGTCAACGTCCTCCCGTCGCGGCGCTCGTCGGAGATCGTCCCGGTGATGCTCAACGACCCTCGTGTTCGCAAGCTCTCCTTCACCGGGTCGACCGAGGTGGGGCGGGTCTTATTGGAACAGGCGGCGCAGGCTGTCGTCTCGTCGTCGATGGAATTGGGCGGCAATGCGCCGTTTGTGATCTTCGACGACGCCGACGTCGATGCCGCCGTGGAGGGAGCCATGGTGGCCAAGATGCGCAATGGCGGGCAATCGTGCATCGCTGCCAATCGGTTCTTCGTCCACTCTGCGGTCGCCGACGCGTTCTCCGACGCTTTCGGCCGGGCCATGGCCACGACCCGGATTGGCCCGGGTATGGACCCCGAAGCCGACCTGGGCCCGCTGATCAACCTGCAGGCGCAAGCAGACATGACCGAGTCCGTCGCCATCGCCGAGGACTCGGGAGCCCGGGTGCTGGCAGGAGGCAAGGCCCCTGATCGGCCTGGGTTCTTCTTTGAGCCGACAGTGCTTCGCGACGTCGTTGCCGACTCGCCACTGCTCTCTCGTGAGCTGTTCGGCCCGGTGGCGCCGGTGACGACGTTCGAGACCGAGGAGGAAGCTGTCGATCTGGCCAACGACACCATCCACGGGCTGGCCGCCTATGTGTACAGCTCCGATCTCTCCCGAGCCATGCGAGTGGCCGAGGCTCTCGAGTCGGGGATGGTTGGTGTCAACCGCGGGCTCATCTCGGATCCGGCCGCGCCTTTCGGCGGGGTCAAACAGTCGGGTCTCGGCCGAGAGGGTGGGCACGTGGGGATGGACGAGTATCTGGAGACCAAGTACATAGCTGTCTCCTGGTGATCGCCGGTTGACATCTCAGTCAGTTCAGTAGATACTGAAACTCATGAAGCTGACGGCGGCGCAACACGACTTCGTGGAAAGGGTTGGTCGCTGGTGGGAGACGGGAACCGGGAGCCGCGCCTCGGGTCGGATACTCGGTTGGCTGATGATCTGCGAGCCGGCACATCAGTCGTCCGGCCAGCTGACGGAGACACTTCAGGTCAGCTCGGGCTCGGTGTCGACCCAGATCCGGTTCATGGAGAATCTCAACCTCGTCGAGAGGGTCACTTTCGCCGGGGACCGGGTCACGTATTTCCAACTCAGGCCGGATGTGTGGGTCGACCTCATGTGGTCCGAGATCGATCAGTTGAAGCAGTGGCAGGAGATAGCCGCTCTCGGCAACGCGGTGAAACCCGGAGAGCGACCCGAGCGGATCGAAGACATAGGCTTCATCGCGTCATTCCTGCTCGACCGATGGCCATTGTTGATGGAGGAGCTCGTGGACGAGCTGAAAAAGGAGAAGCAGACATGAACCATGCGGCGATCCTCACCGAGGGTCTCACCAAGCACTACGGCGACGTCGAGGCGCTGGTCGACCTCGATCTCGAGGTGGAGATGGGAGAGGTCTTCGGCTTCCTGGGACCCAACGGTGCCGGAAAGACCACGATGATCCGCACGATCCTCGATCTCATCCACCCCACTGGGGGGAAGGCGTCGATCGTGGGGCTCGATTCCCATGAGGATGCCGTCGAGATACGCAATCACATCGGCTACCTGCCCTCCGACCTGTCCATGTACCCCAATCTGACCGGGATGGACATGGTCACCTACTTCGCCAACCTTCGTGGGGGTGTCGACAAGAAGTATGTGAGTGACCTCGCCGACCGACTTCAGGCCGACATGACCAAGAAAGTCGGCGACCTGTCGTCCGGGAATCGGCAGAAGGTCGGGATCATTCTGACGTTCATGAATCGGCCGCAAGTCTTGATCATGGATGAGCCGAGCGGAGGTCTCGACCCGTTGATGCAGCGTGAGTTCCAGGCCATGATGCGTGAGGTCGCCGAGGAGGGGCGGTCGGTCTTTCTCTCCAGCCACACGCTCTCGGAGGTGCAACGTGTCGCCGACCGCGTCGGCATCATCCGTGTCGGGCATCTCGTCGACGTCGAGTTCGTCGACGATCTGCGTTCCAAGGCCATTCGCACCGTCGAGCTTCAATTCGACGGGCCGGTGGAGCGCGCTGTGTTCGAGTCGGTCCCCGGTGTCCGTGACGTCGAGGTGGCCAGTCACCACGCCACCATGTCCTTCGACGGCAAGATGGACACCCTCCTTCGAACCGCGACCCAGCACTACACGCTGGTCGACGTCAACACCCAGGAGGCAGACCTCGAGGAGATCTTCCTCGAGTACTACCGGGAAGGCGCGGGGGTCTGATGTTCGCCAACGTCCTGATCAAGACCACCCGTGACCGCACGGTTGCGACGCTGATCGCGTCGGTCAGCCTCGGCATCATCCTCTGGTTCGGCATGGCCATCTACCGGGACGTCGACCTGAGTTTCTACTTCGAGAGTCTGCCACCAGGGATCCTGGAGGCAATGGGTATCCCCGCCACCGGAGATGTGGCCGGCATCGCGGTGGGAGCGATGTACAACCTGATGGGAGCTTTCACCCTGGCCGGGCTGGCGATCAGCATCGGTGCCTATGCCATTGCCGGTGAGGAGCGGGATGGGACCTTCGGGCTTCTGCTTGGCAATCCCGTCAGCAGACGAGGGGTTCTCATCTCGAAGACGGCGTCACTCGTCCTGTTGATGGCCCTCGCCAGTCTCATCCTGTGGGGGTTCGCTCTCGTCGTCCCGGAGTGGCTCAACGTGGACATGAGTGGCATCGATGTGCCTGCCGTCGTAATCGCCCTCTTCTTCAACGCACTCGTCTACGGCTTCCTCGCCATGGCCGTGGCCACCTGGACGGGCAACCGCAGCCTCGGATCGGGTGTCGCCGTGGCAGTGATGCTGATTGGATATCTCGGAGCCTCGATACTGACCCTGACCGAGAGCCTGGCCGACTGGGCCCGACTCTCTCCCTGGTACTACTTCAGCGGTAGCGATCCGGTGGTGAACGGCACCGACTGGGGTCACACCGCGGTCATGGCCGGGATGATCGTCGTCTTCTTCGGCGTCGCCTTCGTCGGCGTCTACCGCCGGGACTTGAAGCAGAAGAGCGTGGCCCGGACCATCTTCGATCGTCTTCGGGAGAATCCGAGAACCCAGAGGATCATGGACAAGATCGCGGGCTCTGCCCGGGTGTCTCGGATCTCGATCAAGACCGCCTCGGAGTTCCAGGGCCTCTTCGTGATCACGTCGATGATCATGTTCTACCTGGGTGTGCTGGAACCGCTCGTCTATGGCTTGGTCTCCGTCGACTTCAAGGAGCTCGTCGCCTCGTTCCCCGACTCCCTGGTGGCAATGATCGGCGGAGCCGACATGGGCACCGTCGAGGGCTTCCTCCAGGCCGAGATCTTCTCGATCACGGCGCCAATCGCGCTGATATTGGTCACGGCGGTGATGGGGGCGCGTGCTCTTGCCGGTGAGGAGGAGAATCACACCATGGGGCTGCTCCTGGGCAATCCCATAACCAGGTCACATGTGATCCTGGAGAAGTCGGTTGCGATGGTCGCATACGCCGCAGGCCTGGGCATCGTCACCTTCTTGGGCACCTGGATCGGGGTCCTGCTGGCCGGGCTCGATGTGGCCGCATCCAACATCGCGGCAGCGTCTGCGCTGGTGACGGTGATGAGTCTGGTATTCGGTGGTTTGTCTATGGCGGTCGGAGCGGCAACGGGCAGGTCACGTCTGGCATCGTGGTCTGCGGCGGGTGTCGGACTGCTGGCCTATTTCATGTTCTCGTTCTTCCCACTGTCGGACACGTTTGCCGGATGGGCGAAGTACTCGCCGTTCGACCTGTATCTGGGGAGCGACCCGCTCAACAACGGCATGGCTTGGGGTGACGGTGCGATCATGTTTGGCCTGTTCCTCGCCCTGGTGGCGGTCTCGATCCCGATCTGGTCGAGAAGAGACCTGCGCGGCTGACTGTCGCCGAAGTAGCTTCGGTCACCTCTCGAGGCAAGGAGTCGCCGTGGCAGCCGCATCCAAGTACCAGGACACCGATCGTCTGAGGATGCATTACTTGGACAGCGGCCCGGAGGACGGCACTCCGGTCGTGATGATCCATGGGAACCTGGCGACGGGCCGGTTCTACGAGCACATCATGGACCGAGCCCCTGACGGCTACAGGCTCATCGCCCCAGACATGCGGGGTTTCGGTGACACCGAGCCTGTGCCGATCGATGCCACTCGCGGCCTGCGTGACTGGGCAGACGATGCCAGGGGCCTGGTAGAGGCCTTGGGGCTGGCTACGCCGATCCACCTTGTGGGTTGGTCCACGGGTGGAGCCGCCATAGCGTGCTACGCCATCGACCATCCGGGAGAGGTCGCTTCGTTGACTCTCCTGGACCCCGTCTCCCCTTACGGGTTTGGCGGGACCCGTGACGCCCAAGGGACTCCCACCTTCGACGACTTCGCCGGCTCGGGTGGCGGCACCGGAGCACCGGAGTTCGCCGAGCGCATCGAGAACAACGATCGCTCGGACGAGTCTCAGATGTCGCCACGCAACGTGATGAACACCTCCTATTGGGCGCCGGATCACCGTGAGCCCAAGGAGCGCGAGGACATTCTGGTGGACGAGGTGCTGAAGTCGGTCACCGGCGAAGACGGCTATCCAGGGGACTTGGTCCCGTCGGAGAACTGGCCTGGTGTCGCACCCGGCACCCGGGGCATCCTCAATGCCCTCTCCGGCAGGTACTGCAACTGGTCGGACATCGTCGGCATCGACCCAAAGCCGCCCGTCCTGTGGACCCACGGAACCGCCGACATCGTCGTCTCCGACAAGTCGGCGTGGGATCTGGCGACCTTGGGAGAGATGGGTGTGGTCCCCGGCTGGCCCGGAGAGGACGTGTTCCCGGCCCAGCCGATGGTGACACAGATCCGGACCGTGTTGGAGGAGTACGCCGACTCCGGTGGCGAGGTGCAAATGGAGATGATCGAGGGTGCCGGCCACGGCCCCCACATCGACCACGCCGACGAGTGGTCGGGTCTCTTCTTCGGGTTCCTCGGGGCCCACGCGTAGCGACTGATGCCGGCCCGGCTAGCGTCGCCGGGTGTTCACCCCGGGCGGTCTCATCCTCGGCGCCATCGCGGCGTTCATCATCGGGATCTCGAAGACCGGCCTACCGGGGAGTGGTCTCGCCGCGTTGCCGCTGATCGCGCTGGTCGTCGAGGGGAGGTTGATCCCGGGCGCAACCCTCCCGCTTCTCATCACCGCCGACCTGTTTGCCATTGCCTGGTATCGCCAGCACACCCGCTGGGACGTCTTGCGAGGACTAGCCCCGTGGCTGGCGGTCGGATTCGCCCTGGGGATCGGGTTCTTCGTCACGGTGGGAGCGGCCACCGGTCGACTGGAGCGCTCCATCGGGGTGATCCTGCTCGTGATCATCCTCATCCAGCTCTGGCGCGCGATCGGAGAGCGACCGGCCGGGACGAATGTCTTCGGCATCGCCGGGTACGGGACGGCTGGTGGCTTCACCACATTCGTGGCCAACGCAGCCGGACCGGTCATCAACACGCATCTGGCCTCATTGAGGTTGGCCAAGGGAGCGCTGGTCGGCACCGCGGCGTGGCTCTACTTCTCGGTGAACGTCTCGAAGATCCCCTTCTATGTGGCGCTGGGCGAGTGGTCCGAGGGCGGGCCGTTCTTCACCGGCGAGAGCCTCGCCTGGAACGCGGCACTGGTGCCGGCGATCGTCGCCGGTGTCTTCGTGGGGCGCATGGTGTATCGGAGGATCCCGCAGCGAGAGTTCCTCGTGGCGGTGCTGGCCCTCTCCGCGTTGGGTGCGCTGGTGCTGGTCTTCTGAGCTGGGGCCCGTCTCAGGTGATGGGTGTGCCCTGATGAAAGCGAAGCCGCCACCCCGTATCGGTGTGAATCCACAGTGACGTGCGGTGAGCCGGTGACGTCTCACCATCGAGGGACTCCCGGCTCACATATCTGACCAGGGCGATGTCTTCGCCGATGAGCTCCGTCTCGAGGCTTTGAAGCGGCAGCTCGTAGTCATATGGGTAGTCCGTCGTCTCGATCGCCTGGGTCCTGTCGTAGGTGCGGCCGGAACGGCCTACCTCCACGAAGTCGGGATGGAGAACGTGGTCCATCCACTCGGCGTCTGCCCTGGTCTCCCTCCACATGCCCTCCTCGAGATGGTCGAGGTAGGGGAGGGCGGACATGACCGCGCCGATGTTGACGGCCCCGTAGACATGCGGGTACTCCTCACCCAGGTCGTAGAGGTCCTCGAAGACGACTTTCACGTCGAGAGCTTCAGGATCGATCGTCAGCACGACGAGATCGGTGTGGTCTCCGAAGTGGCGGCGCGCCACATCCGCCAATTGGTCACGTGTCGAGCAGTGGATGAAACCCTCACTCTCGAGACTCGATGCCCGATAGACGTCGGTTCTCAGCTCCCAGTCGCCCCTGTCGGCCAGATGGTGGATCGGCTTCGCCATCCGGTCAGTCGTCGACTTCGATGATGGTGAGCATCCGCTCGGACGCCGCCAGGGCAGTGCCCAGGATGGCCTGATACTCCTCGGACTCGTAAGCCTCCATGGCGCGCTCGTAGGTCGGGAACCGGACGAGGACGTTGCGTGGGTAGTCCCGACCCTCCACCTGGCGGTATCGACCGCCCCGTGCGATGAACTCCCCGTCGTAGCCGGGGATCACCTTGCTCGACCCTTTGACGTACTCGGCGTACCGCTCCTCGTCGTGCACGTCGATGTGGGCGATCCACATGCCTGCCATCTCGCTCTCCTGACTCTCTAGCCGAGACGCTACCGGCCATCGCGAGCCGGCTCGACACATCGGTAACCATTTGGTTACCATCGTTCTCGAAGGAGGCGCCCTTGACCACATACAGCGTCACGAGAACCATCAACGCCCACCCCGATGTCGTCTGGAATCTGCTCACCGACGCCGCGGGCTATCCCCGCTGGAACCCCGCTGTGCTACGTATCGACGGCGAGATCGTGGACGGCTCCAGGATCAGACTCACCTCGATCGTCAACCCGGACCGCGAGTTCAAGCTCAATGTGACCGAAGTCCGGCCACCCGCACACATGGTCTGGTGGGACGGGATGCCGTTTGGCCTGTTCAAGGGGGTGCGCTCCTTCGACGTCACCGACAACGGTGACGGCAGCTCCGAGTTCAAGATGGAGGAGGTCTACTCCGGGCTGATGGCTCCACTCATCACGAAGTCGATCCCCGACATGACGGATTCGTTCGATCAGTTCGCGGACGGTCTGAAGGAAGCTGCCGAGTCTCGATGAGCGCCGCGGCCGATCCATTTGCAGCTTTGGGAGACGTCAATCGGAGAGCGATCATCATGGAGCTGGCCGGTGGGGAGCGGTCGGTGCAAGAGATCGCCAATGGGATGGCGATCAGCCGGCCCGCAGTATCCCGCCACCTGCGGCTTCTCAGCGAGGCCGGTCTCGTCACGGCGAGACCGGAGGGGGTGAGACGGCTGTATCGGCTCGAAGACGCCGGGGCGGCCCAGGTCCGTTGGTTCATGGAGCAGGTCTGGGGTGAGGCGACGGCTAGGTTCCGTCTCGCCGTGGAGAACACGCAGCCGGCGTAGTGGAGCCGATAGTCGTCGAGTTCGACGTGGAGGCGACTCCCGAGCATGCCTTTCGCTTCTGGACCGATCGTTGTGCCATGTGGTGGCCCCCTTCGCATTGCATGAGCCAGTCAGACGATTTCGACGTCGTCTTCGAGCCTGAGGTCGGAGGGCGCGTCTATGAGAGAGGAGCGGACGGTGTCGAGTACGAATGGGGTGAGGTCACCGTTTGGGAGCCACCACGGCGTCTCGACTACCTCTGGCACATCTTCCTCGATCGCGACCAGGCAACGACCGTCACGGTGACTTTCACGCCGACGGATTCGGGTACCTCGGTGAGGTTGGAGAATTCCGGCTTCGAGGTCTTCGGCGATCGAGCGGAGGAAAGAGCCGGACGCGTCGGTGATGCATGGGAGGACCTCGCCGCCCGCTATCGGGAGGCTCTGTAGACCTCCGCGCTCACCACTGCCGAGACCGGGATCGGTGCGTAGATGTGTGGGTACTCCTCACCGAGGTCGTAGAGGTCTTCGAACACGATCTCATCACCGACGATGGCTGTGTCGATCTCGAGTAGGACCATGTCGGAGCGCTCCGGGTAGCGCTTGGCCGCCACCAGGGGGAGTTGTTCCACCGTCGAGCAGCGGATCAGGCCTTCCTCGGCGAACGAAGCAGGCTGATAGTGAGTCGTCCTCCGTGCCCAGTCGTCGGGCTCGGCGAGGTGATAGACCGGTTCCGTCATCGGTCTGGCTCCGTCGTGCCTTGTCTTCCTCTCCCAAACATACGTGGTGCCCCGACGTGGTCTCTCCAACTTCACCCTTGACGATCTTACGGTGTACGAGTACCTTACGGCGTAATACTTACATTGTACGACCAGAGGCGGTCCGATGTGGCTCGCCACCGAGGAGTGAGGAGAACCAGATGACACACACGACAATGGACGAGCCGGCAACGACGACCCTGATGAAGGCCGTCGTCCAGGACGGATACGGACAACCCGAAGACGTGTTGGAGATACGGGAGATCGAACGGCCCCAGATCGGTGCCGACTCGGTCTTGGTGCAGATGCGGGCGACCAGCGTCAACACCCCGGACTGGATCACGACGACCGGAGTCCCCTACCTCATCAGGCTCCAATCCGGGCTGCGTGGCCCGAAGACGCCAGTGCGTGGCACGGACGTGGCCGGCGTGGTCGAGGCCGTCGGTGCGAACGTCACCGATCTGGGACCTGGAGACGAGGTCTTCGGCTCCTCGTGGACCGGGAGTTTGAGCACACAGGGGACCTTCGCCGAGTACACCGTGGTCCTGGCGTCGAATGTGATCGAGAAGCCCGCATCGCTCTCTTTCGAGGAAGCCGGTGCATCGGGAATGTCGGGTCTCACCGCGCTCGCCGCCATGCGTGATGTCGCCGAGGTCGGGCCCGGCACCCGGGTCCTGATCAATGGCGCCTCGGGAGGGGTGGGCACCTTTGCGGTGCAGATCGCCAAGACCCTCGGCGCGGAGGTCACCGGCGTGTCCAGCACGCGAAACCTGGACCTGGTTCGGTCCCTCGGTGCCGACCACGTAATCGACTACACGGTGGAGGACTTCACCAGCAGCGAGCGTCGATACGACGTGATCCTGGACAACGTGATGAACCACCCACCCTCGAAGACCGCGCGGGTGCTCGATTCGGCCGGTATCTACATGCCCAACAGCGTGGGAAACCAGGGTGGCTTCCTCGCGGGGCTACCCAGAATGGCACGGGCGGCCCTGATGGGTCTCGGCTCCACGGACGTGCGAACCATCGGCGGTTGGGAGCCGAACCGGGAGTCCTTGGCCGCTTTGGCCGAACTGCTCGATTCCGGTGCCGTCGAGGCCGTGATCGACGAGGGCTATCCGCTGGAAGATGCTGCGAATGCGGTGACGCACATGCTGGGTCATCATGCCCGGGGGAACGTGGTCATCGAGGTCTGAAACCGACGATCTTCCCCTAACAACCGGGTTCGAGTAGCATGAACCCAACGTCGTGACGCCTCCGGCGACGTTAAACACGGAGGCAGTGCTTAGGAATCATGGACCTCGCCGCCTTCCATCCGGGGAAGGGGCGCAGGTCCGTTTCCTATTTGTGGGTGGGTTTCTGCCGGAACGGCTCCGGCCTCGTGGACGTTGTCAGTGGGTTGTGCGAGCGCTCCGGGTCTCTCTCTTGGCAGTGATGATCGTCTGCGGATGCACCGACAACCCGGCGTCGTCCTTCGTGGTGACAGAGCAGATCGAAATCGGTAACTCCGGCGTGATCGTGAGCTACCCGGTGGACTGGTTCCTTGCCGAGGTGTCACTGACGCCGAACCTGGCGAATCCCCGCGAGGTGTTCTCGGTCGGGAGTTTCCCCCTTCGGCCCGGCGGGCCCAACTGTGCTCAAGTCCCATCGAATGCATTGCACGACATGAGGCCCGGTGACGTATTGGTGAGTGTCCAGGAGCGGTTCGATGCCATCGCCTCCGGCTTCCCGGATCGCCCTGACCGTTTCGGGCCGGCTCCGGGCACCACCGACAACGAGCTCTACGGCTGTCTCGACCCGGAAGAGAGCGATGACATCGGTGCCATCCACTGGATCTGGTTCACGGATCAGGACCGCTACTTCCACGTGATCGTCGCCCTGGGAAGCGATGTCGGCGGCGAGCGGGAGAAGGCAGCCTGGGCCGTGCTCGACGATCTGGTAATCGCTCCCGCCGATTGAGATCTTCTCGGTTTTTTTGGGTCAGCCCGATTTCGGGCGGATTCTGTCCCACCCGGTTCTTAGGTTGTCGGTATGGGAAGGGGAGCGAATCCGCAGAGGGTGATGCCGATCATTGTCCCTCGACTCGAGGACCCGGCATCAGCCTCGGTCGACGAGCGCGATGAGCATCTGATGTTGCTCGAATCCGCTCGCCACACATTGGACGTGGAGTGGACCGAGACCCTCGCCGCCTCCGAGAACGCCGGCGACCACGACGTATTGGGGTTCCCCTCGATGGTTGCCTATCTGAAGCACCGGCTGCGGATGGCCGGTGGCCGCGCCAATCGATACGTCAAGAACGCCCGAGCGGTGCTGAAGCATGCCGCCACCTTCTCGGCCTGGAAGCATCGTCAGATCTCATCGGACGAGGCGGAGCTCTTGTTCAAGGCCTCCGAGCGGATGCCGGACAAGTACCCCCAAGCCGAGGATGTGCTCCTCGAGCTCGTCGGCGACAGCGTCGAAGAAACCAGGAAGATCCTCGACTACTGGCGCAACGACGTCAACGCTCCTGGTGTCCATCTCGAGTTGGAGGAGCAACTCCGGTGGAGACACTTCGACGTCACCAGGAAGGACAATGGAATGGTCGCCGGCGAGTTCGCCCTTCCCAGGACGGAGGGTGAGACGTTGCTGTCGGCTGTCGATGCATTGATGCCGCCGCCCGCCGATGGGGACAGCCGGACCACCAGCCAACGTCGTGCCGACGCCCTCGGCGATCTCGGTCGTAGTCTCCTCGAAGGCTCCGAGTCACCGATGGTCGGTGGGGAGCGCCCTCATATCAACGTTCACACCGACGTCCAAGCCTTGAAAGGCAACGCGGGTGGGCTTCACGAGACCTCCGACGGTGTGGTGCTGGACACCGAATCAGTTCGGCAGCTGGCCTGTGACGCCTCGATCACCCGTGTGGTGTTCGGTCCCGACTCGGAGGCTCTCGACGTCGGGCGCAAGACCCGGGTCATCCCGGCGGGTCTGCGGCGGGGCGTGGTGGCGAGAGATCGCCACTGTGTCGCTCCGAGATGTGGTCGGTCCTCCAAATGGTGCGATGTTCATCACGTCATCTTCTGGGCCGACGGTGGCGAGACCGTCATCGACAACCTCGTCCTGCTCTGCCGATATCATCACACGCAAGTGCATCTGGGTCAGTTGAGCCTCGAGGACGTGGCGTCGCGATCCTTGGTGGTCGCTGGGCGACGACGAAGTACCTAGGGGCAGCGGCCCCCCCGGCTCAATCGACTGTGTGACGGACGATCTCACTCACCCAGGTGTCAGGGTCGTCGACATTCAGCAAGACGCGGTTTCTCGAGCCCGCTGGAGACCCTGACGTGACCAGCCGCGCCAGCTTTCCCCATCGAGCATCTCCGAAGTGGATCTCTACGATGCCTCTCCGGCCCGCCAGCAGATCAGCCGATCGGATCTCGTCGAGTGGGACCCGCAGGTGTTCTCTACGTGTGAAACGGCCGCGAACCTCTATCGCGTCATCAGTGAGCACGACGACGGCCCGGGACAGACTGCCCTTGATGCCCCCGAGAACCGCCCGCCCGGTGAAGGTCCGTGTGTGAGAGTCCTCGACGGCATAGGGAAACAACACGAGCGGCCAGAACCAGCGAGACGCCCTCAGTGTTGGCGGCGTGTCCACATCTTCGAGGCTAGAGGTCTGAGTGGCACGTCGAAAGACAAGAGATGCAGGTGACCGCCGGTCGTCTCGAGGCCATCAGCAGGAGAATCTCCAAGATGGGAACTCCTTGCACCGGCGTTCGTCGGCGTCAGCTACAACCGGTCGTGTCCCCACACGTCAGGCAGACGTAGCAGCTCCCGTTCCTGACGGTCATGTGACCGCAGTTGGAGCATGCCGGGGCGTCTCCCATGTTCTCCGACAGGGCCACATCGGCGACCGACGAGTCCCCGCCGACGGCGGCGACTGCCACCTTCTCTCGCTCCGGTGCCGGCACCGACCCGTTGGGTGAGTCGACGAACTCGGCGGCCGACTTCACCGCGTCGATGTCGGATTCGGCGGCGGCATCGGTCAGATCGAGTTGAACACCGGCCTCGGCAGACACCCCGGACGCCGGCTCGGGGAGGTCGCCCACTTCACGATCCGGTGGCACCTGGGCCAGCTCGTCGCGGTGTAGGTACTCCACGCCGAGCGCCCTGAAGACATAATCCACGATCGAGTTGGCCATCTTGATGTTGTCGTGGCCCTCGACCATGCCTCGCGGCTCGAAGGTCTGGAACGTGAAGGTGTCCACGTACTCCTCCAACGGCACTCCGTACTGAAGACCCTTGGACACGGCGATGGCGAAACAGCTCAGGATTCCCTTGAGCGTCGCACCCTCCTTGGCCAGGTCTATGAAGATCTCGCCGAGTGTCCCGTCCTCGTACTCGCCGGTGCGGAGGAACACCTTGTGCCCGCCGATGCGCGCCTCCTGGTTGAATCCGGAGCGTCGGGCGGGGAGCAGGAACCGCGGTGGCTTTATGCCCTGTGCATACGCCTCGGTGGGGGAGATGCCCGCCGGGAGGTTGCCCCAGTGGATGGCCTTCTCGGCCTCGACTGCCGCCGTCACCTCGGGAGCCTCGTCCTCGGCGTCCTCGCCCTCGTCGGCCGTCGAGTTGAGTGGCTGTGCCGCCTTCGACCCGTCCCGGTAGAGGGCCATGGCCTTGAGACCCAGCTGCCACGAGAGGTAGTAGGCGTCCTCTATCTCTTCGACCGTCACCTCTTTGGGCATGTTGATGGTCTTGGAGATCGCCCCGGAGATGAACGGCTGTGCGGCCGCCATCATCTTGATATGACCGTTGTGGTGGATGAACCGCTTGCCGTACTTCCCGTTCTTGTTGGCGGTGTCGAACACCGGCAGGTGCTCTTCCTTGATGTGTGGGGCCCCTTCGATTGTCTGACGGCCACAGATGTGATCGTTGGCCTCGGCGATCTGGTCTCTCGAGAACCCGAGTGCCCGCAGCAGGTCGAAGTCCCAACTCGTGTACTCGTCGACACCGAACCCGAGGCGCTGCAACGTCTCCTCACCAAACGTGAACACGTTGAAAGCGTGCTTCAACTCGAAGACGGCGGGAAGAGTCGCCTGGAGCTTGAGGATGTCATCGGTGTCGAAGCCCTTCTCCAACAGACTCTCGGTGTTGATGTGCGGCGCACCGTCGATGGAGCTGGTCCCCACGATGTAGGTGACGATCTCGTTGATCTCGTCGAGGTGGTAGCCGAGTCGGACGAGGGCCGGGGCCACGGACTGGTTGACGATCTTGAAATAGCCGCCACCCGCCAGCTTCTTGAACTTCACCAGGGCGAAGTCCGGCTCGACACCGGTGGTGTCACAGTCCATGAGGAGCCCGATGGTCCCCGTGGGAGCGAGCACCGTCGCCTGGGCGTTGCGGTAGCCGTGCTCTTCTCCACGCTCCAGTGCTAGGTCCCAGGAGCTGCGGGCCGCGGTCAGGAGGTCCTCGGGGCACAGCTCGGCGTCGACCCCCATCACCTCGGTGGAGATGTTGTCGTAGTCGTCGCCGTCGTATGCGGCCACACGGTGGTTGCGGATGACTCGCAACATCGCGTCCCGATTCTCGGCGTACTTCGGGAACGGGCCGACCACTTCGGCGATCTCGGCCGACGTGGCGTATGAGAACCCGGTGAGGATCGAGGTGATGGCGCCGGCGATCGCCCGGCCCTCGTCGGAGTCGTAGGCAATGCCCTGCCGCATCAGCAGTGAGCCGAGGTTTGCGTACCCGAGCCCCAGCGTCCTGTAGTCGTAGGAGCCCTGGGCGATCTCGGGCGACGGGAAGTGCGCCATCGTCACGGAGATCTCGAGGACGATCGTCCACAGACGGATGGCGTGCTGGTACGCCTCGATGTCGAAGACCCCGGTGGTGTCGTCGTGGAGTTGGACGACGTTGATCGACGCCAGGTTGCAGGCCGTGTCGTCGAGAAACATGTACTCCGAACAGGGGTTGGAGGCGTTGATGCGCCCACCGGCCGGGCTGGTGTGCCACTCGTTGACGGTCGTGTCGAACTGGAGCCCCGGGTCGGCGCATGCCCATGCCGCGTCGGCAATGCGCTTCCACACGTCTCGGGCCTTGACCGTCCTGCGGACGGAGCGGTCGGTTCGGTTGATCAGATCCCAGTCGGCGTCTGCCTCCACTGCCTCGATGAACTCGTTGGAGATTCGGACCGAGTTGTTCGAGTTCTGACCGGAGACGGTGGCGTAGGCCTCCCCGTTGAAGTCGGCGGCGTAGCCACCGTGTTGGATGAGGATCTTGGCCTTCTCCTCCTCGACCTTCTTCCAGTCGATGAAGGTCTCGATGTCTGGATGGTCGACATCGAGGATGACCATCTTGGCGGCGCGTCGGGTGGTGCCACCGCTCTTGATGGCTCCGGCCGCCCGGTCACCGATCTTGAGAAAGGACATCACCCCGGAAGACTTGCCGCCGCCGGAGAGAGTCTCGCCCTCGGCGCGGATGGCGGAGAAGTTGGATCCTGCGCCGGAGCCGAACTTGAAGATCCGCGCTTCACGGACCCAGAGGTCCATGATTCCACCAGCGTTGACCAGGTCGTCTCCGACGCGGTTGATGAAGCAGGCGTGCGGCGCGGGGCGGCTGTAGGAGTCGGGAGACTCGGTGAGCTCCCCGTTCTCGTCGTCGACATACCAGAAACCTTGGGCGGGACCGGTGAGCCCGTAGGCCTGGTGCAGCCCGGTGTTGAACCACTGTGGTGAGTTGGGGGCGGCGATCTGGGCGACGAGCATGTACTTCAACTCGTCCTCGAAGGCCTCGGCATCCTCGGCCGAGGCGAAATAGCCCTTCTCCTCGCCCCAGTGACGCCAGGTGCCGGCGAGACGGTCGAAGACCTGGCGGGAGGAGCGCTCGGGACCGGTGATCGGGTTGCCGTCTTCGTCGAGAATCGGGTTGCCGTCGTCGTCGAGTTGGGGGACACCGGCCTTGCGGAAGTACTTGGACACCATGATGTCCGAGGCGACCTGACTCCACCGAGCCGGGATCTCGGCGTCGGTCATCTCGAACACGACCGAGCCGTCGGGGTTGGTGATCTTCGAGTCCCGACGTGACCAGTCGAACTGGTCGTAGGGGTCGGCTCCGGCCTCGGTGAAGCGGCGGGGGATCCGCAGGCCTCGCGTCATGTTCTCTCTCCTCCTCGTGAGTCCGTTTGGGTGTCCCGACAGGGAGTCCACCCATTGTCAACCACTAGATGTTGTGGTGCGAGGGGAAGTGTCCACTACATCTTGTATGGACTTCAGCACTGTAATTACAGGGATGTGATCCGTCAACCACCAAAATCTGGATACCAGGAGGGCTGTCCACCAGGTTATCCACAGGCTTCGATGGTCCACATGGACGACGAGGAACACACCTGATCGTCAGGGAAGTGGATGACGGCGATACACGCCGGGGGAAGTGGTGAGGACGTTATCGACGACCGGTCGTCTCGTCTAACGAGACGATTGAAAGCTTTTCGCGACTTGTCGTCACCTAGCTCGGTCGTCGCCGACTCACTCCCTCGGCGATGGAGCCCCCGGAGTCGCGCTCGGCCACTGCCTGCCGGAAACCGACCTCCTCGGCACGCTCTTTGAACCACACTCCCTCAGGCGAGTGACGGGTGATCCCGTCGAACAACGTGGCCATCATCTGGGTCGACGCCAGCCCCATGTTGTCGAAGGCTTGGTTGACCATCAGCTTCTGCATCATCAGCTGGTTGCGGGGGACTCCCTTGATGCGGTCGGCCAGGTGCCGAACACGTGCGTCGAGCTCGGGCTCCGGCACGGCATCGATGACGAGACCCATCTCCTTTGCGTCGGCTCCGCTCACCAGATCGCCGGTGAAGAGCATTCGCTTGGCTTGCTCGGCACCGACCCGATATACCCACATGGCCGTCGTGGGGCACCCCCACACCCGCGCCGGTGGATAGCCGATGCGGGCGTCTTCGGCCATGACGATGAGATCACAGCACAGTGCGATGTCCGACCCACCTGCGACGGCAAACCCGCGGACCTTGGCGATGGTGGGCTTGCTGGAGCGCCACAGGGACATGAAGTCCTGTGTGTTCCGATACATCGCCTCGAAGTCGATCATGGGGTCCCACGGCATCTCCTGGCTGTACGGGGCGTCGGCCCTCTCCGCATACTCCTTCAGGTCGTATCCGGAGCAGAAGGCCCGTCCCGCCCCGGTGAGGACGATCACATGGACGTCGTCGTCACGATTGGCGTCTTCGACGGCGCTTCTGATCTCACCGGGCATCTCGTCGTTGATGGCGTTGAGCCGGTCGGGTCTGTCGAGAGTGATCGTCGCCACCCGATCGGCCACCTCGTAGAGGAGGGTGTCGTAGCTCATGGAGAGAGCGTATCGAGCGACCCGGCAGGCCAGCCGCTGTCTACGGGCCTGACGAGATCTGGGCCTCGACGTCTGCCAGAGAGTCGCCGTATCCCGGCCCCGAGATGAACCAGGTTGCCCCCGCCTCCTCGAGCTCACTGCCCCTCTTCCGACCCTCGTCGAACGATCCCGAGATGACGACGTCGTAGTCTTCGAGACTTCCGCGGTCCTCCGTGATCACCGACACGAGCTGGTCGACCTCGTGTGTTCTCCATTCGGACATGTCGGCTTTGAAGGGAAACACTCCTTCGAACCGCGCAGCACGTCGCAGCGGCTTTCGGTTTGGCCATGTCGCCCCCACCCAGATCGGGATCGTGGGTCTTCCCGCGGGTGTGGGGGCAAAGGTCGTCTCCTCGACCGTGTAGTGGGTGCCTTCGTGGGCGAAAGGCTCACCGCTCCACATCCCGCGGAGGATGTCCAGCCCCTCGTCGAGCATCTCGGCGCGGGTTCGGGCGTCGGTCGGCTCGCCGAAGCGGCCGAACTCCTCCTCGGGCGGTGTGCCGATACCCACCCCTAGGATCAGCCGACCCCGGCTCAGGTCGTCGACGGTCGTTGTCTGGCGGGCGACGACCCAGGGCCGCCGTCTGGGCAGCGGGGTGACCATGGGTCCGATGGCGATTCGGCCGGTCCGGACTGCCACGGCTCCGAGCAGGGCCCATGGGTCGAGTGTCTCGAGATCGTCCGCAATCGAGATGTGGTCCCATACGAAGAACCCGTCCCAACCGGAGCCCTCGGCAAGCTCGGCCAGACGGACCAAGCTGGGGGCGTCGCCATAGACACCGAAGTTGGGCACCGAAATCCCGAAGCGCATACCAGCACGCTACCCAGAGGTCGAGGGGGTCCTCACCGCGCCGGGTGGTCCCAGGCATCCTCCGGCCGCCCCGTGTCGATGCTCCATCGGGGCAGAAAGAACTGGACCAGAGGCCCGATGAGGAGGGCGAACGCCACGGTCCCGACGCCAAACGTGCCCCCCATCAGGATGCCGGAGAGAAGCACCGTGATCTCGAGACCCCACCGGGTGCTCCGTATCGAGAGCCCGCGTCGGGCTATCGCGGTCATCAACCCGTCTCTGGGCCCCGGGCCGAGGTTGGCTCCGATGTACATGCCCGAAGCCAGCCCGATGAGGAGGATTCCCGCGGCGAGCATCGGGACCTCGACCCAGAGAGAGTCGGGCTCCGGCACGACGAGCACCCCGACGTCGATGACCACGCCGATGATGATCGCGTTGAGGACCGTGCCCAGGCCATACCTCTCCCGCAGCGGCATCCAGGCCAGGAGCACCACGAAGGACACGATGATCGACCAGACACCGACACTCAGCCCGAACTGCTCGGTGAGCCCTTGATGCAACACGTCCCAGGGAGGCAGCCCGAGACCGGACTGCAGCATGAGGGCGATGCCGACGCCGAATAGGACGAGGCCGAGCACGAGTTGGATGATTCGCCGTGTCAGGTTCCGGCCGCTGACGGGAATGAACATGGCCGAGGGACGCTAACAATTGGGGAACGCGACAAGAGGACGGACCACACATGAGCATCGACTTCACGGCCACCGACACGGCAGGAAAGCCCTGGACGCTGGGGGATCACCTCGACTCGGCCGTCGTCGTCACCTTCCAGCGAGGAGACTTCTGAACGTACTGCCACGGCCAGTTGGCCGTAATGGCGAGCCGTCACGGTGAGTTCCTGGAGCGCGGGGCCCGGGTGTTCGGCTTGAGTGCAGACACGGCCCCCATGAACGCCGCGGTGGTGGAGAAGCTGGCCTTGCCGTTTCCGATACTCGCCGACCCCGATCGTGACCGAGCCATCACCCCGTTGGGTTTCGCCGACGAGGGAGACCCGCGTCAGATCTCACGGCCCGGCACGGTCATCATCTCTCCTGAGGGTGACGTGGTCTATTCGGTCATCGGGCGTGACTACGCCGACCGGCCGGATGAAGACGTGTTGCTCGAGGAGCTGGCAGACCTGGGTCTGGGGCCGACGACTCAGGATCCGCCCGAGGTCGGTGTGGTCGAGGCCGGGCCGAAGGCCGCGGTCGTCGAGGAGCTCATCCCCTACTTCAGGGGTGCCAAGTTCGCCGTGCTCGCAGCCCGGTCAAGATATCGGGATGTCGGTGAGGAGTTCCGGGACGACCTCAAGAGGTGGGTCAAGATGGTGGAGCGGTACACGGAGGCATTGACCGCCGTGGAGGAACGCAAGGCTTAACCTCCCCACATGGAGGGGCCCCGTGTCCAGCTGTTCGTCACCTGTCTGGTCGACTCACTGGCCCCACAGGTGGGGCGAGCCACGGTCGCAGCGCTCGAGCGCGCCGGATGCACCGTCGAGTTCCCCGCCGATCAGACGTGCTGTGGCCAACCAGCGTTCAACGTCGGCCTCTTCGACGAGGCGAGGAAGATGGCAGACCGGACCCTCGAGGTGCTCGACTCGACCGACGGCGCGGTGGTGGTCCCGTCGGGATCGTGTGCAGCGATGATCCGCAACCACTACGGGGACCTGGTCGGTGACGATCAGGCCGAGAGAGCGGATCGGGTCGGGGCCAGGGTCCGCGAGCTGACCGAGTACCTGGTGGACGAGTTGGGTAGCAGCGTCGCCGCGAGTTGCGACGGCTGCTCCGTTGCCTACCACTACTCGTGCCATGGGCTGCGCGAGCTCGGTCTCGCATCGCAGGCCGACGTCCTCCTCGAGAGCGTCGACCGTGTTGAGCTCATGGATGACACCGAGTGCTGCGGGTTCGGCGGGCTCTTCTCCATCGAGATGCCGGCGGTGTCGACGGCCATCATGGAGGCCAAGCTCGACCGGATTGTCGAATCGGGCGCAGACTTGGTCGTGGGTGGTGACGTCTCCTGTCTGATCCACATCGCGGGTGGTTTCCACAGACGGGGTGAGGACGTCGAGGTGAGACACATCGCCGAGTTACTCCTATGAGTCAGCCAGTGACCTTCCTCTCGAGGGCAGAGGCCCTCATCGGCACTCACGAGGCCGGAGCCGTGGCCCACGGGTCGGCGTCGCTGCGCGACAAGCGGTTGACCGCGGCAGCCGAGTTCACCGGGTTCGACGACATGCGAGACAGGGCGCGGGCGATCCGGCTCGGCTCGCTGGCAAACCTCGATCGGCTGCTCGCTCAGTTCGCCGATGAGTTGGAATCGAATGGCGGTCATGTGCATTGGGCCGCAGACGATCTCGAAGCCAACGAGATCGTCACCCAGATCCTGGAGGAGACGGGCTCGAGACACGTCGTCAAGTCGAAGTCGATGGTCTCGGAGGAGATCGAGCTGAATCGTCATCTCGAGAGTCGTGGCGTGACTGTCGTCGAGTCCGACCTCGGCGAGTTTATCGCACAACTCGCCGGCGACACCCCGTCACACATCATCGCCCCGGTGATGCACATGACACGTGAGGACATCGGTCGGCTGTTCGCGGAGCGGCTGGGCGTGGCCTACACCGAGGATCCCTTCGAGCTGAACCGAGTAGCGAGACGTCATCTCCGCGAGGTGTTCCTCGCGGTTGACGCAGGTATCTCCGGGGTCAACCTGGCCGTCGCCGACTCGGGCTCGATCGTGCTCGTGACCAATGAGGGAAATGGACGATTGACCACGACCGCTCCCCGGGTTCACATCGCACTGATGGGTATGGAGCGCATCGTCCCCACCTGGCCTGACGCTGCCGTCATCCTCGAGACCCTGGCCCGCTCCGCAACCGGACAGCGACTGTCCGCGTACACGAATGTCATCAATGGGCCGAGGAAGGAGCCCGATCCGGATGGGCCGGAGGAGCTGCATGTGGTCATCATCGACAACGGGCGATCCGAGGTCCTGTCCGGATCGACTGCTGAGATCCTGGCCTGCATTCGATGTGGTGCGTGTCTCAATGTCTGCCCCGTCTTCCGCTCGACGGGTGGGCACGCGTACGGCACGGTCTACTCCGGCCCTGTCGGGGCGGTGGTCACACCGGGGCTCCATGGGATGGAGCCGTGGTGGGAGCTGCCCTATGCGTCGACCCTGTGTGGCGCTTGTGAGGAGGCGTGCCCGGTCCGTATCGAGATCCCCCGCATGCTCATCGAGTTGCGTCGGCAGGCCGCCGAGGAGGGGAGACTGCCCCGATGGCTTTCCAAGGGTTTGAGGAGGTACGCCCGAACCGCGGGCGACCCGGGCCGGTGGCGGCGGGCCAAGACCTGGGCGGCCAGGCTGGGTGCGTTGTTCTCCTCTCGGGGTTGGATAACGCGTATTCCCGGACCGGGCAGAGGGTGGACGGTGTCCCGCGACTTGCCCAAACCTGCGAGCGAGTCGTTCGCTGATTGGTGGAGGTCGAACCGTGAGACGTGACGCCTTCTTGAGCCGGGTCGCCAGATCGACACTCACGGCCGATCTGCCGGAGCCGCCCGCTGTGACCGCAGACCTGCCCGATCTCGACGAGGTCGATGCCGTCGCATTGTTTCGGGCCCGGGCTCAGGATGTCGACACCGTGGTACACGGCCCGGTGAGCCGGCACGGCGCCGCTCGAGCCGTGGCGGCCATCGCCACCGGTCACAACAAGACGAGCTTCATGGCGTGGGACGACCTGGGCGTGTCCGGGGTCGTGTCGACCCTGACGGCAGCCGGCCTCGACCGTGTGGACCATCACGTCCCGCGGGGTGAGCGTCGTGCGCACAATCAGTCATATCTGAATGTGGGCGTCGGAGTGACCGGCTCGGATGGGGCACTGGCCGAGAGTGGCAGCTTGATACTCGCCCACGGCGAAGGCCGGCCACGCATGGCGAGTCTCGTCCCTGACATCCATATCGCCCTGCTCGACACGGCCAAGGTCGCGAGGACGATCTCTCATTGGGCTCGACAAAACGTCGAATTGGCCGTGGACACGACCAATCTGGTGCTCATCACCGGCCCCAGTCGCACCGGCGATATCGAACAAGAGCTCAACCTCGGCGTCCACGGGCCGAGACATGTCCACGTGGTGATCATCAGATGAGAGGTCTCACCCCCCCACCCAAAGAGGAGTCGGCCACACGGTTGGCCGGGCGAATGCTCGTCCTCGTCATCCTCGTGGGCATTGTCGGCTTGGCCGTCTACACGGCCGTGACCAACCAGCGGATCGATCTGACCGAGGACATCCGTTCGGTCGGGCTCGATCTGGACGGCCCCGTCGTCGTGGACGGGGTACGTGTGAACATCGCCGAAGATCCCGGGGGTCCGACACCGGTGGTGTTCCTTCACGACGTCGACGTGACCGGTGGTCTGATTCTCGCGCCACTCTCCGAGTCCCTGGGTGACGCCTATCACGGGTTGCGGATCGACCTGCCGGGCTTCGGCTTCTCGGACCGGCTCCCGACGGAGGGGCGGCTTCACACGGCCGTCGGCATGGCAGACACATTGGCGGCGGTGTTCGAGGAGCGGTTCGAAGAGCCCGTCCTGGTCGTCGGGGTCGGCTTTGGTGGCGAGGTGGGCGCTGAGTTGGCACACACCTATCCCGAGCTGATCAAGGGACTGGTCATGGTCGACGTCGACTTCTGGGCAGGTGACTCGATCGAGGTCTCGTACCAGGGAGTGCCGTGGTTCGGGAGGATGGCCACCTACCTCTACGAGACGGGTGGGCAGTTCGCTCTCGATCACTGGTCACCGCATTGTGAGGATGGTGGTTGGTGCGCCAGTCCCGACGAGGTTGCCCTGAGGAACTTCATCATCACGATCGTCGACACGACCGACTCGATGAACGCCTTCCGCAATACGTCCGAGGCCGCCCTTGCCCCGGCCAATCTCTCGGATATATCCGTCCCTGTCGCCTACGTCGTGAGCCTCGACGGTGCCGTGAGCGATGCCACCGTGCAGAGGATCCGGGACGAGCTCGGAGAGGTGGCTGTCTTCGAATCCGACACGTTCCAGGCACATCTCGAGGATCACGACGTGATCCTGGAGGCGATCGTCGCCCTCGACTCCTGAGCGACCGGCGCGGTCAGGGGGTCAGGAGTGTCTTGCCCGTGGTCTTCCTGGCTTCGAGGGCGCGATGGGCATTCGCCGCCTGGGCCAGTGGGAAGCGGTTGCCGATGCGGACCTCCAGCTCACCTCGCGCGATCCAGGCGAATAGATCGTTGGCTCTCGTCAGCAGTTCCTCGCGTGATTGCAGGTAGTCGCCCATGGTCGGTCGGGTCAGGAATATCGAGCCCTTCTCCGCCAGGGTGAGTGGCGTCACCGCCGGGACCGGGCCAGAGGCGTTCCCGAATGTGACCATCATCCCGCGCGGTCGAAGGAGGTCCAAGCCCGCGTCGAACGTTGCCTTCCCGACGCCGTCGTAGACGACGTCGACGGAGTGGGGGCCCACCAGCCTCTCGACTTCGTCCGCAAAGCCCACCTCGGTGTAGACGATGACATCCCCGGCTCCGGCATCCCTGCTCAACTCTGCCTTGTCGGCCGAGCCGACGGTTGTGATCACCCGTGCTCCCCGACGGGACGCGATCTGAGTGAGGAGGAGACCGACCCCACCGGCCCCAGCATGGATGAGGCATGTGTCTCCTTCGGAGAGGGGGAAGGTGGCGGTGGCCAGATAGTGGGCGGTGAGACCTTGAAGCAAGACCGCGGCCACCGTGTCCTCGGCGATGCCGTCAGGCACAGGAATGGCGTCCTCGACGGGGACCACCGTGAGCTGGGCATAGCTCCCCGGCACGCCGGCCCACCCCACCCGATCGCCAACCCCGAACTCCGAGACACCCTCTCCGACTGCGATCACCGTTCCGGCTCCCTCCAGACCTGGTGTCATGGGTAGCTCGACGGGATAGAGACCTGTGCGATGGTAGGTGTCGATGAAGTTGAGCCCTGCCGCTGCCACATCGACCAGGAGCGAACCCCGAGCCGGTTCCGGGTCCGCCATGTCGACCAGCTCGAGTCTCTCGGGGCCACCTGGCTCGAAGATACGGATGGCCTTCACCGTCGCCCCACGTCCCACCCACGTGACCTGAGCTCCTCTGCGAGAGCCTCGTCGGGCACACCACTGAGATCGAGACCTCGCCCTTCCGAGCCGAGGAGACGCTCGATCGGGTCACGCAGCGTTCGAGCCCAAGCCTGACCCTTGGCCTCGGCCACGAACGTGAGTGTCGCGTCCGCGTTGACGGTGTAGACACGTGCCGAGCTCTGTGGCCGCGCCCTCGACCCTCGCTCGCCGTAGACGAGCAGAACCGATCCTGCCGGGACGTCCTGGACACCGCCTGCCGCCACGAAGGCCCCGTCGAAGGCCCAGCCGGAGCTCTTGGAAGTGTCGACGTTGTCGACGACCTTTGCCCAGTTTTTGTGTCTGTCGTCGCCCACCAAGGGCACCTCGACCGCAACCAGCACCTGACCTTCCATGATGCCGAGAGTATCCATCAACCCGCGTCGTGGCATCCCAACCATTTACGCTTGGCTCATGGTCCGAGTCCGATTGTTCGCAAACCTGCGCGAGATCGCCGGGGCTTCACGTCTCGATGTGCCGGCGGAAACGGTGGGTGATGCCGTAGATGCCGTGAACGAGAAGTTCGGTGAGAGCTTCGAGAAGGGTGTGGCGAGCTCGCGAATCTGGCTGAATGGTGAGGAAGCCGGCCGAAGGGACCCGGTCTCGCCCGGTGACGAGGTCGTGATCCTCCCGCCGGTGTCCGGTGGCAGTCAGCCGGCGACCCTCCAACTCACCGATCTCGCCGCCTTCTTGCCACTCGTCGTGGCCGTCGTTGCGGTCCTGGCGAATCTGCAAGACCAGGCCATCTGGGCGGCGGCTCTGGTGGCTATCGCGGCGGTGTGGGCGTTCGACATGGAGTCTGCTTTCGCGGCGCGTGGAAGAGCCTTTGTGCCACTCGCAGTGGTGACGGCCACCGTGGCCTCTGTCCTGTCCGCCCACATCCTCGGTACCATCGGGTACGGGCTCGCGGTGGCCATCCCGGTGGCGGTCGTGCTGGGTTGGGGAGTGGCGTTCGCCGAGTATCGCGAGGTCGACGTCTTCGCTCCGACTCTCCTGGTCTCACTCATAGCGTCATTCGGGTCGGCATCGTTGATCCTGGCTCGCTCGGCTCAGACACCCGACGCGATGGCTGTCGATGTGTTCCTCGTCGCCACGATCGCCGGTGTCGTGTTGGGGTCCGTCGTGGATCGTTTGCCCGCCCTCCCATTCCTCGATCGGTTCTCCACGACGGCGATCGGCTCGGTCCTCGCCGCAATGGCGGCTGCAGCGATGTGGGACCTGGACGTAGTTGGATACCTCCTCGTGGGTCTGGGCATTGCGGTGGCCCTGGTGGCCGGTCAAGGGCTCTCCTCGATGCTTCGCACCGGCACGGTCGTCCTCACCGAGAGACCCCCGGGACTGCTCACCTCCGTCGACGGCATCGCATTGGCCGCAGTCGTCTTCTTCCCGCTGATCCGTCTCGTCCTGGTCTGATTCGACCCGACGCTTCGCGCCACCGCCGTGTGCGAGCGGATGGGCGTATCACCAATTCGGGGGCGCGGTGATCGGCGGATCGACGTGGTGACCTTTCGATACCACGCAGAGCGGTTACCATCCCTGATCCATGGGACCGCAGAAGACGCACAGACGCGTCTTTCTCCTCCTCTCCATTGTCGCCTTGGTCGGTGCGCTTTTCCCGATGCCGTCGAGCGCCGTCACCAAGAGCCAGGTCGACGCTGCCTGCGCCGACTCCAGGGAGCAACTCGCCGAGTACCGCGCCGCACAGGCCGATTTCGAGGAAGCCGCCCTCGAATACGAAGCAGCCCTGAACAGAGTGGCGGAGCTCGAGCTCAAGCAGAATCGGATCCAAGTGTCGGTCGACTCGAACTCGGAGACACTCGATGA
>JASFVB010000003.1:0-39904 GCA_050050035.1 Acidimicrobiia bacterium | reverse complement strand
CGAGTTCATAGGACGTCTGCCGGTGACTGCCACCGTCGAGGACCTCGACCAGGACGCACTGATCCGGATTCTCACCGAGCCGAAGAACGCTCTGACCAAGCAGTACGCACGGATGTTCGAGATGGACGACGTAGAGCTCATCTTCACGCCGGACTCGCTCGAGGCAATCGCCGAACAGGCGATCAAGCGTTCGACGGGAGCCAGGGGATTGCGGGCCATCATGGAAGAGGTCCTTCTCAACACGATGTACGACCTCCCCGGCCGGGACGACGTCGAGAGGGTCATGATCGACAGGGACGTCGTGGAGAAGAAGGTCAACCCGACCCTGGTGCCCAACGAGCCCATCGAAGAGCCCACCGAGAGGTCGGCCTGATCTCATTTGGGTCGTCTGACCCACCATTCTGCACTACATCGCCGACTGGTTTGTTGTAGCTTCGCGCCGTCGACGATTTGATTGACACCGGGCCACACCGTGGTAACACTGTGTGGCAAGGAACCACAGTGGGTGGTTAACCCATCCATGGGGAAATAGGGAGGCAAGGAAACCGGACCTGCAAAACGGTCACCTCGGTCCGGTTGAGCCAGTGGTGAGACCGACCTGTCCCAACGATTGAAGGGATAGGCCAAATGAAGAGGCTGGACTGGCGTTCAGGCGCCGTGCTGCGGTGGGCATCACGGTTCGCCAAGGCTCTGGGGGGTGAAGCATGAGCTTCGCCACGACTATTCGCGGTGAGGTCTCACGACGCGCACTCGCGTTGATCTCCGCAGTGGCGATGCTGCTGTCATTCATGGCAATCGTCGCCGCTCCGGCTTGGGCGCACCAAGGAACCGTCTCATGGGGTTGTGACGGATGGTCGGTCAATCTGACCGCGTATTTCCAGGGCGCCGACATAACGGTCACCGTTGACGGCCAGGTCGTCGACAATGACACGAACTGGACGTCCTACAGCAACTCCGGCTCGTGGGACGACAGCCAATCGCACACCCTCCAGGTGGTGGTCGACGCCTACGACGACAACGCCCAGCCGGTGCATGACCTCGGGTCGGACGGCTCGTTCTCACCGAACTGGCAGCAGGGTGAGTGGTCGTTCACGGTGAACGCGACCCAGGATGCATGCACCCAGCCACCACAGGATGTGGCGGTCACACTCGTCGGTAGCTCGTGCGACGTGAACGACGCCGGGGCGCCGACCGGCTCGATCGATATCACCATTGTCCCGGGCTCGGGCGCAACGGTGGACGTCTACAGCGATGCAGGCATGTCCAATCTGGTCGGGTCGACTTCGTCTTCGACGACACTCGACGACCTCTCCCCGGGCACGTACTACTGGACGGCCACACCGGCGGATGGCTACCAACTGGATGGCCCTGGCAGCGGTTCGGTCACGATCGACGACTGCACGACGACCGTCACAGTCGATGCGGGAGTCTGCGCGGTCGATGATCAGGGTGTGCCCGCCGGCACGGTCCAGGTGACTGTCGATCCGACCTCGGGCGCAACGGTCACGATCTACTCGGATGCGGCAATGACCGACGACGTCCTGTCGACCAGCAGCGGAGGCTCCTTCTCACTCGCTCCAGGGACGTACTACTGGGATGCCGAGGCTGCTGACGGGTTCGACAACGCCGAGCCCGACGAAGGGCAGTTCACGATCGATCCGTGCGACGTGACGGTGAGTGTCGCCGGTGTCTGCGTGGTCCAGCAAGACGTGGGCGTTGGCGAGATCTCAGTGCAGATCTCAGTTGACGATGCCGCGACTGTGGATGTCTCCGACGCCGATGGCGTCATTGCGACCTTCACTCAGGACGGCTCCGTCAACGTGCCCCAGAACGCCTCCTACTCGTGGGAGGCGACCGCTTCGGACGGTTTCATACTGTCGGGCACCACGTCTGGTGACATCGATATCGAGGACTGCACCCCGCCTGAGGAGTCGGGTGAGATCATCGTCGAGAAGATCGTCCTCGGGGAGGGGAGTCAGGTCTTCGAGTTCACGTTCAACACGACCGGATTCACACTCGGGGACAACACGTTGGCGCACGGCCAGTCGAGCTCGTCGGGTGCCGTGGCGGTCGGCGACGGCTACTCGGTGAGTGAGACGGTCCCGACCGGATGGACCCTGGTCAGTGCGGTGTGCGATGACGGCTCAGACCCGGCGAACATCGATGTCTCGGCCGACGAGGTCGTGACTTGCACGTTCACCAACCAGATCGAAGACGTTGTAGGCGCTGCGATCGTCGTGACGGTCGGAGGCACATGCGTGGTTGACGGCGACGACGGCGAGGGCGTCATCTCGGTGACGGTGTCCGTCGCCGGCGGTGCCACGGTGGTTGTCACCGATTCCGACGGCGACATAGTCGGCACGTTCTCCGATGATGGGTCTGTGACCGTCCCAGAGGGAGCCGTCTACAACTGGTCGGCGACGCCGAGTGAGGGTTTCGAGTTCCCGGCCGGTTTCGATACGACGGGCTCGGTGACGATCGAGACCTGCTCCACGCCGGACACCCTGCCGTTCACCGGCATCGAGAGCGACCCGCTGGTGAAGCTCGGGTTCATGCTCCTGGCTGCGGGTGTCGTCATCGTGACCGGAAGCACATACCTCTTCGGATGGAACGAAGAGGCCTAGATCTCCACTAACCACAGAGTGGGCATACAGAGCCCCGGGGCTAACCTCCCGGGGCTCTGCTCATGAACTACGACCAGGCCGTTGCATACGTCGAGCGTCACATCGGGCTCGGCGGGCGGCCGGGTCTGGGCAGGATGCGTGACCTCCTCGACCTCATGGGCCGGCCCGAGGATGGCTATCCGATCATCCACGTGGGCGGCACGAACGGCAAGACGTCAACGTCGAGATTGGCGACATTGCTGCTGGTTGCACACGGGCTGACTACCGGGACTCTGACGTCACCTCACCTTCAGCGGATCGAAGAGAGGCTCGCGGTCAACGGGCGGGAGTCGACGAGTGAGGAATTCGCCCTCGCAGTCTCCGATGTAGCCGCGTTCGCCGATCTGCGCGAAGACGCCGGTGACGACCCAAACACCTACTTCGAGCTGACGACCGCGGCGGGTTTCGCGTTCTTTGCCGATCAAGCGGTCAACGCAGCCGTCATCGAGGTTGGCCTCGGTGGGCGTCTCGACGCGACAAACGTCGTTGATGCCGATGTTTGTGTCGTCACCTCGATTGGCCGGGATCACACCGAGCACCTCGGTGAGGACCTGGCAGGAATCGCCGGGGAGAAACTGGCCATCGCCGGTCCAGGATCGATTCTCGTCACCGGGCCGCTCCCCGGGGATGCATCGGAGGTTGCCGGGGCGCGGGGACGCGAGCTCGGGATACAGCACCGTCGCTACGGCACGGACTACGGAGTGGAAGAGTACGAGCGAGGTGTCGGGGGATGGTTGGCGACGATCGCAGGAGCCGAAGCCACATACGAGGACGTGTTCCTCCCTCTTCACGGTCACTATCAGCTGACCAACCTGGCAATAGCCGTCGCGGCAACCGAGGCCTTGATCGGTCGGAAGCTCGACACCGATGCAGTCAAGGATGCGGCCGAGGTCGCGACAGCCCCCGGACGTATGGAGCCGCTGGCCTCTTCCCCATTCGTGATGGTCGACGGAGCGCACAATGCCGACGGGATGGCCACTCTCGTCGAGTCTCTCCAGGAGGAATACCCGACCACGAAATGGCACGTTCTCCTCGGGTTGATGGGCGACAAGAACGTGGATCTGATAGTCGAGCGTCTGGCACCGGTGACCAGCGGCTTGATCACCACGGCTGTCTCGTCCGAGCGGTCCACGTCGCCCGTGGAGTTGGCCGACCGGGCTGCCGAAACACTGTCCGACGTCCCGGTTCTCGCTGCGGAGTCGGTGGAAACCGGCCTCGACATGGCTCGCGCCGAGGCCGGGCCGGAAGGAGCGGTGCTCGTGACCGGCTCGTTGTACCTGGTTGGAGAGGTGCGAACGCTCCTCGGTTGACTTCGCCCTGTCGTCACTCAACCGATACCGTGTGACGCCGCATGGCAGTGGAACACACATTCATAATGGTCAAGCCGGACGGTGTGGCCCGGGGGCTGGTCGGTGACGTCATCACCCGATTCGAGCGCAAGGGCCTGACCTTGGAGCGGATTCGGGGGCTCAGCATCGACGAGGACCTGGCGCGCACACACTACGCAGAGCACGTCGAGAAGCCGTTCTTCGGTGATCTGCTCGAGTTCATCACCTCTGGTCCTGTCGTGGCGATGGAGTGGTCCGGCGAAGAGGCCATCGGCGTGTGCCGGGACCTCATGGGTGCGACCGACCCCAAACAGGCATCACCGGGCACGATCCGTGGTGATTTCGGGCTCGCCGTCACCGAGAACATAGTTCACGGCTCCGACGGGCCCGAGAGCGCTTCACGTGAGCTGTCCATCTTCTTCGGCGACTGACCACACCCGGGCCGGAGGAGCCACCACCCGGCGCCTATGGCAGAAGGTGGGGTAGGCACCTACACTTCCGGGGGTCCGCGCGGGAGTGCTCCCAGCAATGGCTGAAACCCTTCTTTCATTTGCCGGCCAGGACATGGCCATCGACCTCGGCACTGCGAACACGCTCGTTTACGTGCGTGGGGGTGGCATCGTGCTCAACGAGCCGTCGGTGGTGGCAATCAACTCGCAAAACAACCGTGCGCTGGCAGTGGGTATGGAGGCAAAGCGCATGATCGGGCGCACACCGGCCAACATCACCGCCATCCGGCCGCTGCGTGACGGTGTCATCGCCGACTTCGACATCACCGAGAAGATGCTCCGGTATTTCATCCAGAAGGTGCACAAGCGCAAATGGGCGCGGCCACGCATCGTCGTGTGTGTGCCGTCAGGAATCACCCCGGTCGAGCGCCGGGCCGTCGAGGAGGCGGCCTACCACGCCGGGGCACGGCGGGCGTACACCATCGAAGAGCCGATGGCCGCCGCAATCGGCTCCGGTCTGCCCATTGCCGAGCCCTCCGGCTCGATGGTGGTCGACATCGGGGGCGGCACAACCGAGGTGGCCGTCATCTCCCTGGGCGGAATCGTCGTCTCACGCTCGATTCGCGTGGGTGGAGACGAGCTCGACTCGGCGATCATCGATTGGGTCAAGAAGGAACACAACGTGCTCGTGGGCGAGCGCACCGCAGAGCAGCTCAAGATCGCCGTGGGCTCGGCATGGCCATACTCCGAAGAGCCCTCGGCAGAGGTGAGGGGCCGCGACCTGGTCACCGGTCTGCCCAAGACGATCCTCTTGTCCAGCCAAGAGGTGAGGGAGGCGATCGAGGAGCCGACCCAGGCCATCGTCGATGCGGTCAAGTTCACGCTGGACAAGACCCCTCCCGAGCTTGCGGCCGACGTAGTCGAGCGTGGGATCGTTCTCACTGGCGGGGGAGCCTTGCTGGTAGGTCTGGATCATCGTCTTGCCCACGAGACGGGAATGCCCATCGTCACGGCTGCACAGCCGCTCCAATCGGTGGTGCTCGGATCGGGCAAGTGTCTGGAGGATTTCGACATCCTCCACAACGTGCTGGTGTCATCGGCCAGGCCGTGATATCCCGCTCCAGCTCGCTCCGATGCTGAACCAACCTCGAGACCGAACACTCCCCACTCTGGTGACTCTCCTGGTCATCGGGTTGCTGCTCATGACATTCGACGTGCGATCCGAAGGTGGTGGTGTCACGGGTGTGCTTCGTTCCGGTACGCAGACGATCGTGGCACCACTCCAGAAGGCGACCGCGTTCGTCGTCAACCCTGTGGTCGATCTCATCGACTCACTGTCCAGCGTGGCGACCCTTCGCGAGACCAATCTCGAGCTCCAGCGTCAGCTGGCCGAAGCGGAGGCGGCCTTGATCGCCTTCGAGGACGACCGGGCACGCTTGGCGCTCTACGAGGAGCTTCTCGATCTCGAGTCGACTGGCATCGGAGTCGGCACGACGCCGGCCAACGTCATCGGCCAGCCCAACGCGTTCGACAACGCGCTCTACATCGACAAGGGGACGTCGTCGGGCATCGCTGTCGGCCAGCCGGTGATCGACACCAGTGGATTCGTTGTCGGCTCGATTCAACAGGTGACCGAGGGGACGGCGATCGTCGTCCCGATCACGGCAGGATCCAACGCCGTCACAGTACTGGTGGGGGAGCAGATAGGGGCTGTCACACCCCAGGTGGCGACCGACGAGATGCGGCTCGACATCAACCCGGCACGAGCTCCGGTCCTCGCCGGCGACAAGGTGGTCACCTCGTCGACATCGGTTCGATTCCCGGCCGGGTACCCGGTGGGTGAGGTGACCGCTGACGCGGCACCTTCGGTCGACGACGCGTTGACGACGACCGTCCGACCGTTCGCCGATCCGGACACTCTGAGAGTTGTCGTCGTCCTCGCCTGGCCCCCTGACCCGATAGCAGCCATCACCGTCACCACGACGACAACCACGACCACGACACCCGGGTCGACGACGACCACGACCGCGGGTGACGGCTGATGCGTCTCCGACCGGTGCTGGTCATTGCCGGGTTGCTGCTGGTCAGCGTCGTCCTTCAGACCACGTTGTTCAGCCAGACCGAGTTGTTCGTGCCCGACCTGGTGATGTTGGCGGTCATTCTCCTGGCGCTGACACGGGTGCGTCCGGAGTTGGTTCTCGGGACTGCGTTTCTCGCAGGGCTCGTGGTCGACCTCCTCGGGTCTGCGCTGCTTGGTTTGCGGGCGATGGTGTTCACGGTCGTTGCCTATCTTGCGCTGCGAACCAGGGAGAGAGCCGACATCGGGCGTTTCATCACCGGGCTCTGGGCAGGTGCGCTCACCTTCGCCGGTGCGGTCCTGCTCTATCTGGTTGGGACACTCTTCGGCCAGAGAATCTTGCTCGGGAACGGGGTGTTGGGTCTTCTGCTCGCGGTCCCGATCTCCAACGCCATCCTGGCCTGGCTGTTCGCTCCGATGATCGTGAGGCTCATCGATCGAGACACGACAGCTTTCAGGTACGCATGAAGTTCGCAGTTCGACTCTCAGTCATGGCCACGGTCTTCGTGATGATGTTCGCGGTGATAGGCCTGCGTCTCTGGTTCGTCCAGGTCGCAGAGGGCCCGGCGATAGCCCAGGCAGCGGAGGAACAGACGTGGCTGGCCAAGACGGCCCCGGCGTCACGTGGCGACATATACGACCGCAACGGGAACCAACTGGTCACCAGTCGGCTGGTTCCGGCCGTGTACGTGGACCGGACGTTCGTCCAGCCTGAGGAACGAGACGACCTGCTCCGCCGGCTCTCGGCGATCCTGGCGATCGACCCGAACGAGCTGGAGCGCATGTACGACGAGGCGGGCATAAACGGACGTTTCGAGGTGGCGACGGTCAACACGACCCTGGCGAATCAGCTCAAGGAGCAGCTCGGAACGATGCCTGGTGTTGAGATCGTGGATGTGCCCGAGCGCGTCTACCTGTCCGGCAACACGCTGGCGCACGTCGTCGGTCACCTCGGTCTACCCGATCAAGCAGATCTCGATGAGCGCCCCGAGCTCGACCCCAGCGTCCGCATAGGGAAGCTCGGCGTGGAGAGGTTCTACGACGACCATCTCCGCGGCACGTCCGGTTCGGTCGAATACCGGGTGCGACAGGGGGAGATCATCGAGCAGAGACCGGCCGTGGAGCCCATCCCTGGGGCGTCTCTGGTCCTCACCATCGACTCCGAGCTGCAAACGGTGGTCGAGTTGGCTTTGGAGGAGGGCATTGCTCTCTCCAACTCGGTGAAAGATGTGGATCGAGCCAACGGTGAGGATGTATTCAGCGAGACCACCCGGGCTGCTGCGGTGGTCCTCGACCCGAGGACCTTCGAGGTCCTGGCCCTCGCGTCGGTACCCGATTTTGACCCACAGTTGTTCGTGGCCGGCATCGACTCCGGGACCTTCTCCGACCTGAACGAGTCGTTTGCGTTCAACAACCTGGCCGTGAGCGGTCTCTACCCGCCGGCGTCGACGTTCAAGGCAATCACCTACACCGCATTCGTCGAGGAAAACCTGCCGTTGCCCGACGCAGAGTTCGTCCGCAACGGCAGTGAAGTGGATTGCGACGGCGAGCTGGTCTTCGCCCTCTCGGACGGCTCGGCTCAGCGAAAGTTCGACTGGTACTACCCCCGGGATCTCGGCTGGCTGGATCTGCACGGGGCGCTGCAGAACTCGTGCAACAAGTTTTTTTGGTCAGTCGGGTTGGGTGCCTGGCTCAACCGTGACCAGGTCGGCGAGAACGTCATCCAGGACTGGGCGAAAAGCCTCGGTTACGGCTCCGAGACCGGGATCGACCTCGCCAGCGAGGCGGCGGGCATCGTGCCCACCCGTGAGCTGTTCGAGGAGTGGGCCGAGTATCAGCGGGAGCACCCCGACGAGCCGCCGCGGCTCGACGCCGAGCGTCTGAACCCTGAGTATGTCAGCCCGTTCTTCGGTGGTGACCTCATGGACTTCGCCATCGGGCAGGGTGCGTTCACCGCGACACCGCTCCAGGCCGCAGTCTCCTACGCCGTTCTCGCCAACGGTGGGACGGTGATGGAGCCGCGCGTCGTGGACAGGATCGTGGGAGCGGACGGTGAGCTCATCGAGGACATCGAGTCCCCGGTGGTCGGGACGGTGGACATCTCCGAATCGACTCGAAGGGATCTTCTCACCGATCTCAACCGGGTGGTCACGTCGGGAACGGCGCGATCGGCGTTCAGCGACTTCGGTCCAGGGCTCGAGCTGGTGGGTGGCAAGACCGGCACAGGTCAGTCCTCGGCAACCAAGGACAACCACGCCTGGTTCATGGGGGTGGCGCCCGTCGACAACCCGCAATTCGTCGTTGCAGTGATCATCGAGGAGGGGGGCTCTGGCGGCGGAATCGCCGCACCGGTGGCCCGTCACATCCTCCAGTACCTGATGGGCAACGAGCCGACGCCGATAATCGCCGGCGAGAGGGCTGACTGATGACGGCTGTTCTCACCCGCATCCGCGAAGTCGGTGTCATTCGCCGCAACAACCGGAGTGATTGGATCCTGTTCGGGACCATGTTGGCTCTCTCCGCAGTCGGCCTGCTGATGATCTACTCGGCGACACGGGACAGCGGGACCTTCTCGATGGAACGCCAGATGATGTTCGTCGCTGCCGGTCTGATCATCTATCTGGTCGTGTCCAACATCGACTACCGGGAGTATCGGGGCATCATCCCGGCGGCCTCGCTGATCGTCCTCATCTTGCTGGTCGCGGTGTTTCTCTTCCCTCCGGAGAACAACGTGAATCGATGGATTCCGCTCGGGTTCTTCAGCCTCCAGCCCGCCGAGTTCGCCAAGGTCGTGGTCATCGTCGTCCTCGCCTCGTTTCTCGCACCGCCGGTGTCTCGAGACGAGTTGACGGTGCCACGTACTCTGAGCTGGACGAAGATGGCTCAGGCGGTTCTGATCGTGGCCATACCTGGCTATCTGATCCTCCGGGAGCCCGATCTCGGCACCGCACTCGTCTTCGGATTCGTCCTCGTCACGATGCTGTTCGCCGGTGGTGCCGGCTGGCGTCAGATGGCTGCACTGTCCACATTCATCGGTGGTGGGCTGCTCCTCGTGTGGCAGTACAAGGACAGGTTGCTGAGTGAATACCAGCTCGACCGTCTCAACGTTCTCTTCGACCCTGACAAGGCCGATCCGCAAGGGATCGCCTATCAGATCACACAGTCGAAGAACGCCATCGGCTCCGGTCAGTTGTTCGGCAAAGGATTCCTCGCCGAGGACTCTCTCACGAGCTTTCAGTACGTGCCGGAGCAGGAGACCGACTTCATATTCACCGCCGTCGCCGAGCAACTCGGGCTCGTCGGTGGGCTGGTCGTCATTGTCGCCTTCGCGGTCATCGTCTGGCGTCTCCTGGTCATTGCCGCCAATGCCAGAGATCGGTTTGGGGCGCTGATCGCTGCCGGGATCGCGGCGATGATCGTGTTCCACGTCTTCGTCAACATCGGCATGACCATCGGGATCATGCCCGTGACCGGTTTGCCGCTCCCATTCCTCAGCCAGGGTGGGTCGTTCTACATGGCCATGGCATTGTCGCTGGGCGTGGCCAACTCGATTTGGCTCATGCGCACACCCGTGCCGGGTGAGAACCAGTTGACCTAGCACGGCTCCGGGGTATCGGACGGCTGGCGCCGCCCTGGAGTACTGAGTATTGGGTATCGGGCGGCTGGCGCCGCCCTGGGGACAGAATCCGCGTACCCGATACTCCAGGGGGCGAAGCGACCGATACTTCGTACCCATGTACTCTCGCCCGGGATGTATCGGCGAAGTCAGGACGGATGGGTCGAGGTCATCTGTGGCCCCATGTTCAGCGGCAAGAGCGAGGAACTGATTCGTCGTGTCACCCGCTCCCAGATCGCACGCATCCCGGTGCAGGTGTTCAAGCCGGAGCTCGACGATCGCTACGCCGACAGGGAGGTCGTGTCACACTCCGACTGGAAGGTGGACGCCCAGCCGGTGGGCTCGTCGACCGACATGCTGCGCGCAGTATCCGACCAGACGCGTGTCATCGGCATCGACGAGGGCCAGTTCTTCGATGACGGTCTGGTCGACGTCGTGGACAACCTGGCCGCCACCGGCAAGCAGGTGATCGTCGCGGGTCTCGACACGGACTTCCTGCGACGCCCGTTCGAGCCGATCCCTTCGTTGTGTGACCGTGCCGAGTACGTGACGAAGATGCTGGCGGTGTGTCATCGTTGCGGGGGGCCGGCTCTCTACACGCAGCGAATCGTGCGATCCGAGGATCTCGTGGTGCTGGGCGCCCAGGGCGCCTACGAGGCACGATGCCGCATGTGCTACCACCCCGCCGAGCCGGAGCAGCCTGCCTTCAACCTCAGCTGATTCGGTTTTCGCGGTCTCATTCGACGGCAGACCTACGTGTCGAGCCCCGATTCTGTTATCCTGATGTGGTCGGAAGACGTTCCGAGCTCCTCATTCGCTGCGTCTCCCGCATTCGATTCTTTTTGGTCGCGTCCCTCCAGGTCAGGGATCGCCACGACATTTCAGAGGAGTGAGAACAAATGGCTCTATTCCGCCGGAAGGGCCCAGAGATCGTCCGCAAATCGTCCGCGGGCGGCACCGTAGAGGAGCACAAGACCGTGCTCGTCAAAGGCCAGAGGGTCGAGGTGCGCCGTGTCGAGGCACCGGCGCCCAACAAAGGCAAAAAGGCAAAGGGGAGCAACGGCTCCAAGAAGCGCTCGAAATCGAAGAAGGGCTCGTCGCCGAACAGGAGCGGCATCTCGACCTCGCGCACGAGGTCACGACGCCCCGTCGACGACGAGATAATCGTCCCCACCGAGTCGGCTCGGAAACAGATGCTGGTCAGCGCCAACAGATCTCAGACCCAGATCGTGATCCTCGAAGGTCCGGTCCTCGTTGAGCACTATGTGGCAAAGGACGACACAAACTCGGTTGCCGGGAACATCTATCTGGCGATCGCGCGCAATGTCCTGCCCGGCATGGAAGCCGCCTTTCTCGACTTCGGAGCGTCGAAGAACGGCGTTCTCTACGCCTCCGATGTCACGCCCGGGTCACGCAGAAACGGGGGGCGCGGCGGCAAGCGGATAGAGGAAGTCCTCAAAGAGGGGGACAAGGTCCTCGTCCAGGTCACCAAGGACGCCATGGGCGCCAAAGGCGCTCGTCTCACCGGGATGCCGTCACTGCCAGGGCGCTACCTGGTGCTCGTGCCCGATTCGGAGAGTGTGGGCATCAGCCGTCGTCTCCCCGACGCCGACCGCAACCGTCTTCGCGATGTGATCAACGAAGTCCGCCCCAAAGGGTTTGGCGTCATCGTCCGGACGGCCGCTCTGCATGCGTCAGCCGAGGAGCTCGCCGCCGACATCTCGAGACTCACCAAGCAGTGGGCTGCGATCAGGGAACAGGCCGATGAAGGGGCTGCCCCTCGGCTCATCCACGAGGAGCCGGAGCTGTTGATCAAGGTGATCCGTGAGCACTTCACGGCAGATTTCCGCAAGCTCCTCATCGACGACAAGAGGTCGTTCGACACGGTCATCTCCTACCTCCAGGCAACCGCTCCCGATTTGGTGAGCAAGGTGCAGCACTATGAGGACGAGATCGCTCTGTTCGATCGTTATCACGTCGACGACCAGCTGAAGAAGGCGCTCGATCGAAAGGTCTTTCTGCCTTCCGGTGGCCATCTCGTCATCGACAGAACCGAGGCGCTCACCGTCATCGATGTCAACACCGGGCGGTTTGTCGGCTCGAGCACTCTCGAAGAGACGGTTCTCCAGAACAACCTCGAGGCCGCCGAGGAGATCGGTCGGCAGCTTCGTCTGCGTGACATCGGTGGAATCATCGTGATCGACTTCATCGACATGGAGAGCGTCGAGAACCAACAGAAAGTGCTACGACGGCTCAAAGAGACTCTGGCAAAGGACAAGACCCGTACTCAGGTCTTCGAGGTGTCTCACCTCGGCTTGGTTGAGATGACCAGGAAGAACGTGTCTGCGGGGTTGCTCGAGCAGTTCTCCCACAAGTGTGAGCACTGTGCGGGCCGCGGCGTCATCATCGACGAGACGGTCAGCCCCACGCCCAACCCTGCCGAGGCGGCAGCGGCAGAGATCGAGGCTTGAGTGACGGGTTTGCCGAGTCACCTCGAGTAGGTAGCATTCAGAGCGGTCTTCCCCCTTCTCCGGAGAGGTTTTCCCATGTACGCCATCATCCGCGCCGGTGGCAAACAGGCCAAAGTCACGTCAGGTGACGTGATAGAAGTCGAGCGCATCAAGAGCGGTGACGAGAAGCTGACGTTCTCGCCACTACTGGTTGTCGACGACGATGGCAACGCCGTTTCCGACAAGGCTGCTCTCGCCAAGGCATCCGTGACGGCGAAGGTGCTCGGGGAGACCGCCGGTGAGAAGATCGACATCTTCAAGTACAAGGCCAAGACGGGGTATCGCCGGCGTCAAGGGCACCGCCAGAAGTACACCAGAATCGAGATCACCGGCATCAAGCTCCCCGCGGCCGCCAAGAAGAAGACGGCGTCCAAGGACGAGCCTGCGAAGAAACCCGCAGCGAAGAAGTCCGCCGCCAAGAAGCCGGCAGCGAAGAAGCCGGCAGCTGAGAAGACGAAGACCGCGGCCAAGGAAGAGGAGTAGACCATGTCAAAGACAAAGGCAGGCGGCTCATCGAAGAACGGTCGCGAGTCGCATGCGAAGCGACTCGGGTCCAAGGTGTTCGACGGAGAGTTCGTCAATGCTGGCGCGATCCTGGTTCGTCAGCGCGGAACCCGCATTCACCCGGGCGACAACGTCTCTCGGGGAGGTGACGACACCCTCTTCGCCACGACGGCTGGGACCGTCAAGTACGGCGTACGCAACAATCGCCGCCTCGTCTCGGTCGTAGACGAGGCGATCTGACCTTCCCTTCGGGGAAGGTGGATCAACTCCACCGGTCATGTTCGTTGACCGGGTCCGAGTCAGTCTCCGAGCCGGCGACGGTGGCGCAGGCGTCGCGGCATTCCATCGCGCCAAAGGCAAACCCAAGGGCAAGCCAACCGGTGGCAACGGCGGCTCGGGGGGCTCGGTGGTCCTCAGAGCGGACCCGTCGGTAGCCACACTGCTGAGGTACCAGCGAAAGCCTCATCATTCAGCCGAGAGCGGCACGCACGGTGAAGGAGACCTCCGGCACGGCAGGAACGGCGCCGATCTCGTCCTGCCGGTCCCACTGGGGACGGTGGTTCGCGACGAATCCGGCACGCTCATCGCCGACCTCGTCACCGAGGGCCAGGAGGTCACGGTGGTCGTTGGTGGTAGGGGCGGCTTGGGGAACGCAGCCTTCGTCAGCCCGGCCAACCGGGCACCGGCGATGGCAGAGCAAGGCGAGTACGGGAGTGAGGAGTGGTTCACCCTGGAGATGAAGCTCTTGGCGGATGCCGCGCTGATCGGATTCCCGAACGCGGGGAAGTCGACCTTCATCGCCAGCGTGTCGGCAGCCACTCCCAAGATCGCGGACTACCCCTTCACGACTCTGGAGCCGAATCTCGGCGTCGTGAGCTTCGACGGGAGGGAGTTCGTGCTGGCGGACATACCCGGCCTCATCGAGGGTGCAGCCGAGGGAAAGGGTCTCGGGCATGAGTTTCTCCGCCACACCGAACGAGCCCGTGTCCTGGTGATTCTCCTCGATCCATCGGAGACACAGCCGAGCCCACCGACGGCGCAACTGGAGATCCTCATGCGAGAGATCGAGGACTACTCGCTCGAGCTCGCCACGCGACCGAGGATCGTCCTCGTCAACAAGAACGACCTTGCCGGTGCTTCCGAGACTGCAGAGAGCATGGGTGTCATGTCCGTGTCCGCCGTCACCGGGGACGGTGTGCCCGAGGCGCTGCACGCGATCGCCGACCTCGTGGAGACGGCGGAGAGGGAGGCCCCGGAGCGACGCGGCTACATCTTGCACCGGCCGCTCGGGCGGTCGTTCACACTCACCAAGGAAGACGGGGCGTGGCGGGTCCGGGGGCGAGCGGTCGAGCGCGCGGTGTCATTTGCGGATCTCACCCTCATGGACGCGGCCGATCTCGCCTCCAAACGTCTTGCCCGTCTCGGAGTCGACGACGCCCTCGCCGCGGCTGGAGCCGTGGAGGGTGACGAGGTTCGCATCGGTGACCTGACGTTCGAATTTACCCCGGACATCTACGAGGAGGAGTAGCGGGAGGTCTAGGCTCGCTCGACCAGGACGGCGGATTCAGGTGTCGCAAGCCCAAGACCACAAAGAAGCAGTCAATCCCAAATACCTTGCGTTGCTCACGTTGGGGGCGCTCGGTGTCGTGTACGGGGATATCGGGACCAGTCCTCTCTACGCGCTTCGGGAGTCCTTTGCGGTAGCCAGTCTGGAGGTCACGGAGCAAAGCGTCCTCGGTGTCCTCTCCCTCATATTCTGGGCCCTCGTCCTGGTCGTTTCGATCAAGTACCTGACATTCGTCCTGCGGGCCGACAACGACGGAGAAGGTGGGATTCTCGCCCTGACCTCGTTGATCATCCGTCACACGAAGAAGTCGCCAGGCAGGTTGGTGCTCGTGGGTGTCGGTCTGTTTGGCACGGCCCTTCTCTACGGCGACGGGATGATCACACCCGCCATCTCGGTGCTCTCCGCAGTGGAGGGTCTGGAGGTTGCCGTTCCAGGGCTTCAACCGTGGGTGCTCGTGATCGCCGCGGTCATACTGGTCGGGCTGTTCATGGTGCAGCACCGTGGCACGTCCGCCTTGGGGAGCTTCTTCGGGCCGATCATGGTGCTCTGGTTCAGTGTGCTCGGGGTGCTGGGGCTCCTGGAGATCCTCGAGGAGCCCGGCGTCCTCACCGCGATCAACCCCAGCCGTGGCTTGGGTCTGATAGCCGAGCGCCCACTCTTCGCCTTTCTCGCTCTCGGTGGCGTCTTTTTGGTGGTCACCGGAAGCGAGGCTCTCTACGCCGATATCGGTCACTTCGGGAAGCGCCCGATAAGACTTGGCTGGGTCACGTTCGTCTTCCCGGCGCTCGTCCTCAACTACATGGGTCAGGGAGCCCTGCTGATCAACGACCCGGGTGCGATCGAGAACCCCTTCTATCTTCTGGCACCCGACTGGGCGGTTCTGCCGTTGGTGGTGTTGGCGACGTTGGCGACGGTGATCGCCTCCCAAGCCCTGATATCGGGCGCCTACTCGCTGACGTCTCAGGCGATCCAGTTGGGTCTCCTGCCCAGACAGCAGGTCGACCACACCTCTCCCCGTCAGTTCGGCCAGATCTACGTTCCCAGCATCAACTGGCTGCTGATGATCGCAGCAGTGGGTCTCGTGTTTGGCTTCGGCTCGTCGAGCAATCTGGCTGCGGCCTACGGAGTCGGGGTGGCGACGGACATGGTGATCACGACCCTCTTGTTGTATCGGGTGATGCGAAGCCACTGGCGATGGCGGGCGCCGCCCGTGATCGCACTCACCACGTTGTTCTTGATCCTCGACTTGGCGTTCTTCGGAGCCAACATCACCAAGGTCCCCTCGGGCGGCTGGTTCCCGCTCGCTATCGCCGTGGTTGGCTTCTCCATCATGACCACGTGGGAACGGGGACGAACGATCATGTCCGGGAAGATCCGAAAGACCCAGCTGCACATCGAGCGGTTCATCCAATCGATCGTCGAGCACCCACAGACCCGGGTCGCCGGGACTGGTGTCTACTTGTTCCCTGAGCCAGGGGTGACACCCCCCACGCTGCTGACCAACCTGAAGCATCACGAGGTTCTACACGAGACGATCGCGCTGGTGAGTATCCGAACCACGACGCGGCCACGCGAGCCGCAGGCGAAGCGGGCGACGATCCACGAGCTCGGGGAGGGTTTCGTCCAAGTCGTGTTGACCTACGGGTTCATGCAGGAGCCCGACGTTCCCACGGCCTTGGAGAACATCGTCAACCCGGCATTCGGATTCGATCCCACCGAGGCCACCTATTTCATCGGCAAGGAGTCCGTCCTCGTCACCGAGCTCCCTTCGATGGCGAAGTGGCGCGAGCATCTCTTCGCCTTCATGCATCGCAACGCCGCCAACGCGGCCCGTTTCTTCGGTCTCCCGCACGACCGTGTCATGGAGGTCGGCATCCAGGTCCCGATCTGAGCCGAACCCGGGGTGGGGTGTCAGCGACGCCAGAGGTCTTTGGTGAACAAGACGAGGACGGGGAAGATCTCGAGCCGTCCGACGATCATCAGGCCGGACAGCAGCCACTTGGCGAGGTCGGGCAGCGCCGCGTAGTTGGCGGCCGGGCCGACCTGACCGAGACCCGGCCCGATGTTCCCGAGTGACGCCGCCACCGCCGACGTGGCGGTGACGAGGTCGAGACCCTCGGAGAGGTTGGCGTCGATGAAGGCGAGGATGAACGTCGACGTCATGAACAGGAACATGTAGAACAGGAAGAACGATTGGACCGCCTCGATGACGGGCTCGGAGACTCTGTTCTCCCCGAACCTCGTGACGAAGATTCCCCTGGGGTGGACAAGACGGCGAAGATCGGCGTAGGCAGCCTTGCTGAGGATGCCGATCCGGAACGTCTTGATGCCACCGGCGGTCGATCCGGCCATCCCACCGACGAACATCAACCCGACCATCATGATCTGCAAGGCGGGTCTCCACGTGCCGAAGTCGGCAGACGCATAGCCGGTCGTGGTGGCGATGGAGACCGCGTTGAAGGCAGCATCGCGGATTGCCTGAGCCGGCTCATGGTCTTGAAGCAGACCACCGGCCACAATCACCACCGCCACGAGCGCTATGAGTGTGTAGAGACCGAACTCAGAGTTGCGCAGGTACTCACGGGGTCTGGTGAGGGCCCGGTAGTGAAGGGCGAACGACACTCCGGCCACGAACATGAAGACCGTCACCACCCACTGCGTGTACACGCTGAATCCGGCGATTGAAGTGGCCTCCGTCCCGAACCCGCCCGTCGACATCGTCGTGAAGGAGTGGATGATGGCCTGGAACCCGGTCATGTCTCCGGCAGCCAGCATCACGACCTCGATGACCGTTATCCCCGCGTAGACGATCCACAGCCTTTTTGCGGTCTCTTGGAACCTCGGGGTGAGACGGTCGGGTGTGTGGCCCGGCGACTCGGCACGAGCCAGCTGCATGCCACCTGTGCCCAGCAGGGGGAGGATGGCAACGCCGAGGACGATCACACCCATGCCACCGAGCCACTGCGTGAGGCCGCGCCAAAACGAGATACCGTGGCTCAATACACCGGGGTCGACGAGGATGGATGCGCCCGTGGTGGTGAAGCCCGAGGCGGTCTCGAAGACGGCGTCGGTGAGATTGGCTATCGCCCCGCTGGTCAGGTAGGGGAGTGCGCCGAATAGCGAGAAGACGAACCAGCCCAGGCCGACCGTGGCAAAGCCCTGTTTGACGGTGATCGAGGAGGGTCTCCGGACCCATCTGCGCCAGGTGTAGCCGACCACTCCTGTGATCAGGGCCGAGATGAAGATCGCCAGCGCGGTGTCGTACTCCTGGTAGAGCAGAGCCACCACGGTCGCACTCAACATCGCCAGGGCCAGGAACAGCAGTATCGAGCCGAGGACGAATGCGACGGTCTTGAGGAGGCTTCTGGCCGGTGGAGCGCCCGTCGGCAGGGCGTTCGAGCTCATGCCGTGAAGAGTGCTGACGATTCCGTGATATCGCGGGGCAGCGCAAAGAAAATGATGTGATCCCCGGCGCGCACCACCGTCGACCCGTCGGGGACGAAGGTCGTGCCGTTGCGGGAGATGCCGCCGATGATGACTCCAACTGGGAGCCCGAGGTTGAGCAGCGACTTGCCGACAGCTTCCGATTCGGGCGCCACCTCGATCTCTATCGCCTCGGCGTCGGTGTCCGAGAAGGTCGCAACCTGCTCTACCTCACCTTGGCGGACGAAGCGGAGGATCGCCGAGGCGGCCATCAGACGTGAGGAGACCGCAGCGTCGACGCCGAGACCGCCGAGTAGACCGACATAGGCGATGCGGTTGAACCGGGAGATGGCCATTCCGGCGCCACTCGCCTTGCCGACGAGGCAGCCGAGGAGATTGACTTCGTCCCATCCCGTCAGACCCATGACGACGTCCTTCGGGCCGAGATCGAGGTCGGTGAGAACCTCGGGGTCGGTGGGATCACCGCAGATGACGAGAGTCCCCGGATGACGGGCGGCCAGATAGTTGCACTTGGCGTCGTCCTGGTCGACGAGAACGACGGACAACCCGGCTTCGGCCATCACATCGGCTGTGATCTGGGCGAAGCGCGTGCCGCCGATGATTATCGCCCGGTCCAGATGACGTCTCTTCACACCGATCAGACGCGTTGCGTCATCGGCGTGATCCGACGTGGTCATCAGCAGTGCATGGTCCCCGGGCCTGACGTCGGTGTCGCCGTGGGCGACAATGGTCCGACCGTCACGAACGAGCGCGGCAACGACCCAGCCCCACTCGGCCTCACGCATCCTGAGATGACGCAATGGTCCCCGGGTCATCGGGCTGTTCGGCCCGACGAGGCCGCCAACCATCACGAGCTTCCCTTCGGCGAAGTAGATGAGCTCGCTGGCTCCTCCGAGCCCAACGATCCCGACCAACTCCTCGGCGGCGTTTGCTGACGGATCGATGATCATGTCGACGCCGAGCCGGTCGGCGCCCTCTCTCAGCTCACCGTCCTCGATGCGGGCGATGGTCGTCTTGGCTCCGAGCTGAGACGCCGTATGACATGCCAGGACGTTCACGCCGTCGGAATCGCTGACTCCGATGAGCAGATCGGTCTCGGCGGCTCCCGCCTCTTCGAGCATGTGGATGCTGGCGCCGTTGCCATGGAGGACGAGCGCGTCGATGGACTCCTGGAGCTCGCTTGCCCGCCTCTCGTCGTCCTCGATGACGACCACGTCTTCGCCACCCGACGACAGACGTTCCGCGAGGTAGGACCCAACCGCCCCGGCACCCACGATGATTATTCGCACTGTGGTCCCGTTTCCATGCGCACGGACAGTCCAGGCTAACTCCGCAGAGTCGTGATCTCACGTTGGCTGGGGGTCATTTCGACGGGCCCGTAGACTGTGTTGGTTCAGCATGGGAGACAGATGAGCCTCGAAAGCCCGCAAGCCGTGGTCGACGCACTCGCGGCGGTCGACTACCTGGCCGACTCACGGATATCCCAAGTCGTGTATCTCGCCGACGCACTGGAGAAGCCGGTCTTGGTCGAGGGCCCTGCGGGCGTGGGCAAGACGGAGCTGGCCAAGTCGACAGCAGCCGCCACGGGGCGGGAGTTGATCAGGCTCCAGTGTTACGAGGGTCTCGACGAGGCCAAGGCCCTGTACGAATGGAACTACAAGAAACAGCTCCTGCGCATCCAGTCCGACGTCGACCACGACTGGGACGAGATCAGTCACGACATCTTCGCCGAGGAGTTCCTGCTGACCCGACCGCTTCTCGAGGCAATTCGGTCTGCCAAGCCGGTGGTCCTCCTCATCGACGAGGTGGATCGCGTGGAAGTGGAGACTGAGGCGCTGCTGCTCGAGATCCTCAGCGATTTCCAGGTGTCCATCCCCGAGCTGGGGACGATGAGTGCCACGACACATCCTCTCGTGTTCCTCACGTCGAACAACACCCGCGAGCTGAGCGAGGCCCTCAAACGCCGATGTCTCTTCCTGCACATCGACTATCCGGACGCCGAGCGGGAGCAGAGGATCCTCAGCGCGCGTGTGCCCAATCTGTCGGAGCACCTGGCGAGTCAAGTGGCGAAGGTGGCTAGGTCGATCCGCAGTCTCGACCTCAAGAAGGCGCCTTCGGTCTCGGAGACCATCGACTGGGCACGCACCCTGCTCGCGCTTTCCGTGAACGAAGTGGACGAGGAGGTGCTCGGTGACACGCTTCACGTCCTGTTGAAGTACCAGACGGACATCGAGAAGGCCGCCAAAGAGCTCACCTCCTCTCCTCAGGGCTGATGCTTCCGGTCATCACCGGATTTGTCGACGAGCTCCGCGATGCGGGAGTGCCCGTCTCGATGGTCGAGGCCATCGACGCCATGCGTGCGATCGAGAGCATCGACATCGGCGAGCGTGTGGCACTGCGTGAGACGTTGCGGGCCACCCTGGTCAAGAATCTTCGGCATGAGCGCGCCTTCGACACGGCATTCGACATCTATTTCGCGCTGGTGCCACAGCCCGGCGACGAGAACGAGCCGACCATCGAGGACGGGCCGGCGCCGGGGGAGTCGACGGAAGGAGGAGGAGGCGGAGCAGGTGGGGAGGTCGACGAAGAAGCGCTGTTCGACGCGTTGCTGAACGCTCTGGCCGACATGGACCCGGAGGCTCTGCGTCGTGGGGTCAGGAACGCTGTCGACCGTCTCGCCGGGATGGAGCCGGGTCGGCCGGTGGGCGGCACGTACTACCTCTATCGGACGTTGCGCCGTCTCGACATGGAGCGGTTGGAGACCGAGTTGCTGGAGGCGCTCACCGGGGACTCCGAGTTGTCGGAGTTCGAGCAACGGCTGCTCGAGGAGGAGGTCGAGGCCTTGATCGAACAACTCCGAACCGAGATCCAGGAGGAGATCAGGCGACGACTCGTAGCCGACCGAGGCCGTGACGCCGTGGCGCGGACTCTCCGCAGACCACTCATCGAGGACATCGATCTCATGCATGCGACAACCAAGGACCTGGCCGATATGGAAGCTGCAATCGGTCCACTGACGCGAAAGCTGGCGGCGAGACTGGCACGCCGACGCAAGCGGCGTACCGGTCGTCTCGACTTCCGTCGGACGGTGCGGCGGTCGCTGGCAACGGGCGGTGTGCCTGCAGACCCACAGTTCCGTCACCCCAAGCCGCATCGTCCCGAGGTATGGCTTCTGTGTGACATCTCCGGTTCGATGGCCACCTTCTCGCGATTCACTCTCCAGTTCACACACGCCATGGCCACTCATTTCTCAAAGCTGCGCTCCTTTGCCTTTGTCGACACGATCGACGAAGTGACCGACTTCTTTGGGCCCGGGATCGACTTCGGCTCGGCCGTCTCGCGTATCACGACCGAAGCGGAGGTGGTATGGCTGGACGGCCATTCCGACTACGGGAATTCGATGGAGACGTTCTACAGCCGGTACGGCAGCCAGCTGACCCCGCGCACCACAGTGATCATCACCGGGGACGCCAGGAACAACTACCGACCGGCTCGGGACGGCGTGCTGGGCGAAGTGGCGAAAGCCGCGAGAGGGCTCATCTGGCTCAATCCGGAGCCGATGGCGTATTGGGACACGGGAGATTCGACCATGTCCCACTATGCGAAACACTGCACCTCGGTGCACGAGGTCAGGACACTGCGTCAGTTGGAGGAGTTCGTTGAGACCCTGACATTGCCGTCTGGTCGAAACCTCCAGAATGTCTAAACCCAGGGTCGTGTAGTGCCGATACCGGTGGGAGCCTCAAGAGGGCTGCGATAAGAGGTACATCAATGGGTTCACGAATTCTGATTGTCGAGGACAGCGCCGTAATCCGACGTTTGATCGAAGTCTGCCTGCGCGCCGCAGACCTCGAGATCATCACCCGTGACGATGGAAAGACCGGTCTTCAAGCCGTGAGCTCGGAATCCCCCGACCTCGTGGTTCTCGACATCGGTTTGCCCGGCATGGATGGTTGGCAGGTTCTCGACCGGATCCGCCGTGATCAGACCACCGAGAGCATCCCGGTCGTCGTGTTGACCGCCCACGCCGAGGAAGAGTCCAGACGGAGGGCCAACGAGGGCGGTGCTGATGCCTTCGTCACCAAACCCTTCCAGCCAAACGACTTCAGGGCGACGGTTCTCTCGTTGCTCGAATAGCTCACCGCGGCACTCGTTAGTGTGCTGCCGGTGACTACCGAATCGATCATTCCCTCGTTCATCGGTGCGCCCGTACAGCGCCGCGAGGACCCCGCCCTCGTCTCCGGGACGGCCACCTATGTCGAAGACCTGACGCCGACCGGGACGTTGTATCTCGCCATCGTCCGATCCCCGCTCCCACACGCCGATGTGACCGGGATCGACACGTCGGCCGCGGAGGAATCACCTGGTGTCTGGCGGGTCATCAGACCCGAGGACGTATCCGAGGCGGTGATGCCCCCGACTCCGCGACCCGACCGCAACGTCCCCCGCCGGTGGCCTCTCGTTCAAGGCAGAGTGCTCATGCCGGGTGACCCGGTGGCAGCGGTCATCGCCGACTCACCGGCTGCGGCCCGCGATGCGGCCGATCTCGTCTTCGTCGACTACGAGCCGCTCGACGTGGTCGGTGACGTCGAGCAGGCAGTCGAGGCTCCGCCGATCCATGAGGGGCTCGGCTCAGGGACGAATGTGGCCTACGACCTCTCCAAGGGGGACCGCGAGACGTTCGAGGCCGTCGACGGCCCGATCCGCTTGAGCGGGGTCGTGGATCACCCCCGCGTAGCCCCGGCACCCATGGAGAGCCGGGTGATCCTCGCGGAATGGCGAGAAGGTGGCGTCACCGTCCACTTGGCCACGCAAGCACCGCATTTGATGCGGGACCAAATCGCTTCGGACTTCGGCCTGGCTCAATCTGAGGTGCGGGTCATCACGCCGTTTGTCGGTGGCGGCTTCGGGGCCAAGTTCGACCTTGCCGAGGAGGAGTACCTGACGATTCACGCGGCAAGAGAGACCGGACGGCCGGTCAAGTGGGTCGAGTCACGGCGTGAGCACATGCTGACCATCGGCCACGGCCGGGCGCAGCGGCATCGCTACGAGGTAGTCGCCGACACCGACGGGAAGATCGAGGCTCTCTGGCTGGACAGCCTCATCGACCTGGGGTGTCGGGCCCGCTACATACCGTTCACGGAGTTGACGCCGCGGATCGGGACCGGTAACTACCAGGTGCCGGTGTACGGCTGGAGAATGCGCGGTGTGTTCACCAACCGGGCGCCCCGCGGGATATACCGGGGGGCGGGCCGTCCCGAAGCGACCCTCACCATCGAACGAGTCATCGACGCCATCGCTCATGCGACCGGGGTCGACCCGGCCGAGGTCCGGCGGCGCAACTTCATCCGGCCCGACCAGTTCCCCTATGCCTCGTCGGGTGGCAAGGAGATGGGTGGCTACGTGTTCGACACCGGCGAGTACGAGCGCGCACTTGACAAGCTGCTCGAGGTAGCCGATTACCAGGGCTTGCGCACCGAGCAGGCCGCCGCCCGTGAGGAAGGGCGGTTGTTGGGCATCGGCCTTGCGGCATATGTCGAGGTTTGCGGTTTCGAGAGTTGGGGTGCGGCGCGGATCCAGGTGACATCGGACGGGTCGGTCACCTGTTACGTGGAGACCCTCGACCAGGGCCAGGGACACCGGACCACTTTCGCCCAGATCGTCGCGCAGGTGCTTGGCCTCGACGTCGCCCGGGTGCGGATCGAGCAGGGCGACACGTCGGCATCGCCCTACGGCTTTGGAACGTCCGGCTCACGTTCGGTGGCACACGGGGGATCGGCCAGCCACGCCGTTGCCTCGGAGGTGGCCGCGAAGGCGACGCGCATCGCCGGGCACCTGCTCGAGGCCTCCGATGCAGACATCATCCTCGAGGATGGGCTGGCCAAGGTGGTGGGAACCGACGTCTCCGTCACCTGGGAGGAAATCGTCTCGGCTGCACTCTCCGGAAACGTCCCCGAAGGAGACACCCCGGGGCTCGACGACGAGGTGCATTTCAGGTCGGGAGGCCGCAACTACCCGTTTGGGATGCATCTCGCGGTCGTCGAGATCGACAACGACTCGGGCTCGCCTCGTCTCGACCGCATGTGGGCTGTTGACGACGCGGGGAACATCATCAACCCCATGCTGGCAAACGGCCAGAGGCATGGTGGATTGGCCCAAGGCGTGGGTCAGGCGATGTGGGAGAAGGTCGTCTACGACGACGACGGGAATCTCGTCACCAGCTCTTTCATGGACTACCTGATGCCCACCGCCGGCTCTCTGCCGTCGTTCGGGCTGGACGCAACGGTCACCACGACCCCGACGAACCCCCTCGGCGCAAAGGGGATAGGCGAGGCCGGGGCAATCGGCTCGACGCCGGCGGTGCTCAATGCGATCTCCGACGCCCTCGACGGGGCCGAGGTCCAGGTTCCAGTCACAGCCGAGCAGATCTGGAGGGTGCTTCAGACGACGTGAGACCGTTCTGTGGAGGCTGAGCGCGCGTCACGCGCGCTCAGCCTCCACAGAACGGTGTTGAACGGCTCATGCATTGACCGACGTCGATATGGCTGTCTAGGGTTCCTGGATGACGACTGAGGCCAAGACGGTGCCACATGGCAGGATCGCCGTCCTCGGGCTCATCACGATCGCCGTGTACGGGTCGTGGTTCTACAGCTTCGGAGTGCTCCTCGACCCGATCATCGTGGACACCGGTTGGAGCGAGCCGGCCGTGGCCGCGGTGTTCAGCTCCTCGACCGTCGTAGCCGGATTCGGGGCACTCGTAGGAGGGTGGGTTCTCGATCGATGGGGCAGCCGACTCGTGTTCACGGTGGCGGCCCTCTTGGGTGGGGGTGCGCTTCTGGTGTCGGCGAGTGCGGAGAGTGCGGGGGTGTTCGCCGTCGCCGGAGCCGTTGGTGGGGGAGTCCTGGCGTCCCTTGGCTTCTATCACGTGACCCAGACAGTGGCAGTCCGGGTCAGCCCGCGCTCGGAGGATCGGGCGATCGCCATCCTGACCATCTGGGGCGCTTTCGCCAGCCCGATCTACATCCCGTTGAGTGCGTGGCTCGTCACCCAGTTGGACTGGCGCACGACGCTTCGGCTGCTCGCCGTGTCCACCACGCTCGCACTCCTCGTCGGAGCGGTCATGATCGACACCCGACGACGCGAGGACGCCCATCGTCCCTCCATCGTCGGTCACGTCGGGCAGTCGCTGCGGTCGGCGAGAGCGCGCCGGTTGCTGATCAGCCAGGGCCTGGCCGGGATCGGAGTCGGGACGATCCTCGTTTACCAGGTGCCTGCGATGACATCGGCCGGGCTCGCTCTCGGGGCCGCATCGTTCTGGGCCGGTTTCCGTGGTTTCGCCCAGTTGGGCGGGCGTCTCCCCCTGATGCCGATCGTCAGCCGGGTCGGGGTGGCCACCACGTTGAGGATCGCCTACACGGCGATAGCGATCGGGTCGCTGGCATTGGCATTTGCCAGCAATCCGCTGCTCGCGGCGACCTACGCCATCGCAGCCGGGTTTGGCATCGGAGCCGTGTCACCGCTGATCGGGATGCACTCGAAGAACGTCTTCGGGGAGACGAGCATGGGCACGGCGATGGGTCTGGTCACCCTGGTGTTCCTGCTGGCCAGCGCTGCGGGCCCGTTGGTCACGGCGACGTTCGCCGACATCACCGGCTCCCGCGCGCTACCCGTGGCGGTGAGTGCCGGCGTGGTCTTCCTTGCTGCGCTGGTGGTCAGGAGTGACGACTGAATCACCCGTACTTCGCGGCGAACGCCTCGTCAGTCATCGTGAGGTAGATGATTCCTTCGATGAGCCCGACGATCGACGGGATCCCGGTCCACACGAAGAGCAGATAGAGGATGCCGAGCCCGATGTCACCGAGATAGAACTTGTGTGCGCCGATTCCCCCGAGGAGGATGCCCAACAACCCAGCGGCAACCTTGGACTTGGCGGCAGTCCCGGCGACGGCTGGGCGTGTCGGAGTCTGTGAGGCAGCCAGCCTGACGCGTGCGGCGGCTGTGGCGGCCTCGCCCGACAGGTCGATTCGGAAGGCATCGGCGTTGGCCGGGTGGAAGAAGAAGGGCTCGTCACTGCCGCCGACCCCGAACACGGTCTCGGCCTCCTCCTTGATAGCGGCCGTGTCACGTGTGAGCGCCAGGACTTCGATGTCGTTCACGAAGAAGACGACGCGGTCTTCGCTCAGCCGACACCAGCCATCCACCCACGGCTCTCCCGATTCCGTCCCACCAGTCTGAATCTGCCCTCTATGGTCCATGCGGGTGCCTCGTCGTCTGGGCGGCAAGTCTATTCGTCTCCAGATTGTCGTTCGGTTGGGACGACGGAGTCCCCGTTGGACCTAGGAGAGGAACGAGTACTCGGCCGACTCCGCCACTTGGCGATAGCCGATCCGTCTGTAGATCGAGTTCGACGTGAGGTTGGAGAGGTCGGTGTAGAGGAAACAGAATCGACGCCCGCCGTCCAACAGCCATTGGGACTCGGCGGCTACTAGTCGCGACGCGTAACCGTTGCCACGATGCTCGGGCGGCGTGTAGACCGGGCCGATGCGAATCCCGTGTGCTGTCGGACCGGTATGACCACTCATCGACACAACGGTCCCGTCCACCTCGTGCACCCATAGACCGAAGCTATCGGCGGGCCCTTCGAGCCGATGGTCGATGATGCGCTCGGCCGTCTCGGGAGTGGATTCGCCTATAGCCTCCTCTTGAAAGGCGATCTGCCAGGCGATGAGGAGGTCCCGCTCAGACGGCGAGGCGGGACGCGAGTCTCCCACCCCGGGTCTCACTGCGACCACTTCGGCCAATGCGAAGACGCCCTGACGCATCGTGCGCCGAGCCTTCTCCGGGCGAGCCGCCACGAAGTGGTCCACCCATGGGGTCACACCGATGACGCCGGGAAGCGATCCCACCGTACCGGCGAGAGCCCCAACGGCTTCGGGTGTCTCGGCTGCGGAGAGAATGAGGTTGTACGGCGGCGTCTGCACCGCGGCCGCGACCGGCCTGCCGTGGTGGCGCACCACGTAGCCGCGAAAGTCCTCGTGATAGGCGGTGTCGCCGGTTGCCGTCCTGCTGACCCCGAGGATGAGGTTGTTGACCGCTTCGTTCTCGAGCAGGTATGGGAGAGCCTGACTTCGGAACGCGGCCGCCTCGTCGAACCGCTCGACCTCCATGCCTCGAGGCTAACGGAGGGGCTAGGCGGCCTCCTGCTCGATCACCTCGGCGAGACGCTCGATCAGATCGACCACGCGATTCGAGTAGCCCCACTCGTTGTCGTACCACGACATGACCTTCACGAGGTTGCCACCCAGCACCTGTGTGCCACTGGCGTCGAAGATCGACGAGTGCGGGTTGCCGATGATGTCGGTGGAGACGATCGCATCCTCGGTGTATTCCAGGATCCCGGCGAGAGGGCCGTCGGCGGCGGCCTTGACCGCTGCATTGACCTCTTCGACAGTCACTTCCTTCTCCAACTCCACGACCAGGTCGACGGTTGAGCCGTCGGGGACGGGCACCCGCATCGCCATCCCGTCGAGCTTGCCGTCGAGCTTGGGGAGGACCTTTCCCACCGCCTTGGCTGCGCCGGTCGTGGTGGGGATGATGTTCTCGGTTGCGGCCCGACTGCGTCTCAGATCCTTGTGGGGGACGTCGGCCAGTCGCTGGTCGTTGGTGTAGGCGTGGACCGTCGTCATCACACCCTTGGTGATGCCGAATGCGTCGTCGAGGACCTTGGCGAGGGGCGCCAGACAGTTGGTCGTGCACGATGCGTTGGAGACCACCATGTCACCGGCGTCGAGCTCCCTGTCGTTGACCCCGAGGACGATCGTCTCGTCGATCTCGTCCTTGGCGGGGACGGTGAGAATCACTCGCCGTGCCCCGGCGTCGAGATGCTTCTGGAGCGACGCCCGGTCACGGAACACGCCCGTCGACTCGATGACGACGTCGACTCCGAGCTCCGCCCACGGCAGCTCGGCCGGGTCGCGCTCTACCAACATCTGGATCTCGTGCTCACCGACGGTCATGACGCCGTCGGATGCGGACACCGGTTGGTCGAACTTGCCCATGACCGAGTCGTACTCGAGCAGATAGGCGAGGATCGCATCGTCGGACAGGTCGTTGATGGCGACCACCTCGATGTCCGACTCCGGACGTGAGGCGATGATGCGGAAGACGGCCCGGCCGATCCGGCCGAACCCATTGATGGCGACCCTGGTCATTGTGAACCTCCTGCGGCGATGGATGCGGCGACTTCGACCACTCGGTGTGAGTAACCCCATCCGTTGTTGAACCATGTGATCGTCTTCACCATGTCGTCACCTGTCACCAACGTCGCCAGACTGTCGAAGATGCCCGAGTGGGGGTCGAGTCTCACGTCGGAGGAGACGATGGGGTCGTCGACGTACTCGATGATGTCCCCGTAGGAGGACGCCACCTGCCTTCGTACCGCTTCATTCACCTCTTCGGCGGTCACGGTGCGGGCGGTCTCGGCGACCATGTCGACGGTGGAGCCGTCGAGCACAGGGACGTTCAGTGCCGTCACCATTATCTTGCCGGCGAGTTGGGGGAGTGCCTGGGTGATGATCTCGGCCGAGTTCGTCTCCGCCGGGATGATGTTCTCGCCCGCGGCTCGGCTGGTCCGGTATGCGTCGGTGGGCACGTCGGCGAGACGTCCCGCGTTGGACATCGCCTTGACCACGGTCATATAGACACGGTTGACCCCGAACTCCTCGTCGAGGATGGCGAGAATCGGCGAGACGGCGTTTGACGTGTTGGAGCCGAGTGCGACGATGTCCGGGCTGTCGTCCAGCACGTCGTCGTTGATGCCACGGAGCAGCAGAGGTATCTCACCGGGTTTCTCAGGGCTCGAGGTCAAGACGACCTTGCCGGCTCCACTGTCGAGATGGCCCTGCAGTGACGCACTCGTCCGGTAGCGACTGGTCGTGTCGAGGACGATGTCGACGCCGAGATCTCCCCACGAGGTGTCGGCAGGGGTGCGTGCGCCGGTGAAGGCGACCTCCTTGTCGCCGTATTCGAGTTTTCCGTCGGAGAACTCGACGTCGGTCGGGAAGCGGCCGTACAGCGAGTCGTACTTGAGAAGGTAGGTGAGAGCCTCCGGGTCGGCGATGTCGTCGATGGCGACGACATCGAGATCGTCCCGGTCGTGCAGCAACCGGAATACGTTGCGCCCGATTCTCCCGAAGCCCATCAGCCCTATTCGGGAAGCTGTCATACGTCTCCTTTGATCAGTCGCGAAGTTAGGCGCGAACCCCTGGATTCCGAAACTTCGTGGCCCTATGTTCGCGGCCAGGGGAGAGATGTACATAGCACTTGCCATCGCCGCCGTGTGTATCAGCCCGCCGGTCCCAGGCCCGGTCGTGTCCCCGTACGCGCCCGTTGGCCAATACGGGGGCCATTGGGGAGTCGATTACGCCGCGGCCGAGGGAAGCGTTGTCAGGGCGCCGGCCTCCGGCATGGTGACGTTCGCGGGCTCGGTGGCGGGGATGAGGACCGTGACGATAGAGCCGACACCGGGGCTGAAGGTCTCCGTCTCCTATTTGTCGGATGTGAACGTGTCGGGTGGTCGGCAGGTGAGAAGGGGCGATGTGGTCGGTCACGCCGGGAGGCCGCACGGGGTGCCAGGGGTCCATTTGTCTCTGCGTGTCAACGGACGCTACGCCGACCCGGCGACGCAGACGGGTTGTCGGTCGACGGACATCACCAGGGCGCTCCGCTTGGTCACACCGCCACGGCCCTATCCTCGGCGCCGTGCGAACCGGAATACTCGGCGGGACCTTCGATCCGATCCACATCGCCCACCTCCATACCGCCGAGTGCGCGCTACATCAGTTGGACCTCGATCGGGTCCTGGTCATACCGGCCGGTGATCCCTGGCAGAAGTCGGGGCGATGGGTCACCCCCGGGCGTCACCGGCTGGAGATGTGCCGTTCGGCCGTGACCGGCGTCGAGGAGATCCAGGTCGACGAACGGGAGGTTGAGCGTGACGGGCCGACCTACACCGCTGACACTCTCGGCACCTTCCCGAACGACGAAGAGCTGTTCTTGATCCTGGGGGCCGACAGTGCCTCGGGGCTTCGCACCTGGCATCGCTGGGAGACCGTGGTCGAACGAGCGACCATCGCGCTCGCCCCTCGCCCCGGGACCCCCATGCCCGACATCGAGGGCTCGATAGCGATCGAGATGGGTCTGCTGGAGGTGAGTGGCACCGAGATAAGGGAGAGGATTCGGACGGGACGGCCCTATAGGTATTTGGTCACCGAGCCCGTCCGCGCGTACATCGCGTCGCACGGCCTCTACACAGAGTCGTTTGAGACGGATAATGTGGGAGGCGTCATCGAGTTGGAGGACCAGTCGTAGAGCAGAGTGTCGAAATGGCCCGGATGGCAGCGGATGCCATCTTCGCCAAGAAGGGGACCGACATAGTTCTGCTCGACGTTGAGGAGGCGTTCTTCCTCTCCGACGTCTTCGTCATCGCCACGGGCTCGTCGCGAATCAACGTCCAAGCCCTGGCTGATCATGTCGAGGAGAGAATCGGCGAAGTCCTTGGCATCAAGCCCCTTCGCGTCGAAGGGCGCACCGAGGGGGAGTGGGTGCTCGTCGACTACGGCGACATCATCGTCCATCTCTTCCAGGAGCCGGCGAGGGAGTACTACTCGTTGGAGCGTCTCTGGGGAGACGTGGATCGGATCGAGTGGGTGGAGCCGGTGGCGTCGGACGAAGCAGTCGCCGAGGCCTAGGAAACGATCGCTGGGGCGACGAGACGACTCGTCGGCCCCGTCTCCATCCCGGCCCCTCCCACGGATGTCATGCCCCCATCGGCTCGGTGTGCCGGCATTCCTCGGGGAAGCTCACCTCGACGACCTCGCCCATACGTGCCGCCCGGGTTGCCGGCTGAAGATTCCGCGAGATCTCGAAACGAGACATCGACCGTCTTCGTCTCTGGTGGTCGATCTTCTTCACCTGGCGGTAGTCGTACACGAACATCTCTGATTCCCTCGTGGTCTGATGCTTTGCTACCGTACGAGATATTGCGGACAGGTTCCGTCCGCATAATCGTCGACATTGGGAACGGCATGGACAGCGCGGAGAGACTGCTCAGGCTGCTCGGGCTTCTGGAGAGTCGTATCGACTGGACGGCCGCCGATCTTGCCCGACGTCTCGAAGTGACCACTCGGACCGTCAGACGTGATGTGACCCGACTCAGGGCACTCGGCTATCCGGTGGAGGCGGTCGCCGGGCCCGGTGGCGGCTACCGGCTCGGTGCCGGCGGCAAGTTGCCACCCCTGCTCCTCGACGACGACGAAGCGCTGGCGGTTGCGCTGGGGCTGCGGGTGGCGGTGTCGTCGGCGGTGAGCGGGCTGGAAGATTCCTCGCTGTCGGCGATGGTGAAGCTGGAGCACGTGCTGCCTCCCCGCCTGCGGGCGCGGCTCGAGGACGTCACTGAGGCCACGGTGTCGGTGCCTGGATCGTCTCTGCCATCGATCGAGCACGGGGTGCTCGCCACCGCCTCGGCGGCAACCCGCTCCCGCCTGCGCATGCGTTTCTCATACGTCGACGCAAAGGGCCGTCAGTCGGAGCGGCACACCGAGCCCTTGCGGCTGGTGCACACCGGAAGACGGTGGTATCTGGTCGCCTTCGACCTCGACCGCGACGACTGGAGGACCTTCCGCCTCGATCGGGTGTCGGATGCCTCGGCGACAGGGATTCGGTCGACTCGCCGGGAAGCCCCGGACCCGGTCGAGCTGGTTCAGCGGGGGATAGCGGTCGAAGTCTGGCAGCACCGCGCTGAGGTGATCCTGAAAACCGATCCGGAGGACGCGCGTCGCCATATCGCAGCCAACGTCGGCACGGTCGAGCCGCAAGGCAAGACGAGGTCTCGGCTCGTCATCGGTGCGGACGAGATCGGCTGGCTGGCTCGCTATCTGCTCAGCCTGCCTTTCGAATTCGAAGTGGTCGAGCCGGTCGAACTACGCGACGAACTCGCCGCCGTGGGTCGGCGGCTGGCCGCCACCTATGCCTGAGACGTCAGCCTCTCAGTGTTGGCGGGCGATGCGCTCGGCCCGTCTCTCCACCCAGTCGGCCCTGAATACCGGAGTAACGGTGACCAGGATGTGTGTCAGGAGACCGAGACCCCACACCAGTGTGACCCAAAGGGCCCACCACGATCCGTCGTCACCACGGGTCGCCCAGTTGATGAAGAAGATTCCGGCGTTCATCAGGATGTAGACCAGCACGTGGATGTAGAGACCCTGGAGCATCTCGGCACGCTCCCGAGCCCATGCCGGTATGTCACCTGTGTTCGGAGTCGTTGTCTGAGGATCCGAAGTCATTTGCTGCACCTCCTGCCCCAGCATGCGATGGGTGCGGTCGTCGGGCTAGTGCCAAATGTCCCTCTGGAGGGGAGGCACGTGGTTCTCAGTGCAGACGTGGCCGGTCTAACCTGAGTGCCCCACAAGGGGCTGTAGCTCAGTTCGGCAGAGCACTTGACTGGCAGTCAAGGGGTCAGGGGTTCAAATCCCCTCAGCTCCACAACCCTCGACGAAAGCTCTGTCGGGAAGTTCGGCACCCGGCCGGTTAGGTTGCCGGCTCTGAGCTCTCTGTGGCGTCTTGTTCGGTGTCGGTTGTCCGGCTAAGCCTCTCCAGGAGACGTTTTCTTGAGTCGGCCCCCGCGAACACGGTGATCGTGTCGCCTGCCATGATGACAGTCCTGCCGGTGGGTATGAGAGCCGTCGACCCGCGGTGAACCGTGACCAGGAGGCAGCCCTCGGGCCAGGGGATTTCGCTGACCTGGCGACCGTCGGCGACAGATCCTATGGGGATCTGCAGGTCCGAGTAGCCGGCCAGGGCCGCTGCCCGGGTTCGAGCCTTGAGCCGGTCCGACTGACTCTCTGCCTGGGCACTCACCCCGAGTGCGCGGTGATAAGCCCTCACCACGTCCTCCCGTTTGAAGATGCCCACCAACTGGTTCGAGTCCTCCTCGGCAACTATCGGCAGTCTCCCCACACCCAACGCAGCCATGCGCTCCAACGCATCGGACACCGGTGTGGTCGGGCTCACCGTGACTGGATTGGGGCTCATGGCCTCACTGGCAGTGACCTGGTCGGAAGGTCCACCAATTCTGAGTATGTCAGTCTCGGTGACAACACCGATCAGCTGGCCCTTGTCGACAACGGGCAGGCCATGGGTCCGGTTGCGCTGCATGACGCCCTGAACCTCGCCCAAGGTGGAGTCGGGGCCGACGGTGACCGGGTTGCGGTGCATCGTGTCGCCGACCACCACCGTGTCGAGGAGATCGGTGATGGCTCCATGGGTGGGATGGATGCCCATGCGGACGAGGGGAGCGCTGTATGCGCTCTCGGGTTTCACCCGGCCGGCGAGAGAGGTGCTAATGGCGGTGGCGACCATGAGGGGCAGCACAAGCCCGTAATCGCCGGTGATCTCGAAGACGATGAGGATCGATGTCAGCGGAGCCCGGGCCACGGCGGCGAAAGCGGCAGCCATACCAACGAGACCGAACGCCCCGGGTGAAACGGCGGACAGACCCCACGCCGGTGCCACGAGTCGGGCGAAACCGGATCCGGCCGTTGCACCGATGAAGAGGCTGGGCATGAAGATGCCACCGGCTCCCCGCCCGCCGAGTGTGGCCGCAGTGGCCAGAGCCTTCAACGCGGCCAGGAAGGCGAGGGTGTACCAGGCGAAGCCGATCTCACCCCTCAGCACCTGATTCACGAAGGCTTGCCCCGTACCCAGGACCTCGTCGCGGACGAGACCCAGTACCGCCACGAACAGGGCAAAGACGACGGGACGGATCCAGACCGGAATCCCCTCGCCTCGGATATCGAACCAGTCGAGGGAGACGAGGAAGAACCAGGCGAAGGGCACTATGACCAACCCGAGCACCCCATAGAGGATGAGAAGTCTCGGGTCGTCCAACGCATAAGGGGGGACATTGAAGGTCAGCGCCTCGCCAATGACGCTGTGGGCCACCACCGCTCCGGCGACGGAGGCGACGATGATCGTGTGCAAATGACGAAGGGAGAATTGCCGGAGGATCACCTCCATGGCGAAGAACATCCCGGCGATGGGTGCGTTGAAGGTCGCGCTGATGCCCGCCCCCGCCCCAGCGGCCACGAGGACGATCATGTCGTTCTCCGCCAGCCGGGCGAGCCGAGCCAGCCACGAGCCGATGGAAGAACCGATCTGGGCGATTGATCCTTCTCGACCAGCCGATCCACCGCTGCCGATCGTGAGCGCCGTGGCAACCGTCTTCAGCGCCATGACCCGAGCCCTGATCCGGCCACCTCGAACCGTGACGGCGGCGACGATCTGAGGAACACCGTGACCGGCAACCTCGGGTGCAAACCAGGCGCCGAGTCGCCACGAGATCCATATCCCTACAGGGAGGATCGCAAGGAGGGTGAGTTCACCAACCGATATGTTGTCGATGAGCCACTCGGTGCCCGAGCCCACCCATTCCAGGGCTCGGATCAGTACCACAGCGCCCAGACCGGCTCCGACACCCACCAAGGCGGCAAGCACCATGAGACGCGGGGTGCGTCCGGTGGCACGTGTGAGCCATCTGGGATGAGACATCGGCCAGAGAGTAAAGGCGAACTCCTCCGCCTCGGCTCGCCTTGATCATCTGGCATGCATGGAAGTGGCATACACCCAAGGCCATGCCGACCTAGATCACACCATGTCAGCCGTTCGGTGAACGTGGACCGGGGGAATCATCACGTCGACAAAGGTCGGTCGACCCATACCCGATTTGGTGCCGACACCGACTACGTAGGTATGTCGAACAGCGTCACCGCCCCCGTGACGTGTCAACGCTGTGGGCAACCTGCGGCGTTCGAGACACCCCACGGGCTCCTATGCGTCGATCACACTCGCGAAGCAATGGAAGACGACTCGAGTCTCTGGATGCCCCAGGCCATCGCAGAGGCTGACGAGACACCCGAGTGAATTCGTCCGCCGGCCCGGTCGAGATCAGTGACTGCGTGCGATCACACACCACGCTGCGGGCGAGAGACCGCCCGCCTCGAGGCGGGCGGTCTTGGTGTCACGTACTTGTGGGTCAGTGAGGTGACAGCTCCTTGGGCTCATCCTTCTCGGGCACCCCTTGCTTTCTGCCCACCATGTCATCTGCGGCCGACTGCTCGGCACCGCGTGTGAAGTAGTAGGTCGTAGCGTGAGCGGCGAGCCCCAGACCCCAGGGGATGGTGACCCAGTAGGCGTAATCCAGCCCTTCGCCCAATGCGATGTCCTGGATCCAGATGAAGGCGTTGACCACCACGAACACGCCAACATGCATCAGCAGATCGCTGAGTGCGCGGTTGGACGTCCGGACAGCCCTCTCAGACCGACTCGCGGCAATGAACATGCCGAGAGCGATCAGGAAAAGAGCGCCTCCACCGATGAGCAGCCCATAGGCCCATGCCGATGAGATGTCACCAACACGCCATGACAGGTCGCCACCGATGCCCACGTACTGGTCCTCGCCGGCCGCGAGTATGAAGATCCCCAGGAAGACGGCTATCCCACCGACGATTCCGAATAGCCATTCCATGAAGCCCCATCCCGGGCCGACGCCGTCGGATGTGTCCCTCTGATCAGAGGTCACACCACGTCTTGCGGTCACAAGACACCTCCTTTCGCGGAGTCCTCTTTCAGTAAACAGCCAGGGTCGGACGCGTTCCAGTGCCGGATGTCACCTCTTGAGCAGGATGTGCACAGATGGGTGTTGCGATCTAGTCGACGGTGACTTCGGCCTCTATCTCCACGGGGATTCCGAAAGGCAGGGCGGCCATCCCCACCGCAGACCGTGAATGTCGTCCCACATCTGGGCCGAACACCTCGATGATCAGGTCGGAGAAACCGTTGATCACGGTTGGCTGGCTGTCAAATCCGGGGGCGGAGTTGACCATCCCGAAGACTCGCAGCCAGCCGGTGACGCGATCGAGACTGCCCAGAGCCCTCTGGAGAGAGCCGAGCATCGACAGTGCGGTGAGTCGGGCCGCCTCGATTCCCTCCTCCAGCGACACCTCCCCACCGAGCTGGCCAAACGGGGGTGCCACCGATCCGTCCGCCATTTGGGGCCCGTGGCCCGAGACCAGGGCGCGTTCACCCCGCACGTTGACGAAAGCAAACGGGAGCACCACCCCTTCCGGCACTCGGACCTCGGGCGGGAGCTCGAGACCCAACTCCCCGATGCGATCGTCCACTCGACCCACTTGCGTCCTACCCGAACTTCTTGGAGAACTTGGCCGAGGCCCCCGACAGGATCGGCCGCCCGTGCCCAAAGACGGCGGCTTCGAAGTCCATGCGAGCCAGCCTGGTCAGACTCGCCCGCCCCGTTTCGACATCGTCGTAGCCGAGCATGTAGTTGAGGCCAAGCATGTTGGCCGCAGCGTCGCCGGTGACGAGCAGGCCACGATCGTGTTTCCACAGCAACGACACATGTCCTGCGGTGTGGCCGGGCGTGTGGATGACCTCTAGGCCGCCGGCAACGTCGAGCACCTCGCCGTCACGCAAAGCCCGGTCCGGCTCGAATGCGGGGAACTCGGCAGGCTTGCTCCCGATGAGCACGCGGAACAGGATGCCATTGAGAAGGCCGGGGCCGGCCTTCATCGTTTGGTGAATGACGCCGGCCTTGGCGATGTCGGCATCTGCCTCATGGAGACCTATCGAGGCTTTCCCGCCGGAGAGCTGTTTGGCGCTCCCCAGATGGTCCGGATGGGCGTGGGTCAGCAGGATCCTGGTGAGATCAGCTGGTTCCCGACCGATCGAGCGGATGTCAGCCTCCAAGGCTTCTCCGTGCTTGGTGAGACCCGCGTCGATCATGGTCAAGCCGCCGTCACCCTCGTCGAAGAGGAATGCATTGATACCTCCGTGGGTGAACTGGTGGAGACCCGACACGATTTCCTTGGCACTCACGCGACGCTCCAGGTCATTGAGTCGAGTGTCGCAGGAACTCGAGAACGATGCCGTTCCAACGGCCGGGACGCTCGAAATACGGCGAATGACCGGTGTCCTCGACCACGGCCACGTGACTGGCCTCGATTGCTGCGGCAGCCTCCTCGATCAGCTCCGGCGGGAAGATGGGGTCGTGTTCACCGACGATGAACAACGTCGGCGCCGCAACGTCTCCGGCACGATCGGTGTGATCGGTCGCCAACAGCAGGGGCATGATGGTCGTAGGTGGTGGTGGCTGGGTGAGGCTCCCGAGCTGACCGTAGAGAAACGAGTGGGCGAGATTCTCATCGTGTAGTTGGGCCCCGACGGCCGGGTGATACCCCAATGGCAGCCGGTCGGGTGGCGGGCTGGCCGCTACCAGCTGCTCGTACTCGGTGAGAGTCTGACGGATCCGGGGGGTGAAGATGCCGCCGATGGTGTCGGCCAAGACGAGTGATCGGGTCTTCTCGGGGTGCTCGATGGCGAATCCAAGCGCCGACCACCCTCCCATCGACTGGCCGACCACGTGCGCCTCGTCCAACTCGAGCTGCTCGAAGAGAGCAACCATGTCGTCGACGGCCGCTCCGGGGCCGAGCTCGCCGCTTGCGCTCGTTGACCTCCCAAAGCCGCGCTGATCCCAGGTGACCACCCGATACCACGACGAGAGAAACGCGACCTGTTGGTACCAGACGGCGTGGCTTCCACCCATGCCGTGGCCCAAGACCACAGTCTCGTCACCGTCACCCCAGGACTCGTAGTAGATGCGCTCTCCGCTGGAGTCGATGAAGCCGTTCACGGTGACCCGGAAGAGTAGGTCCCAAGTACGTAGCGGTCTGTTGACTTGTGGGTCGACCAAACCCGATCGAGACTTGGCCGGTGCGCAACGGTGCCCAACTGATCACATACACGGACCGATTCGGCCGGGGAGATCTCTCCACGCTGCACCATCTCCTCACCGGCCCACTCGATGGTGTGTTCACAGGAGTCCACATCCTTCCCTTCTATCGCCCCTACGACCGCGCCGACGCCGGGTTCGACCCGATCGACCACAAATCTGTCGACCCCAGGCTGGGCAACTGGGAGAGCATCAGAAAGATCGCGGAGACCCACGACGTCGTGGCCGACCTGATCGTCAACCACGTGTCCGACGAGTCGCCGGAGTTCCAGGAGTTCCTGGCAAATGGTGACGAAGCGGACAGCGCGGGGATGTTCCTCGAGTACGACACGGTCTTCCCAGCAGGGGCGACACAGGGCGACCTACTGACGATCTACCGCCCGCGCCCGGGTCTTCCCTTCACCAGATTCACGGCGGCCGACCGAACCGAGCACCTGCTCTGGACGACGTTCACCCCGCATCAGGTCGACCTCGACGTCAATCATCCACGGGCCAGGACCTACCTATACGAGATCCTGGAACGGCTGTCCCGGGCCGGGGTCGGCCTGATCAGGCTGGACGCAATCGGCTACGTCATCAAGAGGGCCGGGACGTCGTGCTTCATGACACCGGAGACGTATCAGTTCGTCGACGAGTTGGCCGACGGCGTACGTGCCCGCGGCATGGAGGCCCTTTTGGAGATCCACTCTCACTACTCCCACCAGCTCGCCGCGGCGAGCACCGTCGATCGTGTGTACGACTTCGCCTTGCCACCCCTGGTGCTCCATGCCCTCCAGACCGGCTCGGCGTCCCCCCTGAGACGATGGCTGTCGATCAGCCCGCGCAACGCGGTGACCGTCCTCGACACGCACGACGGGATCGGGGTTGTGGACGTGGGGCCGGCGTCTGGGAGCGAGGGTCTCTTGACGGCGAGCCAGATCGACGACCTGGTCGAGGGCATACACGACGCCACTGGAGGCGATAGCTGGTTGGCCACCGGGGGGGCGGCCTCCAATCTCGACCTCTACCAGATCAACACCACCTACTTCAGTGCCGTCGGCTCCGACGACGACAAGTACCTCCTGGCTCGACTGATCCAGCTGCTCAGCCCGGGAATCCCTCAGATCTATTACGCGGGGCTACTGGCGGCCGAGAACGATGTCGACCTGCTAACCCGAACCGGGGTCGGCCGGGACATCAATCGCCCTTACTTCGACCCCGACCAGATCGAGCGAAGACTGGAGACAGACGTCGTCCGAAACCTGATTGCGATGATCCGGTTCCGCAACACACATCCGGCGTTTGAGGGGAGCTTCTCGGTCGGTAATGAGGCCACCAACGAGATCGAGATGTCCTGGCGCCACGGAGACTCCTGGATCGAGGCCACCATCGACGTCGCCGGATGTGACTTCGAGATGAGGCACTCTGTTGGGGGTGACGCAGTGCAGGTCCTCACCGAGTGGCCGGGCTTCACCGAAGCGCTGCCGGCTCGGTAGCGGAGGACTCGAAGCGGGGAGACGGGTCGGGGGCGCCCACCTGTCCCGTGTCAGCTCACGCCAGTGCCCAGGTCCCGTCGGGTGCAGGTCGGACCAAACGGTAGGTGATGCCCTCCACGGTGAGCCGGGCGTCGTTGCCCCGCACGACCAGGTTGAACTCGGGAGCGCACAGGCAGTCCCCGTGCCCGCCACACGCCGTCGCCGCACAGTCGCCGCGCTCCATCTTGGCGTCGACGGTGATGTCGTGGTTGAGGTCTGCGTAGATGTCGGCGGTGACCCGCTCGGTGGTGGGCCAGGTCGCCACCGGGACGATCGTCCCCGCGTCGAGAACCAGTCCCGAGGCCATGGTGATGGTGAGCGCGTCCTTGAGCACGACGTTGGCGCCGTTGCCCGTCTGCAAGTCCTCGAAA
>JASFVB010000002.1:0-40327 GCA_050050035.1 Acidimicrobiia bacterium | reverse complement strand
GTCGTCACCGGAGATGGCGATGTCGGGCTCTTGGACCTCGCCGAACCCTTCGATGCGTCGGGTCATGATCTCGGTCGCGACCTCGAGCAGCTCCGGATCGGTCCCTTCGGGCGCCGTCAGCACGACAGAAGTGCCGCCCTGCAGGTCGAGCCCCAAACGAGGGGTGTTGTCGGTGGCGATGATCGCCCCGAGACCGCCCCACGCGATCGCGAGGACGATGATCAGGCCGATCAGCCTCCGTGTCACCTAGGCGTCTTCTCCAACCCGGGTCCCGATGGCTCGTTTGGTCACCCTGATCCGGCCGTCCTCGACCTTCAGGACGACACTGTCGTCATCGATGCTCACCACCGTCCCGTGTATGCCTCCGATCGTGCGGATCTCGGCCCCCACTTCGAGCGTCGCCGCCATCTCCTTCTGCTTCTGAGCCCTCTTGCGTTGAGGGCGGATGATGAGCAGGTAGAAAACCCCGACCATGACGGCCAGGAAGATGATCGATGTCCAGCCACTTGCCGACGTCTCTTGAGCGAGCACGACAGATTCCACAGTTCCTCCGAAGGTGGGTAGAACGAGCGTCGAGGTTAGGCCTCGTCGGGCCTATACGCCGAACCTGAGCGACGTCTCTCCCGAACGGAGGCTACGTATCCGGATAGATCTCCGGCTGCGATCGCCGCACGCGCCCCCGCCACGAGATCCTGCGTGTATGCCAGGTTGTGGATCGTGAGGAGACGATGCGCACCGAGCTCGCTCATCCTGACCAGGTGTCGTAAGTACGCCCGACTGTGCCGCCGACACGTCAGACAGCCGCAATCGTCATCGAGGGGCGACTCATCGTCGGCGTACTCGACTCGATTCACGTTGAAGTCCCCTACGGTGGTGAGTGCCCGACCGTGTCGCGCAACCCTGGTGGGGATCACGCAATCGAACATGTCGGCACCCCGAGCAATCGCATCCAGCAAGCCGTCCGTGTCCCCGAGACCCATGAGGTAGCGGGGTTTGTCGTCTGGTAGCTCCGCCATCGCCACAGATATCGCTGCATTGCGCTGATCGGGCGGCTCACCAACGGAGAGACCACCCAGGGCGATCCCGTCGAAACCGAGCGCAACCGTCTCCCGCGCGCTCTCGGCGCGAAGCTCGAGATCGACGCCTCCCTGGACGATGCCGAATATGGATTGGTCATCTCTGGAGTGGGCTTCGATAGCGCGTTGCCCCCAGCGCAACGTCCTCCGCATCTGCTCCTCGACTTCTCGTCTCGGTGCGGGGAGCCCCACACACACATCGAGGACCATGGCGATATCCGCGCCGAGTCTCTCCTGGATGCGCGTTGCCTCCTCGGGTGACAGGTGGACGGTCGAACCGTCATAGACCGATCGGAAGGTGGCGCCCTCCTCGGCGATCTGCGGGCTCAGGGAGTAGATCTGGAATCCGCCGGAGTCGGTGAGTATCGGGCCGTCCCAGCCCATGAAGCCGTGGAGACCCCCGAGATGGGCGATCAGATCGGCACCGGGCCGGAGCATCAGGTGGTATGTGTTCGCCAGGACGATCTCAGCGCCCACGTCGCGAAGGTCGTCGGTGTCCACCGCCTTGACCGCGGCTCGAGTCCCGACCGGCATGAATGCTGGAGTGGCGACTTGTCCGTGTGGCGTGTGCAGGATCCCCGCACGCGCAGCCCCGTCGGTCTCTTTCGGCTCCCATCTCACCGCCGCCATCAGCCGAGGCTAGGTCCCTCCTCGCTCGGCGTACATCGAGTCACCAAAGGACAGGAAACGGTATCCGCGCTGGAGAGCCGTCTCGTAGACGTTGCGCCATCTCTCGCCCATGAACGCGGCCAGCAACACCAGCAGAGTCGAGCCAGGCATGTGGAAGTTGGTGACCAGGCCATCTACGACCGAGAATCTGCTGCCCGGCTTGAGGAAGAGACTGGTGCTCATCTCCCCTGCCTCGACTCCCCCTTCGCCGTCGGCGAACGACTCCAGGGTGCGGACGACCGTGGTCCCGACCGCGATGACTCGTCGTGCGTCTCCTACGGCTTCGGCGGTCTCGGTTGGCACGGCGCACCATTCCGAGTGCATCTCGTGCTCCTCGATGGTTTGAGCCCTGATCGGCCGAAATGTGTCCAGGGAGACGCGGAGGTCCACTTTGGCGATGCCGATGCCCTTGGTGTCGAGTCGCGACATCACCTCTGGTGTGAAATGGAGCCCGGCCGTCGGCGCCGCCGCCGAGCCGAGGCTGTTGGCGAAGATCGTCTGATAGCGCTCATCGTCGGCGAGCCGACCGGTGAAATAGGGCGGTAGCGGCATCTCACCGGCTCGAGCGATCGCCTCCTCCTCGTCGTCGGCGTCGAGTGAAAGCGTGAGGACCCCCTGGTCCTTGTCACGGACGGTGGCCGTCAGACCGTCGAACAGGAGAGAAACGCCGTCACGCAAACGGCGGGTCGGGCGGGCAATGGCCTCCCAAAGTCCGTCCTCGGTCTTCCCGATCAACACGAGCTCCACCCTGCCGCCGGTATCGGCCCGCCGACCCGACAAACGCGCCGAGCGGACCTTCGTCTCGTTGACCACGAGCAGATCTCCCGGTTCGAGGAGGTCACACAGCTCGAGGAAGCTGTGATCGCTCATGTCCCGTGTGTCGAGAAGCCGGGCGTCGTGTCTCGGCTCGATGGCACTCTGCGCTATGGCTTCTTCAGGTAAGTCGTAGACGAACTCGGAGACCTTCAGACCAGAGTCCCCTGTGGATCGGTGGGTGGCTCCAAACCGAGGTGGCCGTAGGCGTTTGCGGTTGCGACCCGGCCTCTGGGTGTGCGTTTTATGAGCCCAGATTGGAGAAGAAACGGCTCGTATGCATCCTCAACGGTCTCGGGCTCCTCTCCGACGGCTATGGCGAGGGTGGACAGGCCAACCGGCCCGCCCCCGAATTTGTGCACGATGGCGTCGAGTATGGCCCGATCGACTTTGTCCAGCCCGAGGTCGTCCACTTCGTACACGACCAGAGCCTCGGTCGCCACGTCCATGGTGATCGCCCCATCGGCGCGAGCAACGGCGAAATCGCGCACGCGGGCCAAGAGACGATTGGCGATTCGGGGGGTCTGACGACTGCGATGCGCGATGAGAGTGGTCGCATCGTCGGCGATCTCGACTCCGATGATCCCAGCCGAGCGTTTGACTATCAGGGCGAGGTCGTTGGGCTCGTAGTAGTCGAGCCTCTCCTCGATACCGAACCGATCACGAAGCGGAGCCGTCACCTTGCCCTTCCGTGTCGTGGCGCCGGCCAACGTGAAACGGGGTAGGTCGATCCGAATCGACTGTGCGGTCGGCCCCTTGCCAAGGACGACGTCGAGCTGGAAATCCTCCATCGCCGGGTAGAGCACTTCTTCGACCGCACGCGGGAGCCGGTGGATCTCATCGATGAAGAAGATGTCATGAGGTTGGAGGTTGGACAGGATCGCGGCTAGATCGCCAGGACGCTCGAGGGCGGGGCCCGATGTGACCCTGAAGTTGACGCTCTTCTCGGTGGCAATGATGCCGGCCAGGGTCGTCTTGCCCAGTCCGGGCGGACCGGAGAACAAGATGTGGTCCAGCGCGCGCTCCTCCGCATTGGACGCGTCGATCGAGATCTGAAGACGCTCCTTGACCGGTACCTGGCCGACGAAGTCATCCAGATGGCGGGGTCTGAGCGTGACCTCGTCGAGGTCCACGACGGTGGGGCTGAGCAGACTCTCTTCGCGACTCATGTCTTCCCGAGGATCTGGAGCGCCGTCTTGACCTGGGTCTCGATCGAGGCGGCCGGGTCGAGGTCTGCGACGACCGAGTTGATCTCCGCAGTCGAGTAGCCCAGGCCCTCCAGGGCCTGCCGCACGCCGCCCAATGCGCGGCTGCCGACGATCTCTGTTTCTCTGCCCGCCAACTTGGGCCCGAGCTCGAGCACGATCTTCTGTGCACCCCTCTTCCCCACTCCTGGCGCGACCGTCAGTTTGTCGGGGTCGTCACCAGTGATTGCACGCACGATCTCTTCCCCAGACAGCGAGGCGAGTATCGCCATCGCGACCTTGGGGCCCACGCCTGCCGCCGTCAGGAGGATGCGATAGAGGTCCCGGTCGTTCTCGGAGGCGAAGCCGTAGAGGCTGATCTCGTCCTCCCGCACGTGGGTGTGAGTGTGGACGACGATCTCTTCTCCCACGCCGGGAAGCGACGCGAGATCCCTGGTGGTCATGGCGACGTCGTAGCCGACGCCGGCCACCTCGATGGTGATACCGGACTCCTTGTTGGACACCAACAGACCTCGCAAACGACCGATCATCGGCTGGCCTCGAGTGGCGCGGCGCGGAGATGACAGAGGGCCAGGGCCAACGCGTCGGCGGAATCGGCCGGTTTCGGCGCCTCGGCGAGCCCGAGCAGTCTGGCGACCATCGTCTGCACCTGCTTCTTGTTAGCCGACCCGTCCCCGGTCACCGCGGCTTTCACGGCTGTCGGCACATATTCGAACACGGGTACTCCGGCCTGTGCCGCGGCCAGCAGGGCGACGCCCGAAGCCCGACCCACCGACATCGCCGTCTGCAGGTTGCGGTTGGTGAATACCGTCTCGATCGCGATCGCGTCCGGCGACGCGTCTCCGATCACCTCCACGAGGCCGGCGTGCAGCTCGGCGAGCCGGGAAGAGGTCGTGTCATCCTTGTCGGTGCGTATTACCCCGGCCCGAATCCCACGCGGCGGGTGACCACCCACCACCAGGCCATAGCCGGTGATCGACAAGCCGGGATCGATCCCCAGGACGAACATATGTTCTATGACGGTAATCGATAGGGCGGACCCTGCGAAGGCATTCGACGGACAAGCCTGTACGCGTCAGACCGATCACATACTCTCGATCCTTGGCGATCCTCGTCTCCACTACGTCACCGAGGGCCAAGTCGTAGACGAAGAAGGGACCCAGCACAGCTCAAGGGTTCGCTCGCCGATCCGGCGGGCCCAGAGCTACCTGCAATCTCAACGCCTTCGGCTCGATTCCTGGCACTCTCAGTTGTGGGCCCGCTCCCGCGGACACATCAGTTGTGACCCTCACCTACGGCGACACGAGACTGTGGCAGAAGCCGGTCTCAGGGATCGTCCTCGAAGCTCCAATCCGATAGAGTTCGCAGCCGATCCGTTAGGCCCGCGCAGCCAACCCCTCAGCCTCCGCAAGAGCGTTCCAGATAGAGCTGACACTCGTCGTCGGTCAACCCTCGGGATACCTCGGACCGGGCGAGCATCACCATATCCAAGGGATCCAGGAGGTAGCTCCTGATGATCCCCTCCCCCGACGCCACCAGGATCTTGCTTCCATCCTCGATGAACTCGATGTCGCTCGGCGGGTATACGGCTCCTTGGAACTCTCTGATCACACGTCCGGATTCGAAGTCCCAGAGGAAGGTTCCAGCACGACCGGCGCCGGCCAGATAGCGACCATCCGGAGAGAAGCTGATGCGCCCACCGCTGGAGATGTCTTCGAGCTCCCTCACAATGCCCCCGCCAGCCGGATCGATCACTCCGACGGCGCCGCTTCGATCCATCGCCACGACATGCTCGCCGTCGGGAGTGAGAGCGACCGCATAGAGCTCATAGTCGAACTCAGCCAGCACGGTGTTCGCGCCGGTTGAAAGGTCCCAGGTGCGGACGGTGCCGTCGAAACCGGCCGAAACGAGTCGTTCGCCTCCTTCGTGCCAGACCACTTCGCTGACTCTTTGCGGCGCGAACAATGTTGGCGCACTTCGGTCGCGCTGGGTCGGTGCGCTTGCATTGGCCGCCGCCCTATCACCGTGTCCTTCGAGCTTCGTCACAATCTCTCCGGTCGAGGTGGACCAGATACCGATCTCACCGATCAGTGAGGCACCGGCAAGCATCATCCCATCGGAGCTGAAGGCGAGGTCGACGGTGTACGAGCTCGACTCAGGAATGGTCACGGACGATCCCGTATCCACTTGAACGATCTCGATCTCCCCCGTCGGCCCGGCAAAGGCAACCAACCGTCCGTCTCCGGTCAAGGCCGGCTCACCCAACGTGTACCAGCCCCTCCAGGTGGGTCTGCTGAGGACGACATCTCCCGTCCCTGAGTCGATGACGTCGATCGTCGACGGAAAGTCGGCGGGGAACTCCAGATGGAGGGCATTCGCGTTTATTGCATACCGGCTCATGTCATCGGTGATGGCCATGGTCGGATAGAGCGTGGGTGTAATTCGTATTGGTAGCTCCGATTGCAGGATGTCCTTCCAGATGCGCACCTTGCCGTCAACCGCGGCGGTGGCAACGGTGGCGAAGCTGCCGGGCGCGAATTCGGCATCTCGGAGGGGGACCCCTCCGGTGGGCAGCTCGCCGGCGACTTCACCTCCGACCAGTGACCCGTAGAGTCGGGCGACACCATCGCCGCCGGCGGCGATCAGCAGGCTTCCCGAGCTGTTGAAGGCAACAGAATTGTTGAAGTTCTGACCATTGCCGAACGAGTTGAGACGCTCCCCGGTGAGAGTGTCGAACAGGAACGTCTCTCCTTGGGTGGTTGTCGCCACCGCAAGCTCCCCAAACGGGATCCAGGCAACGTGACCGATCGAGAGGATGATCGTGGGAGTGTTGGCGATGGTCACCGACTCGCCGGTCGTCACGTCCCAGACTGCGGTCTTGGTGTCTGTCCCACCCGAGACGAGCCTCTGTCCGCTTGGGCTGAAGTCGATGGTCGTTACCCGTCCCTCGTGTGCCTGAAACTCACTCACGAGCTCACCGGAGCCCGAGCGCACCACCCGCATGGAGCCGTCATCGTGCCCCATGGCGATGAGGTTCCCGTCCCGGGAGAGAAGGCCTGCAGTTACTTGAGTCTCAGACTTGGCCTCGAGTGTCATCTCACCGGTCCGCCAGTCCCAGAGACGCACACCGTCGTCATGTACCGTCAGGATTCGAGTTCGGTCGAAGTGGAAATCGACACCCCACGCCGGGGTTTCGATGGGTGGCACCTCACCGAGGACCTCCCCGGTCTCGGGTTCAACGACGACGGCACCTCCGTCCCCGGTGACCATGGCCAGGTGAGTGCCCCCTGGTGAGTAAGAGATGACCTGTCCACCCAGGTCGCTGCCGGCCCCCTCGATGATCAAATCCGGACGGGGATTGACGAGCGAGCGATGAAGTGCGTCGACCACCTCGGGAAGGACATCCTCGCCAGCCTCGATGCTCTGCTCGGCGGCCTCGATGGCGAGAAGCAGACTCAGATCCGGATCGGCCGAGTCGAGATTGGTAATGGCTGCCGCCGCCAACTCCCGAGCCGTGTTTTGCCGTTCCTGTGCCTCGGCGAGATCGTTGACACGCTGGCGCTGAAGAAAGGCGAAGACGGCCAGAACACCGATTGCCACTGCAACGACCGCAGATCCGATACCGATGATCAACCGACGTCGGGAACGTGCCTCGACCTCCCGCTCATGCAGCCGGCGCTCCTCTTCGGCCTGGCTCCTCTCGTCGTCAGCCCACCGGCTCTCCTGGACGAATCTCGACTCCTGGTCGTTGAGATGGATGTGTTCCCCGGCGACCACTTCGAGCGCGGTGGTCAATGGCCCACCTGTCAGCAGATAAGAGGGGTCTTCCCCAGACTCCTCCCAGGTCCTCGCTGCTGCCGCAATCCGGCGGTGGGACAGCAGATCTGCACGCGCCTCGTCGATCCAGATCCGATAACGAGCCCAGCGGCCGATAACCGTCTCGTGCGCCACTTCGACAGTGGGCGTCCGGGTCACCGGGTCCCGGTCGTATGTGAGCAGCCTCGCATCGGAGAACGCCCTCAGCGCCCCGTCGGCATCAGCGCGCCCGGCCAGCCCATGGAGCTCCGTCAGCGGCAATCGCCGCCTGGTCTCTTCTCCGCTCTCGCCAAGGTGCACCATTCGGAGGAACAGTTGCCGGGACGCCAGCTGAGCTCCTCGATCGAGCGATGAATAGGTGGCCTCGGCGCGACGTTCGAGAACACCCTGGACACCTCCGAGCGATCGATAAGCGCTCACCGTCAACCGGTCCTCGGTTCTCCGCTCGAACAGCTCCGACAACACGTACTGGAGGAGCGGGAGGTAGGCCGGCGAGGTGGTGACATCGCGAGTGATCTCGGCGACGAGACCCGGCTCGACCTGGACGCCGACCCTGGCTGCCGGTTTGCGGACGACCTCCTCTACCTGCTCGGGCCGCATCGGCGCCAGGAGAACGGATGCCTTGGACATGAGGTCACCCAGCCGGGGGTGTGCCAGCGGTCGATCCGAGAAGTCGGCTCGCAACGTCACGATGATCCTCACCCGATGTGCCGGGTCTGTCGCCAAGTCGACCAGGTTTTCGATGAAGCGTCCTCGGACATCGCCGTCGACGGCGCTGGAGAAGAGCTCCTCGAACTGGTCGACGACGAGAAGCGCTCTGGAGTTTGGTCCATCGAGGGCAGCTATGAACCCATCACGCAGCTCACGGGATCGCTCGGTGGATGATGTCTGCCCACGACCCACGGCAGCGCTGCGAAGCCCGATGTGAAACTCGTCGAACGGATCCACCCCCGGCACCATTCTCACGATGAACCACTCGTCCGAGCCTGGGAGCGCACCCTTGCGCAGCTCGGGCACGAGACCCGCCATGACCACTGACGACTTGCCGCTTCCGGAGGCGCCAACAACCGCCGTGAGCCCGTGACCAGCGACCGATCCGACCAGGCTCTCGATCACGTCGTCCCGACCGTAGAAGTCGGCCTGATCACCCTCCTCAAAGGCCTCGAGGCCTTTGAATGGATTACGACGCAACCGGCGGGGAGCGGGAGCGACGGTCGAGCCCAGAGCGTCGCGGATCGCTGCGCCAAACGCATCCATGTCGGGATACCTGTCACCAGGGTTCGGTGAGGTGGCCACCCGGATCACCTCTCCCAGCGCTCCTTCGATGGCGGTGCTACTGCCTTCATAGCCGTTGCTGGCTGCCGCCTCGGCCAGCATCACCCCGAGTCCGAATATGTCTGAGGCGACCGACGGGCCCTCTCCACGCAGCACTTCAGGTGAGGCATACGGAGGCTCGATAGTTGGATGTCGGCCATCGGCCGCTCCACTGCCGAGACGCGTGACCGCGAGACCGAAATCACAGAGGTAGGCGTTGCCGGTCGAGTCGAACAGGACGTTCGAGGGCTTGACGTCTCGGTGGATCACCCCCGACTCGTGGGCATAGCCCAAACCTGCGGTCAGCTGGCCGAACACTCGCGCTATCGCGTCCGGAGCCCATGGTTGACTCAGTCGATCGCCGAGACTTCCCCCGTCCATCCAACGCATGACCAGAAACGCCCCACCGGGCTCCCGCCAGAAGTCGTGGAGCGGCACGATGTGCGGATGCTCGAGGCTGGCGATGATCCTCGCCTCCTCGGCAAACCGTCTCACGAAGTCCGGGGTTTGGGCGAGGAGTGGGTCGATCACCTTGACCGCGACGTCACGGCCTACGGCGGGCTGGAACGCTCTGTAGACCACGCCCACCGAGCCACTGCCGGCTTCCTCCCTCAGCTCATATCCGCGTATCGAGCGCCCCGGTCTGACATCGGCGGGCCCGATTGCGCCGTCCGGGAGGAGAGCGGGATCGTGCTGGAGAATCTGGTCCTCCAGATGGGTGAGTCGTGGTGAAGGCTCGAGGCCGAGCTCGGCGAGATGGCGACGATGCCGCCGACTCACTCGCAACGCCTCGCTGTGCCGCCCAGTCCTGTAGAGGGCCCTCATCAGGAGCTGCACCGGTCGCTCGTTCGTCGGGTCGGTACGAACTAGTGACTCGAGGTCCTCGATGGCAGAAGAGTCTTCGTTGAGCTCGATTAGGGCTTGGGCCCGATCTTCGATGGCCTCGCTCCTCGCCTGCTCCAGTCGGCGTATCTCCTCCTGGGCGAACTCCTCGTATTCGACGTCCTGGAGAGCTCTCCCCCGCCACAGGGTCAAGGCTTCGTTGAGCAGTTCGAGTGCAGTCTCGGGCCGTGACTCGAGCTCACCGCGGGCCCGCGCAGTGAGCTCGAGAAAACGAAGAGCGTCGACCTCCACCTCATCGGGCGAGAGCACGTATGCAGAACCCTGGGTGAGTAGGACCCGCGGGCTCCCGTCCCGACCAGGCTCCAGCGCATCGCGCACATGAGAGACGTGGACGCGCAACGTGGACTCCTCGCGTCCGGTGCGCTCGGCAGGCCACAGAGACTCGACGATCCGATCGACACTGACCGGCTCGCCGGCGTTGATCGCGAGGAGTATCAGCAGCGCACGACGTTTTGGGCCGCTCACGTCGAGTTCCGACCCGTTGCGAGCCACCGAGAGTGGCCCGAGCAAGCCCAATCTCAAGGGTTCCTCCGATTCGTGCGTCGGGAACCTAACGGCTTGTGTCTTGGCCTCGCTGCTCTGAGTCACGGTGCTGGTGTATCCGGGCCCGATTAATCGCCGATTAATCCGATTTCGCCGCCGATTGAGGCCTGTCCCGGACGGTGCGGGACATGTCTGCTCGCATCACCATCCTGGCTATCGCCACTGGCCTATTCGTGCTTGGAACGGGGACACTCACCACAGCCGATTCTGTCGTCGCCCACGAGGCGGGGTCCGCGGGATCGCTGACGCCGGTGTTCACCTTCGTCGACGCCACACCATCTCAGGAAGAACGTCTTGCGACCCCTGTCGGCCGCTACGTCAGCGTCGGGTTGAGATTGCCCGACCTCGAGGTTGTATTCCACCCGAACAGGGAGTCATGCGGAGGTGCGAGAGGCTTGTTCAGAACCGACCAGATGCCGTGGCAGATCGCTATCTGCTCCGATGATGTGGACGTGGTGTTCGAGCACGAGCTGGCGCATGCATGGGAGAGGGCGAATGTGAGCGAGGAGCTTCGGGAGCGGTTCATGGAAGAGAACGGCTACACCGCGTGGCGGAGTAAGGAGGTCCCTTGGAATGAGCGGGCGGTCGAGGGCATCGCGCTGGTCATACAGCAGGGTGTCTCCGGGCTCCCGTTGCCACCGGCATTGGGCAGAGTCGCCGTTCGAAGGCTTCGGGCGTTCGAGATGCTGGCAGGTCGACCCGATCCCCGTCTGGCCACCTGGATCGAAACCCGCGGCGTCGCATGTGAGGACCGCCCTACCGCATTGAGCCTGTCCATCCCGGATGCGAACAACCTCGTCTGTGGCGGCGAGATGGACCCTGTTCGCGGACCCCATTCACAGGAGGGTGCGTTGATGGGCGACAAGCTTGACGAGGGCTGAAGCGGCCCAAGCCGAAGTTGACAAAGCACCGCCGATTCTTCGCCAGCCACACATGTCCCACCGGGGAGCACTATGCGCACGGGCCGCCTGCGAACGAGGTGGCAGTCCCGACCGGATTCGAACCGGCGTTTCCGGCTCGAAAGGCAGACTCAAAGCGATTCTGAGGAACCCACCTGACCTCGGACGACGGCGGTCTTGCCATCTCCTCGAAAAGCTCCAATTCCGTGTCTGGTGTTGCCACCTCGGTCAGCATGGTTGACGTCAGCCTCTACCAACAGATCGCAGAAACGGGCGAGCTCGGCGTTGATGATGGTCGCTGACTCGGCCATTTGGGCCCCCGCCCGACCCGGATAGCAAGTCATCCGGTCCATACCCACCATCCAACAACGGGGGTGGGACGGATTCAGTCCCGAACCAGGCCAATCGCGAAAGGAATCCAGAAGGACTGCTAGCCGAAATGCTCGGCCAGCCGGTTCAGCTGGTCGCGAAACACCCGCTTCGCCATCATCGGGTAAACCCACCGGGTCAAACCCGGCTTGCGTTTGAACGCTGCCTTCGTGGTCTGTGTGACCAGCGAAGCCTCGTCCTCATCGGCCACCGACAGCCTGATCTCCCGAATCTGGAAACGGTCCTCGACCCGCCACACGATCGATCTCTCTGCGAGTTCCACGACCTCCACGTCGACATCCGAGACGAGCGTCCTGCCGCCCGTCTCCACCGATTGATGGAACCGAAACCGCGACCCAAGGGACACACCGCTCCCCTCGGTTTGGGAGACGTCGGTCACGTTTGGGCACCAGACGGGGTCGTTCCTGGTATCCGACACGAAGGCGAACACCTCGTCGGGGTCCGCCTCGACTCGGGCGGTGACGGTCACCGGTCTGACGGGATAGGTCATTCCGGGATGATCGCACAACCCGCGCCGCGTAGCCTCGGCAACGTGTATGTGAGGGTCCCTCCACCCGCAGTTCGGGCCTTGGTCGTCACACCGATCACCTTCGTCGGTGCTCTGGTCGTGACGATCCTCTCGCCTGTCCTCCATCTCGTTCTCGCCATCATCGACCTCCTCGACCGGAGGAACTGGCGATTCACCCGCATCGTGGGGCTTGGCATCGCGTTCTGCGTCGTGGAGACGTTTGGCCTCCTCATGGCCTTCGTTCTCTGGGTCGCGTCCGGGTTCGGGCTGTGGATGAGGTCCGGGCCGATCCAACGTCTCCACCACTGGGTGTTCGGCGTCTGGCTCGAGATGATCACGGCCGCGATCCGCACCTTCATCGGGTTCGACTTCGAGTTTCCCCATCAGAATCTGCCCGAAGGCCCCGTTCTCGTGTTCAGCCGTCATGCGGGGCCCGGCGATGCCCTACTCGTTGCGCACTCGCTGATCAGGGTCCACAAGCGACGGGTGCGCATGCTCGGCACGACCAAGCTCCTCTGGGATCCCTTCTTCAACCACGTGGTCCGTCGTCTCCCTTTCCACTTCTGCGAACAGAATCCTCCCGATCCTCAGCGAGAGTTGGACGAGGTGAGCCATTCGGCGGCGACCATCGAAGCCGACGGGGCGTTGATCATCTTCCCGGAGGGCGGCAACTTCACACCGAGACGCAGGACGGAGGCCCTGAAGAGGTTGGAGGCTCGGGGCCAGGTCGACCGTGCCGACACTGCGAGACGTATGACACATGTCCTCCCACCGAGGACCGCCGGCACCCTTGCCGCCTTGGATGCCGCTCCGCACGCCAGCGTGGTCTTCGTGGCTCATGTTGGGCTCGACGACATCTTCTCACTGCGTGATCTCTGGGCCCGGGTGCCGATCAGACGCACCGTCCAAGCCGCCTATTGGACACCGCCACCACCGACCAGCCACGATCGCCGCGCCGAAGCCGATTGGTTGTGGGCACAGTGGGAAGCAGTCGATCGATGGATCGACGAGCACTCAGAAGCGGTGTTCGGCACCCGGGTCGTCGAGTAGAATTCAGACCATGAGTCTGGACGCGACAAGGAGGCGAAGTCTCCAATGTGACCTGCGCACCGCGCTCGGTCCCGGTACTCAGGCCATCGGTGTCACCGAGGCCATCCTGCACGTCGTGGCATGCACGGACCGATCTCGCGCCCGCCGCTATTGCGAGACTCCAAACGCCCCTCTCGACCGTCGCAGACGCGAGGTGGCCTGAGCCCAGGAGCAACTGGCTATCGGGGTTGATCCCCTGTCTCGCGACTGACCAACTCACTCTCGATCTCGCTGATTCTGGCGTCCATCCCGCCCAACTCCCCCGTCTCACGCGCCATGGCAGCCAGCATCACCCATTCGCCGGGTGACGGGCTCGAGCTACCGCCTCCCTTGCTGGTGGCATACCCCGTGTGCGATCTGACCAGGATGGCGCGCCGCTTCCGTAGCTCGGTCAACTCCGCTTCCAACTCCTGGGTCGAGCGCGAGGCGTTTCGATTCGTCCTGCACTCGGCAGCCTCGTCCCGTAGGGCGTCTCGCTCCCGGAGCAGGGCGAGATGTTCCGGCGACGGCTCCCGGGACTCCCCGGCCAGCGCCGCTTTGATCTCTGCGAGTCTCCGGCTGATGGCGAACAGGCGAGACTCGGAGTCGCTCACGTCTCGGCCAGGACCTTCTCCATGACCGAGTCTTCGATGTCGTAGTTGGAGAAGACGGACTGGACGTCGTCCAGATCGTCGAGGGCGTCGATGAGCCGAAGCACCTTCTTGGCATCACTCTCCTCGACCGGAACGAGGTTCGACGGCAACTGGGTCACATCAGCCGATTGAATGTCGAAACCCCCTGCTGCCAGAGACTCCTTGACCCCGCGCATGTCGCCGGCCTCGGTGATCACTTCCCAGGTGCGGTCACCGGCGTCACGGACGTCCTCGGCACCGCCCTCGAGTGCCGCAAGCATCACGTCATCCTCGTCGCCGTCCACCAAGATGAGCCCCTTCTGCTCGAACAGATACCCGACCGATCCGGGCTCGCCGAGGTTTCCGTTGTGTTTGGAGAACGTCGAGCGCACGTCCGATGCGGCTCTGTTGCGATTGTCGGTCAGCACATGGACGTAGAGCGCCACTCCGCCTGGCCCGTAGCCCTCGTAGAAGAACTCCTCGTAGGTGGCACCCTCGACCTCACCCGTTCCCCGCTTGATTGCCCGGTCGATGTTGTCGTTGGGCATGGAGGCCGCCTTCGCCTTCTCCACGGCGGTGGCCAGGGCTGGATTGAAGTCTGTGCTCCCGCCACCCTCTCTCGCGGCGACCTCGATCGCTTTGGCGAGTTTGCCGAACAGCTTTCCGCGTTTGGCGTCTTGACGTCCCTTGCGGTGCTTGATGTTTGCCCATTTGGAATGTCCAGCCATGTCTCCTCAGATCAGCTCGAGCAGCATCCGGTGGATGCGATCGTCGTCGGTCAGCTCCGGGTGGAACGACGTCGCGAGCACCGAGTCCTGACGCACCATCACCGGGTGATCGTCTATCGAAGCCAGCACCTCCACTTCGCCACCCACCTTCTCGATCCAGGGGGCCCGGATGAACACGGCGTGGAAGGGAGTGCCCAAGCCGGCGATGTCGAGCTCAGCCTCGAACGACTCGTTTTGGCGTCCGAACGCGTTTCTCCTCACAACGACGTCCAGCCCGCCCAACAGGGGTTGATCGCCGTCGGTCACCGCACCGGCGAGGAAGATCATCCCGGCGCATGTGCCGTAGACGGGCATGCCGTCGTCGATGACTCTCCGCAAGGGCTCCAATAGCCCGAATCGAACCGCCAACTTGGCGATGGTCGTGGACTCTCCGCCCGGTATCACCAGTCCATCCACCGAATCGAGCTGCGTGGGGATCTTGACCTCGGCCGCCTCGACATCGAGCGACTCCAGAACCCGAATGTGCTCGCGAACGTCGCCCTGGAGGGCCAGGACACCGACGCGGGTCACGTCACCAGCCTCGCCGGGCCAGCTGTTCCGCTTCGGACAGCGTCTCCATCTCGAGACCGGGCATTGCCTCGCCGAGGCCTCTGGAGACCTTGGCAACGACGTCGGGCTCGTTCCAGAAGGTGACGGCTTCGACGATGGCGCGGGCGTATCCCTCCGGATCGGAGCTCTTGAAGATGCCGGAGCCAACGAACACGCCATCGACCCCGAGACCCATCATCAGCGCGGCGTCGGCGGGTGTGGCTATGCCCCCTGCGGCGAAGTTGACCACGGGGAGTTTGCCGGTGTCGGCGATCTCACGCACCAACTCATAGGGAGCCCCCAGGTCGCGTGCCGCGGTCATGAGCTGTTCATCGCCCATCGCCGCAACGGCTCGCATCTCGTTGGTGACGGTCCTCATGTGCCGCACCGCTTCAACGACGTTTCCTGTGCCGGCTTCGCCCTTTGTTCGGATCATCGCCGCACCCTCACCGATACGCCGAAGCGCTTCACCGAGGTTTCGCGCGCCACACACGAACGGGGTAGTGAAGGCCCATTTGTCGACGTGATGCTCTTCGTCGGCAGGTGTGAGGACCTCGGACTCGTCTATGTAGTCGACACCGAGGGACTGGAGCACCGCCGCCTCCGCGAAGTGCCCGATACGGCACTTGGCCATCACGGGTATCGACACTGCGCTCTGAATCTCCGAGACCTTCGACGGATCGGACATACGTGCCACCCCACCCTGCTTGCGGATGTCAGCAGGCACACGCTCCAAGGCCATGACAGAGACCGCTCCCGCCGCCTCCGCTATGGCAGCCTGCTCCGCGTCGACGACATCCATGATGACGCCGCCCTTGAGCATCTCGGCCAAACCTCGCTTCACGCGATCGGTACCTGTTTCCACGATTTCGAGCTCCTTTGGCACATCTGAATTGTACCGCTCGCTCGGTTCGACTCCTAAGAGAGCGCTTCCTCGTACAGCAAGCGGTATCGAGGCGCCACCACAGCCCAGTCGAATTCGGCGGCTCTGGCCCGTCCCAGCTTCGACAACTCCGCGCATTTCTGCTCATCGCCGAGAAGGTCGATCAGCGTCTGGGCCAATGCGTCGGCATCCCCTGTGCCGAAGTAGAGCACAGCCTCTCCACCGACACTGCGGAACGCTTCCAGATCGGACGCGACCACGGCTGCCCCGGCCGCCATGCCCTCGAGGACCACGATGCCGAACGACTCCCCACCCAGATTCGGCGCCACGTAGACCTGAGAGGTTCCCAGGGTCGCGATCTTCGTGTCATCGTCGACGGGCCCCAGCCAACGGATCCCCGCGACACCACGATCCGCACCCATGACCACCAGCTCTGTTTCGGGCATTGCCCTCGACACCTCCCCCCAGCTCCGAAGCAACACGTCGAGCCCTTTTCGTGGCTCATCCCTCCCGAGAAACGAGACACGTCGCCTCACGTGTGGCTCATCGACGTCGAACGCCGAGACGTCGATGCCGTTGGGGACGATCACGACCTCGAGATCGTCGGGCAGAGTGCTGGCTGCCGTCTCGGAAACGGCAGTGACGCGACGCACGTTGTGCCTCATGATGCGCCGAATCCAGGGACGGCTCAGTCCGTAGAGCCCTCGTCCGAAGCGTGACGGAGCCGCATGGAACGTGGCGACGACTGCCGGACCGGCGCGGAGCGCTGCCAGTGAGACGAAGGGCACCAACGGCTCATGGACGTGCAGGACGTCGAATCTCCGGACCGCCGCCTCGACGCGGCCGATTGATCGAGGATCCAGCGCAATCGGAGCACGGGACCGGTTGACCGGAATTCTCACCGACCCGCCCACGGAGACACCTGCATCGCCCACAGCGGGCCCTGGAGCGACTATGGCCACCTCGTCTCCGTGCTCTGCCAGAGCTCGGGCCAACCCACGAACCTGGCTCTGAACCCCACCAGGTCTTCCCATGTCGTAGGGGCAAACGATGCCGACTCGCACCTAGTCCCCCTGTCGGTCCGACGGCCAGTTGGGCTGTACGAGGTGCCATTGCTCGGGAGCCTCTCCGATGAGCTCTTCCAGGGCAGAGGCAAGCTCCTGGGTCAGAGTCGCGACCTTCTCCGTCTTGGAGCCGGAGCCGGGCACCTCGAGAGGGGGTCTGACCACAACCCGATATCCACCGTCGACGAAGTAACAGCCAACGGGCAGGAGTGGCGCCCCCGTTCTCACCGCGAGGGTGGCCGGGCCCGGAGGCAGGGTCGTGGGCTCACCGAAGAAACTGACCTCTACACCTCTCCCTCCCAGGTCACGATCGCTGAGCAAGGCCACGGCCTTGTTGTCGGCGATTGCCTGCTCGAGCCCCCTCATGACCTCGAGTCGGCCTGTTGCCAGGATGATCTCGATCCCGAACTCGGCACGCATCTCGGTGAACCAATCCGTGATTCTCCTATTGGGGAGGACCTCGGCCACTGCGACCACGGGAACACCGATGGTCACCGCTATTGGCGCCGCAGCTTCCCAGTTCCCCATGTGTGGCAGGGCGTAGATCATTCCCGTGCCCGCATCCCGAGCCGCGACGATGTGCTCCAGCCCTTCAACCTCGGTCGCTCCCAGCATGCCTTCGATGCGCCTCGCCCTGGCCCACAACGCCTCGGCGTAATACCGGCCATAGGAGCGCATCATCTCCAGAGAGCCGACACGGAGGTCTCCTCCGCTGCCCCGCACACGTGACAGATGACGCGAGGCCATGGCACGGCGTGTTCGATCGACCCGACCCCATACAGAACCAAAGCCTCTTCCCAGGGCCCGGACGACCCTCCACGGGAGGACGCCCACGAGACTCACACCGGCGCGCAGGCCGAGATACGCGAGGTAGGCCTTCACTTGATGGATCGGTACGAGCGGATGAACCTGGTGAACGCCGTCATCCACACCAGGACGACGTAAACCCAGAGCATGGGCTCCACGACTCCGAATACCAGACCCGCACAGAAGACGATGAGACGCTCGGTCCGGCCCATGAGCCCGCCGGTGCCCACGAGACCCTCCGCCTCGGCCTTCGCGCGCATATAGGGGACGAGCATCGAGCCACCCACGGCGATGACGATGAGTAGCAGGATCCGCGCCTCCCCGGCCCTGGCGAATGCGAGGCCGGCGAATGCGGCTATCTCTCCTATGCGATCGAACGCCGAGTCGAGAAATGCACCGCGGGGCGAGACTTTTCCCGACGCTCTCGCCACCGCCCCGTCGAGACCGTCGAGGGCTGACCCCAGCGCTATGACCCAAGCCCCGGAAACGAGCCTGCCGGTCGCCACCATGATCGATCCCGCGAGAACCAGGGCCAGCCCGAGCGCGGTCATCGCGGTCGGTGTCATTCCGACTTTGGCCAGAGTTCTTCCGATGGCGTCCAGGTACCGGGTCACGTGGGGCCGGACACGCATGTCGATCACGTCGGTGAAAGTAGCACCGGCCTCGGAACACGGTTCGCATCAGGGTTAGGATCGGCGTTTTCCACAAGGAGGTCGTGTGATCCCCGAGAAGGTCCGAAACATCGCGCTGGTCGGTCACAGCGGAAGCGGGAAGACAACGCTGGCGGAGGCCTTGCTGTATGCAGGCGGGGCGATCAAGCGCATGGGGTCGGTCGAGAACGGGACCACCACTTTCGACTACGAGCCCGAGGAGATCGACCGCACGATCTCCCTCGGCCTGGCCGTAGCGACGACCGAGTGGAATGGCACTCGCGTCAACATCATCGACTCACCGGGTGCAACCGAGTTCAGCGGCGATGCCCACACGGCCTTGCGCGCGGCCGACCTGGCCCTGTTCGCCGTCTCCGCCGTCGACGGTGTCGAGGTGCAGACGGAGGTCCTCTGGCGGGCCGCCGAGGAGGAGGGCATCCCCCGGGCCATCGTCATCACGAAGCTGGACCGCGAGCGAGCGTCGTATCAACGTGTGATCCAGCAGCTCAGAGAGAGCTTCGGCAAGTCGATCGCACCGATCCAGGTGCCGATCGGATCGGAGACCTCCCTCAGCGGCTTGGTGCGGGTGGCAAGTGAGAGGGCCTACATCTACTCGGGCGGTTCAGCCAAGGGGACTCAAGCCGATTTGCCGGACGACGTCGCCCCTCTCGTCCACGAAGCTCACACCGCACTGATTGAGACCGTCGTCGAGACAGACGACGAGATGATGGAGGCCTACTTCGAAGGCACCGAGCCGACCCGGGATCAGATCGTCGACACGATCCACAACGGCATCGTCGCCGGCGACATCTATCCCGTCATGGTCACCTCGTCCGAGAAACTCGTGGGGATCGACACCCTGTTCGAGTTCATCCTCGACTACGGCCCGAACCCTCTCGAGCGGAGCCTGCCGCCCCTGGCCGAGGGCGACCCCATCGAGCCCTCGGCGGACGGTCCCGTCCTCGCCTATGTCTTCAAGACGGTCTCTGACCCCTTCGTCGGGCGTATCTCGTTGTTCCGCATCTACTCGGGCACGGCCAAGGCCGACCAAGAGCTCGAGTTGGCCCGTGGCGGCAAGGTCCGGATGCACAACCTCTTCAAGCTCCAGGGAAAGGAGCACGACGACGTCTCCGAGCTCCCGGTGGGCGGAATCGGGGCCGTCGCCAAGGTCGAGGACCTCCACCCAGGCGACACGTTGCGCTCGCCCGGGCTCACTGCCGTCATCGACCCCGTGGAGTTCCCCCGACCGGTGACCGAGCTGGCGATCGCACCGCACTCGCATCACGACGACGAGAAGATGTCGACTGCCCTCCGCCGCATGGCGGAGAGCGACCCGACCATCAAGGTCGAGCGGCGCCCCGAGACCGGGGAGACGATCCTCTCCGGGATGGGTGATACCCATCTCGACGTCACACTGGCTCGTATCAAGCGCATGTTCGGGGTCGAGATCGACTCGACCATCCCGAAGATCCCCTACCGGGAGTCGGTGATGGCGACCGCCGAGGCCGAGGGCAAGCACAAGAAGCAGTCGGGGGGCCGTGGACAGTTCGGAGTGGCCCTCGTCAGGTTCTCACCACGCCCGAGAGGTACGGGCTACGAGTTCATCGACTCGGTCAAAGGTGGAGCCATCCCTCGTGGTCTCATACCGGCCGTCGACAAGGGCATCCAGGAGGCATTGGACAGGGGGATACTCGCCGGGTACCCGGTGGTCGACGTCGCCGCCGAATTGTACGACGGCAAGTACCACGCCGTGGACTCCGACGAGATGTCGTTCCGAATGGCCGGGATCCAGGCGGTCAGGACCGCCGGGGATCGGCTGAGACCCGTCTTGCTGGAGCCCATCATGAAGATTGCAGTGACGGTGCCCGAGGCCTATCTCGGAGACGTCATGGGTGACATCAACTCGAAACGGGGGAAGGTCCTCGGCATGGAGGGTGAGGGCACTCTGAGGACTGTCAACGCCGAGGTGCCCATGGCTGAGATGCAACAGTACGCGGCAGAGCTGAGGTCGTTCACCTCCGGTCGCGGCACCTTTGAGATGGAATTCGACCACTACGAGGAAGTCCCTCACAATGAGGCTCAGGCTGTCATCGCAGCCGCTGCCAAGGAAGACTCTTAGAAAGGAGACCCAATGACCGACGCGGTGCTCCGCTACGGGAACAAGGAGCTCGGCCTGCCGGTGCAGGAAGCGACATATGGCGAGCCAGGCCTCGATGTCTCCAAGCTTCGCTCCGAGCTCCAGCTCGTAACGCTCGATCGCGGGTTCGGCAACACAGCCGAAGGAACCTCCGCGGTCACCTATATCAACGGTGAGGAGGGGGTTCTCCGCTATAGGGGCTACCCCATCGAGGATCTCGCCGAGAAGGCCTCCTTCCTGGAGGTCGCCTATCTCCTCCAGTACGGCGAGCTTCCCAACGCGTCCGATCTCGCCGAATACGACGACTCGATCACCTATCACACCCTGCTCAGGGAAGACATGAAGCATCTCTTCGAGGCTTTCCCGCATCGGGCCCACCCCATGCAAATCCTCGCATCGGCCACTTCGGCCCTGGCGACGTACTACCCGGACGCCCTCGACCCACTCGATTCAGACGCTGTAGATGTCAGCTCGCGACGGTTGATCGCGAAGACGCCAACGATGATCGCCTGGTCATACAAGTACGGGGTGCACCAGCCTTACGTGTACCCGGACAACTCCCAGAGCTACCCGGCGAACTTTCTGAAGATGATGTTCTCGGTCCCCACCGAGCCCTATGAGCCCGACCCCGTGGTCACAAAGGCGCTCAACATGCTTCTGATTTTGCACGCCGACCACGGGCAGAATTGCTCGTCGTCGGCAGTGCGTCTCGTCGGCTCGGGACACGCCAACATCTTCAGTTCGATATCGGCGGGAATCCAGGCGCTCTCCGGGCCCCTCCACGGCGGGGCAAACCAGGCAGTCCTGGAGATGCTCGACGCGATCGTCGCCTCCGGCGAGGATCTCGACACGATCGTGAAACGTGCCAAAGACCGAGACGACCCGTTTCGGTTGATGGGCTTCGGCCACAGGGTCTACAAGAACTTCGATCCGCGTGCTCGGATCATCAAAGGGGCGGCCGAGGAGGTCCTCCAGGCTCTCGGCGTCGACGATCCGTTGCTCGAACTGGCAATGCAGCTCGAGGAGGTGGCGCTCTCCGACGACTACTTCGTCGAGCGCAAGCTATACCCGAACGTCGACTTCTACTCCGGGATCATCTATCGAGCCATGGGATTCCCGACGGACATGTTCACGGTCCTCTTCGCTTTGGGAAGACTGCCCGGCTGGCTTGCCCAGTGGAGAGAGCTCTCCGCAGACCCGAGCGCACGCATCTTCCGCCCGCGTCAGGTGTACACGGGGCCGGAGACACGCCCTTTCGTCCCCATCGACGAACGCTGAGCTCTTCCTAATGCTGTAGGGACGGTATTTCGTCCCTACGCCGCGTAGAAAGAGATCACACGGCCACGATGTTCTCGACGTACGGCTTCTCGACGATCTCACCCGTCACCGCGTCGACAACGACCAGTGCCCTCTGATCGGGCGGCTCCGAAGCCGAGTACATGACGACGGACCATCGAGGACGTGACCTCCAGCCGTGAAAACGCACCACCGCCGACGAGTGCCCGACCGGGAAGCCCACGACGGTCGCGGCACGCGTCATCGCCTCGTGCTCATCGACGTCGAGAGGCCATGAAGAAGCGAACTGCCACGCGGCCAGCAACGCCAGCCCGAGCCCGATCCACCAGCCATCGTCGATGGAAACCGTCGCCACCAGCCCCACGAAGAGATAGACCCACCCGGCAATGCGTCTCCTGCTTGGCGAGGGGAACAGATATGGGCCGACGACGTTCGAGTCCAGGTCCTCTTCGATCGCGACCTCGTCGGCCAGGTCGCGATCGATGTGGATTCCCTCCAGGTCGACTCGGCGCTCGTGGTCACTCATGACGGTCTCTGCGCCATTTCGGAGAGCCGGTTGGTGGCTTCGATGAGCGGCACATCCCTCGTGTCTTCGTCTTCACCGTAGAATCGCAGACCCACCGTCGCGTTGGCGACGTCGTCGTCACCCACCACCACGACCGCCGGGTACTTCTGGGTCAGGGCACGGCGGATCTTGTCTCCAACCGTCTCATTGGAGAGATCGACCTCCGCCCGGAGCCCGGCGTCGGCCAGCCTTCGCCTGACGTCACCGGCGTACTCGTCATGGCGAGCAGCCACCGGCACGACCGAGACCTGGATCGGTGCAAGCCACATCGGGAAAGCGCCGGCATAGTGCTCCACCAGGACACCGGTGAATCGCTCCATCGAACCGGCCTTGGCGCAGTGGATCATGTACGGGCGCTCCCCGACGTTGGCCGCGGTTGTGTACTCCAGTTGAAAGCGCTCCGGTTCGTTGAAGTCGAGCTGGATGGTCGACAGCTGCCAGCGCCTCCCGATGGCATCCTTGACGTGCACATCTATCTTCGGCCCGTAGAAGGCGCCTTCACCTTCTGCGACGCGATACGGGATGTCGGAGTCCTCGAGCGTGTTCGCCAGATACCTCTGGCTGATCTCCCAGCGACTGGCCTCACCTACCGACTTCTCGGGCTTGGTGCTCAAGTCGGCCTCGAAGTCGGTGAACCCAAAGTCCTTGAGCCAGGTCAGAACGAAGTCGAGATGCAGCTTCAGCTCGTCCTCGAGCTGATCCTCGGTGCAGAAGACATGTGAGTCATCCTGAGTGAAGCCCCTGGCCCGCAACAGACCATGGACCACGCCTGACTTCTCGTAGCGATACACCCCTCCCAACTCCCCGTACCGCAACGGCAGGTCCCGATAGGAGCGCGACCGACTCTGATAGATGAGTATGTGGCCCGGGCAGTTCATCGGCTTGACCACATATGCGGGGTCGTCGCCATGTTGCATGAGCGGGTACATGTTCTCCGCGTAGTAGTCGAGATGGCCCGACGTCTCCCACAGCTCGGCTTTTGCCACGTGCGGGGTCACCACGAAATCGAAACCGAAACGCTCGTGAAGGGCCCGACTGTGGTCCTCCATGATCTTGCGTAGCTGACCTCCCTTGGGGTGCCAGATCACAAGGCCGGATCCGAGATCCTCGGGGAAGCTGTAGAGGTCCAGCTCGGGACCCAGCTTGCGGTGGTCTCTCTCCTCGGCCTCCTCGAGACGCCTCAGGTAGTCGGTGAGCTCCTTCTTCGTGGTCCACGCCGTTCCATAGATCCGCTGCAACTGCTCCCGGTCCTGATCACCTCGCCAGTATGCGCCCGAGCTACGCAGGATCCTGAAAGCGGGGATCCGCCCCGTCGACGGCAGATGCGGTCCGCGGCAGAGGTCGATGAAGCCGTCGTTTCGATACGCGGTCACCTCGTCGCCACCGCTCACCTCCGAAGGGTCCACGTCCTCGATGATCTCGACTTTGAACTTGTGGTCGGCAAACACGTCCAGGGCTTCGTCCTTGCTCATGGCGACACGCTCGAAAGGCTGGTCTTCGCCGACGATCTCCCGCATGCGCGTCTCGATCCTGTCCAGGTCGTCAGGGGTGAAAGGATCGCCGACTTCGAAGTCGTAGTAGAAGCCGTCTTCGATGGGTGGCCCAATGGCGAATGTCGCCTCTTCGTACAGGTCCAGGACGGCTTGAGCCAGCACGTGTGCAGCGGAGTGCCTCAGTATGTGAAGCCCCTCCGGCGAGTCCAGGGTGAGCACCTCGAAGTCCCCACCCCCTGTGATGGGAGTCGACAAATCCATCTGCACACCGTTCACCTTCACCGCCACCGCGGCCCTTGCCAGCCCGGGTCCGATGGACTCGGCGACCTCGAGTCCGGTCGCGCCCTCGTCGTGGGTGAGAATTGTGTTGTCGGGCAATCGAAGATCCACGTATGAGCCTGTGTCTAGCTAGCCTGCGGCAGGGTAACTCGGCGGCCTCCCTCAGTCGCCACCTTTGACTAACCAGGTGAACAAGGCATGAATGCAAGGGGACTCGTCGAACAGCTCTACCCGTCGGCGCGCATAAGAGAGCTCGCTTCGGGAGCCAATCACGTCTTTCGCATCACAGAGAACGAGACCGAGAACTCCATCGTCAAGATCTACGGTGTCCCGTCTCGGGAGAAGCGCGAACGGCACGCACTCGAGGCGCTGTCCGGCGTCGAGGGATTGCCGACCATCCTCAACCATGGGATCGATGGCGACCTCGCCTGGATGAAGATGTCCGACGGTGGCAGTTGGAATCTCTCAACGCTCCCAAAGAACCTCGAGGTGGTGGAGAAGGCGGGTCGAACACTCCGCAATGTCCACTCCGCCCAGGCCGACATAACCAATCTCGTGGTCGGGATCGACAGCGACTATGTCAAGAGCCACTACCGCTCGACGATCGAACGACTGGGCCGGTTCAGACGTCGCTTTGGGATGCAACAAATCGTCCTCGATCGAGCGCTCGACATCGAGCCCCCACTGGCGACCGACCCGGTGCCGTCACACACTCGGCCAACGCCCTCGAAATTCGTTGTCAGCGAGGAGGGGGATGTGACCCTCGTTGGCTGGGAGTGGGCGACCCTGGGCCCGCCCGAATGGGACCTCACTCTCGCCGTCTGGCAGTTTGCGGTCAACCACGGTGAGGACGCCGCCGCCGCGTTTCGCAAGGGTTATGGCGCCGAGCTTCCCGAGAGCAGATATCGCTCCTGGGTGGCGTATCACTCCGCAATGATGATGCTGGACGCGGCCGAGGTGCGGCAGGGCAGGTTGGGCGATCTCCACTACCTCGTGGCCGATCTGACCGAAGCCGTGATGGGGACGTAGCGCAGCTCGAAATCCACGAGTTTTCCACAGGGGTCTCTTAGCCTGTCCACAGCTCTGGCAAGGAGTAGCGGACATTGTTTGAGACATTCGTGGTGGCTGCGGCGATGGCCGGTTTGGTGGTGCTCGCCAAAGGGTTCGGGGGCGGCCACCGTTTTCGAGCCCATCACGATCTGGTGACCTCCAAAGCCGATGATCGGACCGATGACCTCCCTTGCCCCTGGTGCTATGCCCCCACTCACGAGAGCGACCGTCGCTGCGGGGGTTGTGGCAGAGCCTTCGGCTGAGACATTCTCTGACGTCACCCATCCCGTTGCCCTGTCAATGGATGTGTCGATGGCCGGTCTTCGACACCTCGGTGTAAGCCGAACGTAACGCTTCGTTCGCATTTAGGGTTGTCCCTGTGAGCAGGGTAGGACTCGTGCTCGGCGGGGGTGGGATCACCGGGGCCGCCTATGAGATGGCGGCACTCATGTCGATCCGCTTAGCCACCGGCTGGGACCCCGACGATGCCGACGTGGTCGTTGGCACGTCATCCGGGGCATTCGTCAGCGCGCTCGTCCGCAATCACGCACTGACGTTGGACTCGCTCGTGCTCCATGACGACGACCGCGAGGACGTCGCCGAGCGCATCCGCAGCCACGTGTACACCAAGGGGAACAGAGTCGGCGTGCGCAAGTGGGTGCGATACGGCATCGTGCCTGGTGTCAAACGTCCTGGTCTCACGTTGTTCCTCGGCTCGCCGGCGCCTTACTCGGCCGTGGGAATTGGCGAATGGGTCACCCACCACATCGGCGAGAGAGCCGCTGACTCGTGGCCGGTCAAGCCAACGGCCATCATTGCCTACGACATGACGTCGGGCACGCGGGCCTCCTTCGGCACCGACGAGGCCCCCACGGTCTCGCTGGCGGATGCGGTGGCAGCTTCGTCGGCGGTGCCACTCATCTTCCGCCCGTACCCGATCGGCGACACGCTGTACGTCGACGGCGGAGTGTCCTCCGGGACTCACGCCGACGTGGTCCTCGGTCATCCGGAGAGTCTCGACTTGGTCCTTGTCATCGCACCGATGGCTGCGGAGGTGAATCGACAGCGGGCGTTGTTCCACGAGAAGATGTTCGATCGTGTCGGCATCCGCTCCCTGACCCATGAGATCGAGATGATCAAGGAAGCGTGGCCGCACTGCGACGTTGTGACGTTGAGCCCGTCACCGTCGGTTCAAAACGCCATGCGTCCCAACCCGATGGACTCTTCTCGCGCCGTCGCCACGTTCACGAGAACACTCATTTCCATGAAGCGAACGCTGGCGCGCTCAGACGTATGGAGCCGTCTCCATCACCATCTGGTGGAAGGGCCTGTCACGCAGGTTGCAGCGGCACGCTGACGTCATCCTCGGCGGCCGGCGCAAGTCGCGAGATGACATACACCAGCCCGAGCCCGACAGCACCAGCGATCACCACGACGCCGAGATCGTCGGCCGGGGCTCCGAGAGCTGAGCTGTCCACACCACCTGGCCACGGCCATAGGACCCGAAGTGAGCCGGCCATCAGGCCGATGAGCCCTGCCAGCACGACGTCGTGGTGTTGCTCGAGCGCCCAATGCAGGAGTTGAGAGAACAAGGCAAGGCCAACGATGGCGCCGGCGGCGAAGACTCCCACGGCGACGAGGTCGCGCTCGTTCACGGCCCCGAGGACTGCGGAGTACATCCCGATCAGCAGGAGGATCAATGAGCCCGAGATCCCCGGGAGGATCATGGCGCACACCGCCAGGGCCCCTGCACCGGCAAACAGCCACAGCGACGGACTGTCGATCGAGGCCTCCTCACCAAGACCCAGTACGACGAACATCGCCACCCCCACCAGTACTGCGATCAGACCGTGGAGCCAAGCAGGCTCCTTCACGAGACGCCACGCGATGAGTATCGAACCGACCACGAGACCGAAGAATCCGCCGGCCATGACGGTTGGGTTCGAGTCGAGCTGAGCGCCAAGTACTCGCGAGAGGCTGACGATGGCCAGGCCGATGCCTGCCAACAGCGGGACGAGCAGCCGCCATTCGACCGTCTTCAGGTGTGCCAGCGAATCGGCTCGCTTGCCCGTGAGCAGACTGCCCAGCGCCGAACTGCCTTCCCTGATGGAGTCGACCAGCCTCTCATAGAGCCCCAGCACCAGCGCGATCGTCCCACCAGACACACCGGGCACCAGATCGGCCGCCCCCATGAAGAACCCACCGGCCACATACCTGAGGAGCTGTATCACCACTCGGCGAGTATGGCCCCGGCCATCACCACGGCCAAGGATTCACATCACCTCGGCAGGGCTCACGTTCCCGCCGGACAAGACGGCGACGACGCGGGAGCCTCGTGGGGGAACGAATGCGCCCGTGGCCAAGACGGCGATAGTCGTCGCAGCTGCGGGTTCGACGAGGAGCCTCAGCTCACTCCACAGCCAGCTTTGCGCGGCGGAGATCGCCGAGTCTTCGACAACGACCGAGTGATCGATCCACCGTCTCGCCGCCCAAGGATGATCACCGACAGATCGCGCGCCGAGAGACGACGCAGCCACTCCGCCAACGTCGACCTCGACCTGCCGACCTGCCTTCAGTGAGGCATTGAGACTTCGACAGAGCACGGGCTCGGCGGCGACGACGGTCATTTCGTCGCGAGCCCAACTGGCGATCCCCCCGATCAGCCCACCTCCACCCACGGCCACGACTACATGGTCCGCTTCGCACTCCTCTGAGATCTCCCGGCCGATGGTCCCCTGGCCCGCCATGACCTCCGGCTGGTCGTATGCGTGAGCCTCGAGGGCCCCGGTCTGGGCGACATGAGTCTTGGCTTCCGCTAGTGCCTCGTCGTAGAACCCGGGGACGACCCTGACGTCGGCGCCGAGGTCGACAACCCGATTGATCTTCTCCTGTGGAGACGACTCCGGGACGAATATCGTTGCGAGACAGCCAAGGCTCGCTGCGGCATAGGCCACCGCGGCTCCGAAGTTGCCTCCGGACGCAGCGACGACCCCGCCCTCCGGGATCTCAACTGAACGCAACATCGCGAAGGCACCTCTCGGTTTGAAGGAGCCCGTGACCTGGAGTTGCTCGAGCTTGAGCATCAACTCCCATTCGCCGGATAGGGCATTACCCAGGTCGATCGTCGGTGTTCGCCGCACCAGACCCGCAATCCGCTCTGCCGCTGCTGCTATGTCGGCCCTGGTTATCTCGCGGGCCATCTCAGACGATTCGACGTTTGCTGGCCCAGCGAGCCAACTCATGCCGGTTCGACAGTTGGAGCTTCCGCAGAACCGAGGAAACGTGAGTCTCCACCGTCTTGATGGAGATGTTGAGCTTGCGCGCGACCTGCTTGTACGCAAAGCCGCGTGCGATGAGTCGAAGCACATCCTTCTCACGTGACGTCAGCTGGTCCAGCTCTGGGTCGTCGTCGGACGGAATCGCACCTGCGAATGCATCGAGGACGAAGCCGGCGAGACGCGGGGAGAAGACGGCATCCCCCGCGTTTACACGTCTGATGGCATCGGACAGGTCAGCCGGGTCGATCGTCTTCGTCACGTAGCCGCGCGCACCGGCCCGGATCATGGCGATCACATCCTCGGCCTGGTCGGAGACAGAGAGAGCCAGGAACCTCACGTCCGGGTTGGTCTCACCCACACCCTCCACGACGGCAATCCCGCCGCCGTCCGGCATGTGCACGTCGACAAGCACCACATCGGGGTCGTAGCCACGGATCTCCTCGATGGCCGTATCGACGTCGTACGCGGTGCCGACGATCCGGAATTCCTCGTCTAGCTCCGCCTTCACACCCGACAGGAAGAGCCGATGGTCGTCCACCAAATAGAGCTTGACAGTCATGTCGGGATCTCGAGCATCACTTCGGTCCCCACGCCCGGCTCGCTCACGATGGCAACGGTACCGCCGACCCTCTCCATCCGGCTGCGGATCGACTCGGAGATGCCTTTGCGATCGGTCGGGACGGCGTCTGCGTCGAAGCCCTTGCCCTGGTCGGTGACGATCACCTCGAGCATGTCTTCGTCTGCCTCTGCGTACAGCGACATTCGCCCCGCACCAGAGTGCTTGGCCGCATTCACCAGGGCCTCGGTTGCCGCGGCCACGAGGGCCCTCTCACGATCACCAATCGGTTGGTCCCCGACAGTGACAACGTCAATCGGTATCTGGAAGTCCTTCTCGACCTTCGTAGCCGCCCGTTTGAGAGCGGTCGATACGAGGTCGACGCCCTCGAGAGGGACCGTCCCGTACAGCCAGTCCCGCAACTCGGATTCCTGATGGCGAGCCAGGATGGCCATTCGGTGCGGATCGTCGGCACGTTGAATGAGTGCCAGCGTTTGCAGCACCGAATCGTGGAGGTGAGCAGCGACCTCGGCTCGCTCCTCTTGTCTGATTCGCTCGTTCCGTTCCGCGCTGAGGTCGGTGAGCAGACGCCGCACCCAAGGCCCGAACGCAATCGTGACGCCAAGACCGGTGAGGAAGATGGCCAGGAACACGACTCCGCCCTCGAAGACCTGGCCCACCGCCGTCGAGAACATGATGATCCCCGCCACGAGAAGCGCAGCACCCAAGAGCAGGCGCACGCGACTCACCTTCTCGACAGCCGGGTTCATGAGCGCGGCAAAGGGGCCCGGGCTGGCAGGATCGGTGATTGCAGCCGTGCCGAACGAGAGCGTGAAGGCGGTCAGGACGAGAAAGGGGTGGGGCCAGGCCCCCAATGCCCCGAGCATGAATAGAAAGCCCATGAAGGCCAGCCCGAGACCGGCAGCCTCCCGATTGTCGACCTCAATCACCTCGACGTCGTCCACGCGCTCGAAAGTGATGAGCCAATAGAGCAAATAGAGGACGACGCCCAGACCCCAGACAACGGTGAGGGTGAGAAAAGCCGCCCGCACATAGCCGTCTCGGACGCCCAACTCGTCGGAGATGCCGCCCGCAACACCGGCGATGACGCGATCGGTTCTCCGCCGATGCGGATAGAAGGCGCGGGCGCGTGTGACCGAGCTCACATGCGAATGATGCCTTCATCCGGCACAAACGACAATGGGGAACCCCCCTGACCCGACTCAGGGTGAGTTCAGGGTCGTCACCGATTCACATCTGACGGTCTCTGTGGCCTAATCGAGATCATGGAACAGACAGAAGGTGCCACCAAGGACCAGTCCGGGTGGCAGCAACGCAGCAAACAGCTGATACGACCTCGCGAGGGTCGAATACTCGCCGGCGTCGCCAAGGGCGTGGCCGACAACTTCGGGATCGCGGATTGGATCGTCAGGGTCTTCTTCGTGGTCACGGCGTTCTTCGGAGGGTTTGGTGTCGTGCTCTACGCGGCCGGATGGGCATTCATTCGATCCGAGGACGAGACCGAGTCGCCCGCAGAGAGATTCTTCGGTGGAGCCTCGAGCTCCCGCTCGTGGATCGGGATCGGCTTCATCGTGATCGCCGGGATCATCGTGTTGTCCAACTTCACGATCCTCTCCGGTGAGGTCATCTGGGCCGCCGCGCTCCTCGTCATCGGCCTACTCCTCTACCTCGGGTACCTGCCCGGCGAGTCGAAGGCCGACGACAGCCCGGAGTCAAAGGAGGGAGTTCAACGAATGACATCCACGCAGACAACCACAACCGACATGGAGAAGACACCCGCGGGCGACTCCCCCGCAGGCGGGATACCGTCACCTCCACAGCCTCCGCCACCTCCCGCATCGTCGCCGCCCGAGCTCCCGCCGGCGAGAACGCGTGAGAGCTCGATCCTGGGTCGTCTGACGGTCGGTTTCGTCATGCTCGGCCTCGGAGTGCTGGCGATTCTCGACAACATCGAGTCTCTGCCCATCGAGGCCCATCCCAGACACTACGTGGCCTTGTCGGTGACGATCCTCGGGGTCGGCTTGCTGGTTGGGTCGGTGGCAGGCCGGGCCCGCTGGCTGATCCTCGTCGGAGCGATTCTCGTGCCGACACTGGTCTTCTCGCCGGTCTTCGAATACGACTGGAGCTCCGATGACTTCGATCAAACGATTCGCCCGGCCAGCTTCACGGAGTTGGAGACGCAATACGCCATCGATGTCGGCGAGCTGACAATCGATCTCCGCTCCCTGCCCTGGGATGGTCAGGAGGTCGTCATCGATGCCAGCGTCGACGCCGGCAACCTCGAGGTGTTCGTCCCCGTTGGCGTGGGCATAGTCGGTTCGGCAAGTGTCGACATCGGCATGGTCTCCGAGCCGGGGCGATCCACCGGCGGTCTTGGCAACCCAACCCTCGACTGGGACACACCGGGCGAGGACGGCACCGTGTTCCTCGATGCCCATGTCGATCTCGGCAATATCGACATCGGGCGCTAGAGAAAGGTCACTGACATGAAACTGCACGATTTCGACGCTCTGTCATTCATCACGGGAGCGGTGGCCACGGGCATCGGTCTCGCCTTCCTGGTGTTGCCGGAGCCGAGTGACATCATCGATGCGTTCACCGACGCCAGCGCGTGGGTGTGGCCACTCCTGTTCATCGCAGTCGGCGTCGCAGTGCTGGCTCCGCTCGTTTGGCGGGCCAGACGGTCAGACGAGGACTCAGAGGAGTCGCAGTCGAGCTAGACGGCCGGTTGGCGGTAGACGCGGTACAACGACCGAAGCGCGACGAACAACACCAGGAAGCCGAATACGAGCGACAAGGTGCGTGCCTCGACTCCAAGGGCAACACGCGCACCGGTCAACGCACCGACGACACCGCCGACCCCGACCATGAGTCCGTCCATTGGGCGGACTCTTTGGTTTCTGAAGTTCACATACGAGCCGGCGAGAGCGGTCAAGACGATGGCGACCAGGGACGTGCCTTGGGCCTCGTGTTGCTCGAGACCCAAGAGAAGCACGGCCGACGGGACGATCACCACACCGCCACCGATTCCGGCCAGCCCTGCGAAGAAGCCGGCGACGACACCGACTCCCAGGGCGATGGCCGTCTCACCGGCGTTGGACAATCCCGAGGTGCCGGCCACTGGATCGGCGCCTGCGATGAGTCGAATCCCCGCCACCAGGAGAACCACGGCGAAGACGACGGTCAGAGTGCGAGCGCTCGCCCGATGCATCACCGACGCCCCAACCGTCGACCCGACCACACCGCCGACGCCGATCGTGATGCCGAGGACGATGTCGAGCTCGCCGGATACGCCGAATGACACGGCTCCCGATACGGCTATCAGGACGATGGCGGCAAGCGAAGTGGCGTGCGCTCGATGTCGTTGAGCCCCCACGGCCAACAGCATTGGAACGAGGACGATTCCGCCGCCGACTCCCAGGCCTCCTCCCACCAGACCGGCTCCAAGCCCTATGACGACCAGCTTCCAGGGCTGGAGCTGTGCCGGCTGATCCACGGTCGGCCAGCCTAGAGCTAGCTTTGAGTGCATGACTTACAACTCGTCGACCGCTCTGATTGTCGTCGATGTACAGAACGACTTCGCCGATCCGACAGGCTCTCTGTACGTTCCGTCCGGCGAAGACGTGGTCCCATACGTCAACGAGCAGATCACTGAGGCGCTATCCGCCGGAGCCCGGCTCGTCTACAGCCAGGATTGGCATCCGCCGTCGACTCCGCACTTCGTCACCGAGGGCGGCATCTGGCCGGTGCATTGCGTCAGGGACACGCTCGGAGCTGAGTTCCACCCGGACCTCGACGTCGCCGATGACGCCATCGTCATCAAGAAAGGGACGGAAGGTGAAGACGGCTACTCGGCGTTCAGTCTCCGCGACCCTCTCACGGGAGAGACCGGCTCCACCGGTCTGTTCGAACAGCTCGACGGCATCGACCGAGTGGTAGTGGTCGGTCTCGCGCTGGACTACTGCGTCAAGGAGACAGCACTCGATGCGGTGAAACGGTTCGAGACAATCCTCCTCGCCGACGGCACACGAGCGGTCGGGCTGAAGGCAGGGGACGGAGCACGCGCGGTTGCGGAGTTGGTCTCAGCCGGCGTCGTCGTGACCTAGCTCGCCCACCAGCCTGCTCTGGAGCTCCTTCACGCGACGGGTCAGTGAGACGTGATAGATGTGGGGGTTGACCAACCGTCGCACACCAGGATCGAGCCGTTCCAGGTCCCGGCGCCGTCGTTCACGGAGCTCGTCCAGACCAGGCGCACCATCCGCACGCCTCCCATCCGTGAACACCGGCCGAAGCAGATCCTCCGAGCCGGACAGAGAGGAGGTCTCGAGCACACGATGCGCCTCGCGGTGCGGATGGAACAGCTCCAGCCTCTCCGCTACCAGCGGGTCCTCGTCACCCGCGGCCACGATGTCAGCGGTCGCCAGCCCCCGGTCGTCGTACAGCCGCAACACCCGCTTGTCCCCGGGAACGGCCATCTTCTCGGTGTTCTCCGAGATCTTCAGGGCCGGACGCATCGTGCCTCTTGCGTCGTCGATGGCCACGAGCTTGTAGACGCCTCCAAGGGCGGAATCGCCGTGAGAGGTGATGAGCCGTGTCCCCACGCCGAACGTGAGACGTGCCACGAGCGAATCGGGGTCGAGCCCGTAACGGGGCGCCTCCGTCTCCAGCTGGGACAGTATCTGCCAGATCACCAGCTCATCCAGGTCCGAGGACAGGACTATCGCCACGTCCTCGAATCCGGCCTCGTCGAGAAGCAGCGCCGCCTGGATCGCCATGTAGGCCAGGTCTCCAGAGTCGATCCTTATGCCTACCGGCTGGTGTCCCGAGGCCCTGAGCTCGGTGAAGACGGCGATGGCGTTCGGCACACCCGACCGCTCGACGTCGATGGTGTCGACCAGGAGGATGCATTCGTCCGGATAGATGGCCGCGTACCTCCTGAACGCCTCGAGCTCGGAGTCGCCGAGGGCCATGAACGCCTGCACCATCGAGTGGCCGTGTGTCCCCTTCGGGTCGAGCCCCAGCAGATGCGAGAGAGCGACGTTCGACGAGAAATCGGCTCCCCCCACCAGTGCCGCCCTTCCTCCAGCATGGGCACCGGATTCGGGTCCCCTGCGCATCCCGAACTCGAGCACGTTGCGGCCGCGCGCAGCGTCCGTCACACGGGCCGCCTTGGTCGCGATGAGGGTCGGGTAGTTCATTCTGTTGAGAAACGGCGTCTCGAGGATCTGTGTCATGGCGATGGGACCGCGAACGGTCGCAATCGGCGCATGGGCATGGACGACGCGACCCTCGGGTACCGCTTCGACGTCGATTCCGGACAGATCGCCATGGTCGGCGAGCCAGTCCAGGAATCCCGAGTCGAAGCGTCTTTCCCCCTGAGACGTCTCTTGGTCACCGAGCAACTCCAGGTCGGCCTTCTCGAAACGAACGTTCTCCATCCACTCGAGGAGCCATCCGAGGCCGCCTGTGACGCAATAGCCCGCCTGGTGTGTCCCGTAGTCGGGGTATCTCCGGAAGAAGTAGTCGAACTGGGCGGGTCTCTCGGCCAGGCCCTCCTTCCAGTAGACCTGTGCCATGGTGAGTTGGTACTGATCCGTTCCCAGGATGCCGTCGAGACGACCTCTCTGCTCAACCATCAACGATCCCTGCTTCGACTCTCACTCGAGCCGACGTCATCCACTCGAGCACCTCGACCACGCCCGACACGTCGCCAACCCGGTATTCGGCGGCCGTCTCGCCGGGGCCGACCTTGATTCCGACGTCTGTGGGCCGCAGCCACTCGAACACCGTCTCGTCGGTCAAGTCGTCGCCGAGGTAGGCGACACCGTCGACGTCTTTGGCCAGGTCTCGCATCGCATCGCCCTTGGTGCGCGTCGCCACCGTGAGCTCGCACACCTCCTTGCCTTCCAGAAGCGCTATGCCCCGGCGACCGCCGACCCAATCCCGAATGGCGCTACTCGCCGCCGCACTTCGCCGATTGTCGAGGTTGCGGGTGTGAAAGGTCACCGACATCCGCTTGTCCTCGACGGTCGCCTCCGGCATGTTGCCATGCAGCTCGTGGATGAACCGACGCGCCTCGCCAAGTACCTGGGGAATCTCGACGACCTGCCCCATGTCGTTGCCATGCTCTCCCACCAGGATCGCACCCGGCAGCTCACCGAGACGAACTGCGAGGTCGTCGCGAGCTCGACCCGAGACCACAGCGACCTGAACACCTCTCCGACCACCCAAACCGGCCAACAGCGCCATTGCACGGGGGTCCGGCACCGACTCGTCGGGAGTCTGGACCAAGGGCGCGACCACTCCGTCGAAGTCGGTTCCCACCAGAACCCGGTCCCGAGCCATCAGCTCATCGACTGCCTCCCGGAGACTCAAAGGTCGAGAGCCCCCAGACACCGATCGGCCCACCAAAAGACGTCGTGCGAACGCACGGAGCGTCGAAGGGCCCGCATATGCGTCCCGACGCCGTCCGAGCCGTCGATCGCCTGCTCGAGTGTCTTGGCAAGCCCGTCCAGGTCGTAGGGATTGACTATGTGTGCCTGCCTCATGTGTTCGGCGGCCCCGGCGAACTCAGACAGGATCAGGGAACCGGTGTCGTCGAAACGAGTCGCCACGTACTCCTTGGCCACGAGGTTCATCCCGTCGCGAAGCGGTGTCACGAACATCACGTCGGCGGCTCGGTAGTAGGCGACGAGCTCCTCCAACGGCACGCTCCGGTAGAGATAGTGAATCGGTGGCCGCCCCACCTCGCCGAAGTCACCGTTGATCCGGCCGACGAGACCGTCGATCCGACCTCTCATCAGCTTGTACTCCTCGACATCCTCCCGGCTCGGGACCGCGATCTGCACGAATGAGACCTTGCCCACCAGATCCGGGCGACGATCCAGGAGCGTCTTGAGTGCCCGCATCCTCAAATCGATGCCCTTGGTGTAGTCGAGCCGGTCGACACCCAGGATGACGGTCTCTGGAGCGCCGAGACGTGCCCGGATCTTCCTGGCTGCCGTCGCTGTCTCCTCCGACTTGGCGAGGTCCTCGAAGGCGGAGGTGTCAATCCCGATCGGAGCGACTTGGAGCGCGATCTCCCGCCCATCCCATTCGAGTCGGGTTGACGTGCCACCTGCCCCGGCCAGCTCTCGCGCCGCATAGGCGAAGTTGCGTCGACTGGTCCTCGACTGGAATGCGAGCACGTCCGCTCCAAGGAGACCTTCCAGGACCCGTCTCCGCCACGGCAGCTTGGCGAAAAGCTCCATCGGTGGGAACGGTATGTGCAGATAGAAGCCGATCCTGTGCACCTTTGTCAGAGTCCGGATCATCCGCGGAACCAACTGGAGTTGATAGTCCTGCACCCAGGCGATGTCGTCGGGGGTCAGCGTCGCAGCCGCTACCACGGCGAATCGCTCGTTGATGGCGTAGTAGGGACGCCACCAATGACGATGAAACTGCGGGGCCCGCACGGCGTCGTGGTAGAGCGGCCAAAGTGTCCCGTTGCAGAAGCCGACGTAGAACTCCTCGTAGTCCTTCTGCTCCAGGGTGACCGGCACCTGTCTGATGCCATTGTGAGAGAAGGGTTCGAAGTCCTGGCCCGCAACCCCACTCCAGCCTACCCAGCTGCCGTGCGTCCTCTGCAGGATCGGAGTGAGCGCGGAAACGAGCCCTCCGGGGCTCGTACTCCACTCCCCTGTCTCGTCGCTGAAGGTCACCGGAAGCCGGTTGGCGACGACTACGACGCTTCTTCCGTTCTGGTTCACGGGCTCAACCTATCCAACTCGGCAATGGGCCATACTGCCGTCATGGCGGCTGGCGGCAGTACTCGGGCGATCTTCGCGGCAATGGCCGCGAATGCGGGAATCGCGGTCGCGAAATTGGTCGCATATGTCGTGACAGGCTCGGCATCGATGCTCGCAGAGTCGATCCACTCGGTGGCCGACACCTCGAACCAAGGGCTGTTGCTGATTGGCGGGCATCGGGCGAGAAGGATCGCCGACGACAGGCATCAGTTCGGCTTTGGTCGTGAGCGCTACTTCTGGGCATTCGTCGTGGCGATGGTCCTCTTCGCCCTGGGTGGGCTCTTCTCGATGTACGAGGGCATCGAGAAGATCCGGCATCCTCACGAGATCGAATCCGTGGGATGGGCCATAGGCGTGCTCCTGTTCGCCATCGCCGCCGAGGCATGGAGCTTCCACACGGCGGTGGTGACGGCGAGACAGGTCAAGGGCTCCCGGTCGTGGTGGAGATTCGTCAGGTCGTCCCGGACACCTGAGCTTCCAGTGGTCCTGTTGGAGGATGCTGGGGCGCTCATCGGGTTGGTCCTCGCTCTGGGCGGGGTCGGGCTGACGGCCGTCACCGGCGACACACTTTGGGACGGGCTGGGCACGCTCTCGATTGGCATTCTGCTCATATCGATCTCGGTGGTGTTGACGATCGAGATGAAGTCGCTCTTGATCGGTGAGGCCGCCACGCAGGAACATGTCTCCGCCATGTGGGCCGCGGTTGCCGGCGTCGGTACCGTCTCCAGGGTGATCGACCTCCGCACTCAACATCTCGGCCCCGAGGAACTGTTGGTAGCCGGCAAGATCGAATTCGACCGTTCTCTCACGAACCCCCAGCTCACCGTGGCCATCGACGAGGTCGAGGCAGCACTTCGCGGGTCGGTCCCACTAGAGATGCAGATCTACATCGAACCCGACCTCTACATCCCCGGACACGACGAGAGCCACGCCAGAAGAGAGGTGTCGATCGATGATCCGTGAGGTCCTGGCAACGTTGCGCGAGTTGTGGGGCAGCCCTCTTGGGCGTCGGATGCTGCTGGGGATTCTGACGATATTCGCCTTCAGCACCGTCTTCTACACCTGGGTGGAACGATGGAGTGTCTTGGATTCCCTCTACTTCACCGTCGTCACCCTCACCACCGTCGGCTACGGGGACTTCGCACCGTCGAGCCCGTTGTCCCGCGGGTTCACCATCATCCTGATCCTGACCGGGGTCGGCTTCATACTCGCGTTCCTCAACTTCCTGGTCGCCAGAACGGTCGAGAGACGCAGGTCAGACCTCGACGATGGTCCGCCGAGCTAGAAGGGCGAGACCTTGGGCAGGGCGGCCAGAGTCGCGGCAGCACCCAGGAAGATCAGAGTGGCCAGGGCTATCGCGATCCATCGATTGCGACGTGCTTCCAGCTTCGAGCTGACACCGGCGAAGAAGATGGCGAGCGCGAGCGCAACGGCCACCAGGACGTGGCTGTCGGAGTTCTGATTTGCATCGAGTGCCAGCGAAGTGTGCTCACTGGCTTCGCTGAGTTTGTCGTCCGCTGCCCGCGCCGCTTCCAGCTCGTACTCCCCGGTGTCGAACGGTGTCGCCGGGGCATCGGGGTTGAGCAATGGCCTGTCGGCCAACCAGGTGTCGAGGGCCGGTCTGAACTCGTCACGCATTCGCTCATAGAAGAAGGCGGACAACGTGCCTTCCAGCGGCACATAGCCGTCGTCCGTGACGACCTCCAACCCCCGGTCTAGCTCGGATTGCACGGCCTCGAGCCAAGACAGGAACACGTCGACGTCGATCGAGGTGAGCTGGCCGGCCTGTGTGTCGAGCCTCGTCGATTCGATCCGGGCCGCGTTCGCGCTGGAGTACTCGATGGCCTGGACACCGCTCCATTTGGAGCTTTGAAACGCAGCCCAGGCCGTGAGAATGGCGGCCGCAGCCATCACGATGGTCGCGAGCAGCTCGATCCGGTCTGATGCTCCCAGAGCGAGCTGCTTGTCCTGCTCGGCCGCCATCCCGAATTGCCCTCAGACAGAGGTGCGCCAGCGTCTACGCCAACAGCTTCGCCTTCTGGGCCTCGAACTCTTCTGCGCTGAGGACTCCCTTGTCTCTCAGACCTGCCAGCTTCTCCAGCTCGGAGGCCACTCCGCCTCCCCCGGTACCGGCTGCGTCCTTGATGTAGTCACGCTGTGCCTTCTCGATGGCCTGCGCCGTGGCGACGTCCCGCTCGGCCATGGCCTTGCCCTGGGTTATCAGATACACGAAGACACCCAGATAGGGAAGGATCAGCACAAAGACCATCCAGCCGGCCTTCGCCCAACCCGACACGTCGGAACGGAAGATGTCTGCGAACACCTTGATCAAGAGCCAGATCCAGATGATCCACAGGAAGAACCACAACATGAGCCAGAAGAAGTCAAGGAACCCCATCTGTTACCTCCTACGTCGAACGGTGGCCGGACATTACCCGCGCGGGGTCGGCCCCGCTATCTCGAATCACTCGCCCGAGCCAGTCACTGCCGTCGTGACCCCAAGACCAACGTAGATGGCTCCGGCTATCTGGTCCTTGCGTCGGAGCAGTCCGGCCGAGCCGAGGACCTTGGGACCCGCCCAACCGGCCACGAGCGCATATATCCCATCCGTCACCAGGCCGAGCGTGACGAATGCCAGGCCCAGTATGAGCAGCTGGGTGGTGGCACTACCCGCGCTCACGTCGACGAACTGCGGGACGAAGGCGAGGAAGAACACCGCCGTCTTGGGATTGAGGACGTTCACGAGAAACCCGCGCAAGAACAACCGTCGATCGCTGGACCCGGACCGGGTCTGTCGTGTCTTCCCTGCCTGACGCCCCAGCATCATCCGCGCGCCGACCACGACCAAGTACACCGCACCTGCCAGCTTCACCGCCGTGAACGCGGTCGCAGAGGTCACGACGATCGCCGACAGGCCGAGCACCGCCGCGCCGATGTGAACGAAGGTGCCGAGGTGAATGCCAGCGACAGAGATGAACCCGGCGCGACGGCCATGGGTAGCCGCCGTCGTCGTGATGTAGATGACTGCGGGCCCCGGAACCAGCAGAAGCACCAGCGCGACACCGGAGAACACCAGGAGAGTGGATTCTGTCGGCACCCCACGCAATGTAGACACCCAACGGTGTCTGCCTGTCGGGTAGGCCGAGTCAACACAGCGAGGACGCGGCAGAGCAGCGGACAGTCCGCGTGGGCCCGGCAGGATTCGAACCTGCAACCGACGGCCATCACGAGTCAACACTGCGAGGACGCGGCAGAGCAGCGGACAGTCCGCGTGGGCCCGGCAGGATTTGAACCTGCAACCGACGGATT
>JASFVB010000001.1:0-48959 GCA_050050035.1 Acidimicrobiia bacterium | reverse complement strand
GGGTGGACTCGATGACGGCAAGCAGCTCGTCGGAGGCGACGGCATCGGCCAACGTGTTCCACGTCGATGTGCTCACCCCGGACTCCTCCTCGATCTCCGCACAGGCGAGATAGACGGCGTCGGCGAGGGCACCGAGCTGTCTGTCCGCTGCGAAGGCCTGGCCAATCGACATCCGGGCCGTGGCGACGTCGAGCCGGCCAATCGCCGTGATTGCCTCAGCGGCGAACTCCAACGTCTTCTGCTCCATCAGAAAGCCCGGTCAGATCTCGGGGAACAAGTACCTGCGGAGGACGTCGATGCGGTCGTCACGGGTCTCCGGGTCCAGGTACCAGAGAATGGCCGCGACCGTCGATAGGAGGGGGTTGCCGTCCTGAGGGGTGAAGGAGAACCCGACGATCTCGTTGCCGTTGCGAACTGCCAGAGTCTCGAGCGAAACCACCGCCTGGCTCATGATCCGCCCGTAGTAGCCGTGGTCCCGCCCAAATGAGAACACCTGGTTGGCCGACTGCTTGTGGGTCACGGCAACTCTCGTATTGGCGTCGAGACGATCCCGGATCTCGTCCATGTCGATCTCCCGGTCGAGGGTCAGGGAGAAATGCAGTGAGTGCATGTACTGGGTGTTGAGCTTGATCGCCGACGAATGGATGTTGAGGTCATAGCCGAGTGTGGTGAAGAGGTCGTGGGCGTCCCGGGCATGATGCGTGCCGAACCGCTCGTCGCCATGACCTCCGACCACCGGGCTCGCGATGAACCCGGTGTCCTGACTGATGTCGTTGGCGCGTCGCATACACAGGAAACGACCGTTCTCGAGGTGGTTGGTCCCGTCCAGGTCCATCGCCAGCGCCTTGATCAACACCGAGATGTTGTGCGTGTTGCAGCTCACGATCTGGAGGAACTTGTCCTCTCCCCGGACGAGCGCCTCGTCGTTGATGCCCCGGGCGTACATCTTCCCGAATCCGTACTCCGAGCCCTGGGCCATGAACCCGATCGGCCCGGTCACGTCCTTGTAGATGTCCTCTTTCATCTGGTTTCCGACCGGAGTGCAGTCGATGACCACAGTCGCCCGCTCAATGGCCTCCATGGTCCCGTACTTCGGGGTGTGGCCCAGCTCCTCGAATGTCGACCGGCGATCCTCGTCCACGGCGAGGATCGCGCCCCGGCGGACCAGATCCTCGACCTTGGCCTTCTCGCTGACGAGGGGCGTCCTCTTGTGAAACGTCACCTCGTCGATGCCGAATTGCTCCTTGTCGTCTGCCAGGAGACCGATGAGAGGCTCACCGATCGTGCCGGTGCCCACGACGTGGACGATGCTCATTGGGGGTCCCTCCGAAGCCGATGCCGGTTCATGTCCGGGCCGTCATGGTACCGGGGCGCCCGGGCGATCCAACGGAGTGCGGCGCCTCAGAGGGGCGGCTCGGCTCGAGTCGCGAGATCTGACCAGGAGCCGACGTTTGCCAGCGTCTCGAGGAATCCGTGCGGATAGGCCGGGATGCCCGGTGCGCTGACACGGTTCAGCTCGTCCATCTCGCTGTCCGCCAGGTCCCATTCCAGGCATCCGAGATTCTGATCGAGTTGGGTCACGTTTCGACAGCCGAGCAATACCGACGTCACCCCCGGCCTGGCACGCAGCCAGTTGAGGGCCACCTGGCTCATCACGACGTCATGATCGCCCGCGATCTTCTCCACTGCGTCGACGACATCCCATGTCTGCTGGTTGTTGCGCAGGTCGTAGGCCTCGACTCCCCGAGTGGGGTTCTCACCGAGCCGTGTGGCGCCGGTGGGTCGTTGGCTCGCGGTGTACTTGCCGGTCAGCCAGCCTCCGCCGAGAGGGCTCCACGGGAGGATGCCGACGCCCAGCTCCAGGGCCAATGGGAGCACGTCTAGCTCGATCTCCCGGGCCAGGAGGCTGTACTGCGGCTGTAGCGAGACGACCCGGGGCCAATCGTTGCGGTCGGCGAGCTGTGTGGCTCTCTCCAGGTGCCATCCGAGGAAGTTGGACACACCCACGTGGCGGACCTTCCCGGCGGTCACGAAATCGCTCAGAGTCTCCAGCGTCTCCTCTAGCGGCGTGTCCGGGTCCCAAGCGTGGATCTGGTAGAGGTCGATTGTCTCGACGCCGAGACGGCCCAGGCTTGCGTCGAGTGCCTTGACCAGGTGCTTGCGACCCGCCCCGACGTCGTCGGGTCCGTCGCCCATCGGGAATCGCGCCTTCGTGGCCAGAACGATCCCCTCGACCGACGTCCGCGCCAGCCATCGGCCGATGATCTCCTCGGAGACACCGCGGGAGTACACGTCTGCGGTGTCCACGAAACGGCCCCCGGCCTCGGTGTAGTGGTCGAGGATCGCGTGGGACGTCGCCTCGTCCGCCTCCGCGCCGAACGTCATCGTGCCGAGACCAAGCACGCTCAACTCGAGTTGCGATGAGCCAAGTGGTCGCTTCTTCATGCTCGGAGCCTAGGGCTGCCTAGACGAGCAACGGATCGGCGTCGATCTGGACGATTGCCGGGCCGCGATGGGCCAGACCGGCACTGACTCCGTCGTCGAGCTCATCGACCTTGCCCACTCTGACCCCGAATCCCCCGCAGTTGCGGGCGAACTCCGCGAAGTCTGGATTGGTCAGCTCCGTCTGCCACACGTCGAACGCCACTCCACGCTGTTCCTTGCTGATCTTCCCCAATTCGTCGTTCACGAGGAGGATCAACGTGATGTCCATGTCGTGCTTCACCGCGGTGTTGAACTCCATGGCGTATTGCCCGAACCCGCCGTCACCGGCAACCGCGATGACCTGGCGCTCCCCACCGACTGCCGCCCACAGCCCCATCGCCGCGGGGAACGCGAAGCCGATCGAGCCGAGATAGCCGGACATGACGATCGACTGCCGCTCGGCTTCGAAGTACCGGCCGAAGGAGTAGGTGTTGTTGCCCACGTCCACGGCCATCGCCGCGTCAGGCGGGGCTAGCCGGCTGAGGCTGTCGAAGATGGCCGCGGAGTTGACGCCTTCGCCGGAATCGTCAGCGCGACGGCTCTTCTTCTCCTCGCGCCAGATACCCCATCGTTCGGCGACCTCGTTCGACCGGTCGCTGAACATGGTGTCTGCGGGCATCCGCTCGGCGAAGAGCCGGGCGGTGACTCCGACATCGCCTTGGACCGGGATGTCCACAGGATGAAACCGGCCGAGGGCCAGCGGGTCAGAATCGACCTGGATGGTGGGCTTGTAGTCGGCGATGCCGGTGTGGTTGGAGAACGACGCGCCGAAGACGACGAGCAGATCGCTCTCGTTCATGAACCACGAAGCAACCGGTGTGCCACTTCGGCCGAGAACGCCACACCCGAGTGGGTGTGTGTCGGGGATCTGCCCTTTGGCCTTGAATGTGGTGACGACCGGGATCCCCATCTTCTCGGCGCAGTCGACGATCGGCCCCATGTCGTGGCGCGCCCCAGCCCCCACGATGAAGAGGGGACGCTCGGCTTGGGATATCTGCCGGACCGCGGCATCGAGCACGTCGTCGGGAGGGGCGATGGCGCGCGACGAGATCCGCCCTTCGCGCTGTCCCGGAAGCGTGTCGCTCGGGATCACCTGCACCTCGTCGGGCAGCATCAGGTGGGTGACGTCACGTTCCACCAGGGAGTGCTTGCACGCCATGTTCATCAGCTCGGCATAGTCGCCACCGGGCAGGACGGTCTCTGAGTATCGGGCGACGTCGGAGAAGGCTGCCTCGAGGTCGAGGTCCTGGAAGGCTCCTCTCCCCTTCACCTTCGACGGGACCTGTCCCGAGATGGCCAGCACGGGCGCCCGGTCGACCTTGGCGTCGTAGAGGCCTGTCATCAGGTTCGTGGAGCCGGGCCCGGCAATGCCGAAGCAGGCCGCGAGCTCACCGGTGACCTTGCCGTACGCACTCGCCGCGAACGAGGCAGCGCCTTCATGCCGCACCCCGACAAAGGTCAAATCACCTCTCTCCTCGGCCTCCCTCATGGCGTCGGAGAACCCGAGATTGGAGTGACCCACCATCCCGAAGACGTGGGTCACCCCCCAGTTCACCATCGTCTCCACGAGAACGTCGCTAACGGTCCGCACCCTCTCGCTCTCGGGTGGCAGTGCCACGTAGACCCCGTCCTCTCTCACCTCGGTCTGGAAGCAGGTCGGGGCGTCGTCGAAGCCCGCTGGAGGCGATCCGTCGAGGGGGTTGTAGTCGTAGCCGTGCCACGGGCAGCGCAGCCATCCCTTCTCTATCGATCCCTCCCCGAGTGGCCCTCCCTGGTGCGGGCAGCGATTGTCGAGGACGCCGTAGGAGCCCTGGTGATGAGTGAGAGCGAGCCATCGTCTCCCCACCGTGACGGTCTTCACCCGGCCTTCGGGAAGCTCGTCGAGGTCGGCCACCTTGTGCCATGTCGTCGTGGGGCGCTCGCTCATGCACGAGAAGGTACTCGGTACCAGGTACCGAGTACTCAGTACTCAGTACTGCGAGCGAAGCGAGCTAGAACTGATCCTCTTCCGTCGACCCCTTCAAGGCGAGCGTCGAGGACTCACCACCCGAGACCGCCTGGCTGACCAGATCGAAGTAGCCGGCTCCGACCTCGCGTTGGTGCTTGGTGGCCGTGTAGCCACGGCTCTCCGCGGCGAACTCGCGCTCCTGGAGCTCGACGTATGCGGGCATGCCGGTCTCGGCGTATCCACTGGCCAACTGAAACATCGACTCGTTGAGAGCGTGGAACCCGGCGAGTGTGATGAACTGGTAGCGATACCCCATCGCCCCCAGCTCCTTTTGGAAGCGAGAGATGGTGTCCGTGTCCAGGTGGGCGCTCCAGTTGAACGATGGCGAGCAGTTGTACGCCAGCATCTTGTGTGGGTACTCGGAGTGGATCGCATCGGCGAAGCGACGTGCCTCTTCGAGGTCTGGCTTGGCTGTCTCACACCAGATCAGGTCGCAATACGGTGCGTAGGAGAGTCCGCGGGCGATTGCCGAGTCGAGCCCGCCACTCACCTGATGGAAGCCTTCTGCGGTCCTTTCCCCCACTATGAACTCCCGGTCGCGGGGATCGACGTCGGAGGTGAGCAATGTCGCCGAGTTGGCGTCGGTGCGGGCGACGACGACCGTCGGGACACCCATGACGTCCGCGGCGAGTCGGGCCGACTGGAGGGTGCGAATGTGCTGACTCGTGGGCACGAGCACCTTGCCGCCCATGTGGCCGCATTTCTTCTCGGCGGCCAACTGATCTTCCAGGTGCACCCCGGCGGCTCCCGCCTGGATGAAGGCCTTGGTGATCTCGAAGACGTTGAGAGCGCCCCCGAAGCCGGCCTCACCGTCGGCGACGATGGGGACAAACCAGTCGATGTCGGTGTCACCCTCGGCCCAGTGGATCTGGTCGGCGCGACGTAGGGCGTTGTTGATCCGCTTCACCATTGCCGGCGCCGAGTTGGCGGGATACAGGGACTGGTCCGGGTAGACCTCACCTGCCAGGTTGCCATCACCCGCAACCTGCCACCCGGAGAGATAGATCGACCTCAGCCCGGCCTTGACCATCTGCACCGCCTGGCCTCCGCTGAGGGCACCGAGGGCGTTGACGTAGTCCTCGGCGTGGAGGAGATCCCACAACTTCTCCGCCATGCGATAGGCAAGCGTGTGCTGCTCTCTGATGCTGCCCCGGAGACGGACGACGTCCTCGGCCGTGTAGTCACGGGCGACCCCATCCCAACGGGGGCTGTTCGCCCACTCCTCGGCGAGTCTTGCTGCTTCCTGGTCCAGATGTGTCACGGGTTCTCCTAGTTGATGTGCTCGTATGCGGAAAGGGTCAAGAAGTCGACGAATTCGTCGGAGAGAGCTACCTCCTCGAACACCTTTCGGGCGTCGTGGAGACTGGACGTGTCCCAGGCAGGGTCGGCCTCGAGCTCGGACACGACCTGGTCGGCGATCGACCTCACGAACGTCTCGGTGATGGGCGTGCCGTCCGTGGTCGCGACTTCGTGTCGCACCCATTGCCAGATCTGAGATCGGGAGATCTCGGCGGTCGCCACGTCCTCCATGAGGTTGTCGATTGCGGCCGCACCGGTGCCGGAGAGCCACGCCGCCAGGTACCTGATGCCGACCGACACGTTGGTGCGGACGCCGTCGACGGTCACCTCACCGGGGAAGTCGAGGTTCAGCAGATCGTCGGCGGTGATGTCGACGTCGTCGCGCTGACGATCGAGTTGGTTGGGGCGATCACCGAGGACGAGATCGAACTGGCTCCGTGCGACCGGGACGAGGTCGGGGTGGGCCACCCAGGTCCCGTCACAGCCGGCGTTCGCCTCACGTGCCTTGTCCTCCGTCACGGCCGCAATCGCCTTCTCGGTCACATCGGGATCGCGCCGGTTGGGGATGAATGCCGCCATGCCGCCGATCGCATGCGCTCCCCTCTTGTGGCACGTCTTCACGAGAAGCTCGGTGTAGGCGTGCATGAAGGGCACCGTCATGGTCACCTGGCTCCTGTCGGGCAGGACAAAGCCGGAGTCGTTGCGGAACTTCTTGATGACGCTGAAGATGTAGTCCCACCTCCCTGCGTTCAACCCGGCGGCGTGATCACGCAGCTCGTAGAGGATCTCGTCCATCTCGAAGGCGGCAAGCACGTTCTCGATGAGCACCGTGGCCTTGACCGTCCCCCTTTCGATTCCGAGCCGGTCCTGGGCCCAGATGAACACGTCGTTCCAGAGACGGGCTTCGAGATGCGACTCGAGTTTGGGCAGGTAGACGAAGGGCGCCGTCCCGTTGGCCAGAGCCGCCCGGCCACCGTGGAACAGGTACAGCCCGAAGTCGAAGAGCGAAGCCGACATCGGATGACCATCGACCAGGAAGTGCTTCTCGGTCAGATGCCAGCCTCGAGGACGTACGACGAGCGTGGCCACTTCCGGGTCGAGGGTGTAGTGCTTGGTGTCTGTCTTCAGCTCGAGCGTCCGCTCGTATGCATTCACCAGGTTGACGTGACCCTCGAGGAGATTGTCCCAAGTCGGTGAGGTGGCGTCTTCGAAGTCGGCCATGAACACCTTGGCGCCCGAGTTGAGGGCATTGATCATCATCTTTCGATCGACCGGGCCGGTGATCTCGACCCGTCGATCGGCCAGGTCAGGGTGGACCGGGGGGACTTTCCAGTCGCCCTCTCGCACGTATGTGGTCGACGCGAGGAAGTCCGGCCGCTCCCCGGCCTCGAGCCGATCCTGTCGCTCGTTGCGTTTCTCGAGCAGTTGGCCCCGCCGCCAGCCGAACTCGTTCTCGAGATCGATCAGGAAGACGACGGCCGCCTCGGTCAGGACCTGACGTTCGATCTCGTTTTGTCCAAACTGGTTCATAAGATGATAGTTTCTTGTTCATTCGCTTGACATTCGACTCACGAGCGTAGCAAGATCGACCAATCTTTCACGGAGGAGTAGAAATGACCGAACCTCACGCGACTGATCGGCTCATTCTGGGAAGACGAATCCGTCACTACCGCACAGAATCGGGATTGACTCTCGATCAACTGGGCTCCCTCGTCGGCAAACCGGCGCCATATCTGTCCCTCCTCGAGAACGGACGCAAAGAGCCAAAGCTCAGCCTCGTCATGGAGATCGCCGCGTCGCTCGACATCGACATCTCGGAGCTGCTCGAGCCCAACCCGCCATCACGGCGGGATGCTCTCGAGATCGCCCTCATACGGGCCCAGGAGACCAGTCTCTTCGAGACGCTCGACATCCCCACGATCAAGCCGACCGCGAAGATCGACAATCGGACTCTCGCCCACATCGTCGGGCTTCACGACGCGGTCAGAGAGAAGTCGACGCTGGCCAGCGCCGGCTCCGACGAGGTGCGTCGGGCCAACGGCGCGGTCCACGAACATCTCGTCTCACGCAACGGCTACCTGGCGGACATCGAGACGGCGGCCAGGGAAGCGTTGGAGAACTGTGGCTACCCCGGTGACGGGCCCTTCTCCTCGCGAAATCTGACCGATCTCACCGCCAACGTGGGTTTCGAGCTGATGCCGATCGACGACATGCCACCTTTCGCGCGGTCGATCATCGACACCAAGAACAAACGCATCTACATCGCACAGCGAAACGAGCTTCGCACCCGACAGGCGCGCAAGGCCGTGCTCCAGACCGTCGCCGGATTCGTCCTCGGTCACACCAGCGAGCCCGACCTGGAGACGTTTCTCCGCCAACGAATGGAAAGCGCATACTTCGCGGCGGCCGTCCTCGCACCGGAGGATCCATTGGCGGCACGGCTCCACGTGTCGAAGGAAGCCCATGACATCGACCCCGAGGACGTGAAGGAGTTGTTCTACCTCTCCTACGAGATGGCGGCATGGCGGACTGCGAACCTCCTCACCCGTCATCTGGGCATCAAGTCCCACGTGCTGGTGAGTGACGACATGGGCGTGGTCGTGAAGGGCTACGCCAACGACGGAGTGCCCCTCCCCCGGGACGAGTACGGCGGTGTCGAGACGCAACGTCTGTGCAGACGTTGGGGCACCCGGCGGACGTTCGACTCGGGTGACCGGTTCGCCACGCACTACCAATACACCGACACCCCGAAGGGGACCTACTTCTGCTCAACGCACGTCGAAGCGGGGCGCGACCCGGCCTACGCGATCACGCTGGGGACTCGTTTCGAGGACGCCCGCTGGTTCAGGGGGCGCGAGACCGACAACCGCGAGACATCCACGTGCCCCGCACCCGAGTGCTGCCGAACGGCGAGCCCCGACATCGCCGGGAAATGGGCCGACAGCGTGATCGTCTCGGCGCGATCACAGTCGAGGATTCTCGGGTTGATCACTCCGGACCCCTACCCGGAGCTGGACATGCCCGAGGTGTTGTCTGTCGTGGAGGCGCACTCCGGCTGAGCCCACGCTCCGTCGTGCGGTGAGAACGGCTCGGCCGCACTCACCGCACAAACGTCGCCGAGGCTCTATTCGGTTCGGAGCGCGACCGCCGGAGAGATCGCCGAGGCCCGTTTCGCCGGAAGCGCCGCTGCCAGTAGAGCGGCGGCGGTCGGGATGAGAAGCGCCACCGCGAGACCGGCCCACGGCCAGGCGAAGTCGAGATTCGCGTCGCCAAACGTGGACGAGTTCACGATCACCTGATAGGCAGTCACCAGACCGAGCACGGCCCCGATCACGACACCTTGCACTGCAATGAACGCCGACTCCACCAGGAACGCCCGACGCACGACCTTCGGCTGCGTCCCCAGCGCCCGCAGGACACCGATGGCACGACGGCGCTCGCGGACGGCTCGAACCAGCACGACGGATAGCCCGGCTATCCCAATCAGCAGACCCAGGGAGAGGAACCCCTGGAAGAGACGGAAGATCCCGAGTGTCTCGGCCACCTCGGCCTCGACACTCGCGGTGAAGGTCTCGGCCTCCATCCCGTGGTCCAGCAACGTCGCGTTGAGCCGCCCCGCCAGCACCTCGGGGTCGACCCCGTCCTCGGCCGCGACGTAGAAGCGGCTGTCGCGGGCATCCAGGTTGGCCTCGACGTACTCGCCGCTCATGTACGAGCCCGCGAACACCCAGTCACTGGACATGATGCCGGCGATCGTGACGTCGACGGGGATGTCGTCCTCGGTGTACATCGTCACCGTGGAGCCCACGGCGTGTCGCTCGGTACCGGGCCCCGAACCGTTGTCGAGGAAGAAATCGTCGATCACGATCAGGGACGAATCGGCCATGACGGCTTGGAAGACCTCGAGATCGGTCTCATACCCGGCGGCGCGCTCCGAAAGTGCCGGCGTCCCCAACTCCAGGAGGCTCGAGTCGAAGCCGGTGACTCGCCAGAAAACGGGCTCGTCCTCCCCTTCGACCTCGAACTCGGCCCAAGACAACGCCAACGACGCCACCGAGCCGACGCCGTCGACATCGTCGACCTGTTCCTCGGTCACAGGGTTGAACCGTGCCGAGGCAGCCATGATGTCGTATCCGGCGCGACTGTCGTCTGCGATCCCACGGGTTTGATCGCCGAGCATCTGCGCAAACACCGACAGGAACGTGATCGTAAAGATCACCAGCGAGAACATCCCAAGCAACAACCCGGTTCGGCCACGATGGGCCAGCGGGTAGACGAGCCCGAGCCGGGCGCCAAGCCCGGCACCACCACGGGCCACCAAGTCGACCATGCGTGACCATACGCTCGACAGGGACGCGGACATGACGACCGCCGCAGTGACCAGCACCACACCCTGCACGACGAACGTGTCTATGTCCGACTCCCTCATCACGTCCGGGTAGACCGCGAAGACCAGGATGCCCCACGTCATGGCGGCACCGCCGGCGATGAGGCCGGTGATCCGCTCACTGGTGAACAGCCGGAGGATCGGGATCGCCGAGAACGCCATCACCGGTATGCCTGCCATGGCCGCCGACGGGATCTCCTGACTGAGCCCGAGAAACGTCACTGCCGAGCCGGCCACGATGCCGAGGGCCCCTAGAACGACCCCTCGCACCCTGCCCCTCTCGCTTGGCGGCTGGGGCAAGTCGCGGACGGCCGCGATGACGTTGAACCTCGAGATCCTGAAAGCGGTGAACCAGATCGTGATCATCGTGATGCCGAGACCGATCGCTGCTGCGAGCATCACACTCTCCACCTGGGGATCGAACCCGATGGTCAGGAAGTCGTTCTCATCGAAGAAGATCGCCTTCAACGCCTGGACGAGGACCCAACCCACACCGATGCCGGCTCCGACGCCGATGACGGTCGCCGTGGCGGAGTAGACCGCTCCCTCAATGGCGAAGGCGCGTGCCACTTGTCCACGGCTGAACCCGATGGCACGCAGGATTCCGAGTGCGGTCTTCCGCTCCTCGGAGAGCATGACGAACAGATTGACGATGAGCAGGATCCCTGCGATGACGGCGAAGCTCCCGATGCCGTTGAACAGGGTCGTGAACTCGACACCGTCGGCTTCCGCCTGCTCGAGGGCACTCTCCTTGCGGTTCTCGATGTCGACACCTTCGAAGTCGGCGGTAACGGCCTCCAGTCCCTCGACGACCGACGTCGTGAGCTCCGCCCCGGTGACGAAGTCGCCACGATTGGAGACGACTACCTCCGCCCGTGGCTGTGGGCCCTCGGCCGACGCATTGGCCACGAGCCCCTCGATGGTGCCGGGAGCGATATACACGGAGTTGAAGCCGGCCGCGCTGTAGCGATCGATCACCTGACGGACTTCGAGGTCCAGTGAGGATCCGAACACGTGGACAGTCAATCGATCACCCGCTTCGACACCCAGCTGACGGGCGATCCTGGAGTTGATGACGGCTTCATCTCGAACGGGTGTGTGACCCGCATCGGCGAACCCGCTTGTCGGCGTGTCGCCGCCGAATGCGCGCGCCTCGTCGAAGTCGACTTCGGCGATCCAAACACCCGACTCCCCGACCGGGTCGTCACCAACGGTGGTGACTGCGGTCGGAAGCGACAGAAGACCGACGGCGCCGTCGACGTCATCGAGGTCGGCACTCCTGATTGCCGTCTCCAAGTCGGCCAACGCAACCGGGTCCTCGATGGTCACCGACTCGTCGATGGGCCCGAGCGACGTGTCGACGACGCTGCCCACGCCGGACTCGACGGTGTCTCCAACGACGAACGACGCGACGATGATCGCCGTGCCCAGCATGGTGCCGACGCCCACCAGCACTGCTTCAGCGGGCCGGGCGGTGACGTTTCTCCACGCGAGACGTCGGAGCATGCCCCGGCGGGCGACCCACAACGCAGGGACCAACAGAGCCAGGGCGATCACCAAGGCGAAGAGCGACATCAGACGGCCTCCAGTCGCCGTGGCGCCTGTGCCGGGTGTCCGTCGTATTCGACTGCTCCGTTGCGGATCAGCACGAGACGGTCGGCCATGTCAGCGATGAACCCTTCGTGGGTGACCATGACGACTGTCTGACCTTGACGGTTGACCTCGCCGAGGAGCTCGAGGACCGAGCCCGCGGTCTCGGCATCGAGGTTTCCCGTGGGCTCGTCGGCCCACACGATGGAGGGCGAGTTGACGAGTGCCCGGGCGATGGTGACTCTCTGCTGCTCTCCACCCGAGAGCTCGTTGGGCCGGTGACTCATCCGGTCGCCCAAGCCCACGCGCTCCAACATCTCGGCCGCTCGTTGACGCGCCACCTTGGACCTCGCACCATTGACCAGGAGAGGCAATTCGGTGTTTTCGACCGCGGAGAGCACCGGGATCAGGTTGAAGGCCTGGAACACGAAGCCCATCGACTCGGCGCGGTGCCGGGTCCGCTTCCGATCGCTCAGATCGTGTATCGATCGGCCCTCGACCACGACTTCGCCGCTGTCGACGTCGTCGAGACCCGAGAGACAGTTGAGGAGCGTGGTCTTCCCGTTCCCCGAGGGTCCCATGACGATGACCATCTCACCGGCTTCCACCTCGATGTCGACACCTCGCAGGGCCTCGACTTCGAGTGAGCCAGACCGGTAGGTCTTGGATACGTTGGATGCCGAGAGGATCGGCATGAATCACCTCCGAATTGCGAATGCATCTCGAAGGTATGGGGCATTGTCTGATCCCGATATTGGGGAGACCCCCCTTCCGACCCTGATCGTGTCAGGGATGTCCCCCAGGATCAGCCGGTCTTCGCCGTCTGTCTTCTCACCAGACCGCGGAGGAGCAGCACTCCGTTCTGTGGAGGCTGGACGCGCGTGACGCGCGTCCAGCCTCCACAGAACGGGGACGACTGGCCCCGAGTCCGATCACATCGGACTCGAAGCCGACGTCATCAGCCGTGGACATATGACTGGATGCGGGGGGCGACCAGGTCGACGATCTCGCCTACGGAGACATCGGCGATGGGAGAGACCCTCATCACATAACGTGTCATCGCCACACCCACCAGATGAGACGCCATGAGCAACGCACGCAGCTCGGCGCCCTCCCCCTCGATCTTCGGTGCGATCTGAGAGAGAAGGGCCGAGGTCAGGAACTGTCGGAATGCCACGACCGCCTGGTCCTCGCCTCCCATCGCCGAACGAAGTATTCCCAGCAACGCAGATCGAGCCGCCTCGTCCTCCCAGACGGTGAAGAAAGCCTCGGCGAGCGTCCTCCCCAAGTCGTCACGCTCTTCTTCCAGTAGGGCCAACACGCCCCTCGCCGCCGTTTCCGGCACATCGATGGTCGCCGCGAACAGCTCGCTCTTGGTCCCGAAATAGTGATGGATCAGAGACGGATCGACACCCGCTTCGCCCGCGATGACCCTGATCGTCGCCCGGTCGTAGCCGTTCGAGCCAAACACACGTCGCGCAGCCTCGAGGATCTCGGCCCGGGTATCGGGTGAGCCGGGGCGACGTCCGGCACCGCGACCGGTCACGACGACAAGGCCACGAACGCCTCCTCGAAAGACGCCGGAACCTCGATGACCTTCGTATCAGGACCGACGATCGACCGCACCACGTCCTTGTCCATGCCGACGACCCTCCATCCGCCCGCATCGAGGAAGACCTTGGCACCGTGCCGTCTCAGCTCGTCGGCGGATTCGGTGTCGATGTCGCCTTCCAACGCCAACGACCGGGCGCCGGAGACCACGTCGCCGACGGTCCCTGACGCGACCTCCCGGCCACTTGCCATGAGCACGACGCGGTCACACTCCTCGGCCTCATCCATGTAGTGGGTCGACACCAAAACGGCGGCACCCGCACTGGCCGTCTCGTGAATCGTCTCCCAGAGACGGGCGCGTCCCAGGGGCCCCACGCCCGAAGTCGGCTCGTCGAGGATGAGAACTCGCGGATCGTGGCACCGCGATGCCACGAAGGCTGCCCTCCGACGCAGACCGAGTGACAACGAGCCCACGCGCCGGTTTGCCACCTCACCTAACCCTTCACTCTCCGGTGAGGGCGGCTCCACGCCGAATGCAGAGGCGACGAACTGCAGGTTCTCCAAGACGGTCAGATCGCGATAGAGACCCAGACCTTGGGGGACATACCCCACCAGACGTCGATCGGCCTCCGCGCCCGGGGTGCCGCCGATGAGAACCTCGCCGGAGGTCGGGGCGAGAAGACCGAGGAGCATCTTCATCGTGGTGGTCTTTCCCGCTCCATTCGCTCCCAACAGGCCAACAACCTCGCCGGAATCGACGCGAAAGGACAAGTCGTCGACAGCCACGAAACGACTGAATCGCTTCGTCAGATTTCGGGCCTCCACCAGACTCATCTCATCTCCCCCGCCAGGGCCGCGACCGTCACCGCGTCCATCAGGTCCGGCGACAACGCGGTGCCACCTGGAATCGGAGAGCCGTCAGGAGACCAAACACGCCATGAGCCTCCTCGATGCCACGAGTGGGAACCCTCCTTGTGGTCCGTCTGGAACAGCTCTCCGGGCATTGCAGCGATCGCATCGGCGACGGTCCCGTCGGCGAGGACCCTGCCCTCGTCCAGGGCCAGGAGGGTGTCACCTCGATAGGCCTCGTCGATGTAGGAGGTGCTGACGAGGATGGCCCGTCCCTCTCGAGCCGACATGTTGATGAACGACCACAACTCGAGCCGACTCACCGGGTCCAGCCCGGTGGTGGGCTCGTCTAGGACGAGGAGCTCGGGCTCGGAGAGGACTGCCATCGCCACACCCAGCTTCTGGCGCATTCCTCCTGAGAGCTGACGACCGAGCCGGTCGCGGGCAAGAGCCAGAGCCGTCACTTCGAGGAGCTCGGCGATCCGGGAGCGGGCATGTGCCGGATCGAGACCGTAACCCCCCGCCACGAACTCGAGGTTCTCCGAGACGGTGAGGTCGGCCCACACGCCCGACGTCTCCGGCTGAAAGCAGGTGCGACGAGGTCGGCTCACCTCTCCGGCCTTCAATCTCTCCAGACCCACGATCGTTCGGCACAAGGTCGTCTTGCCGGCACCGTCACCTCCGACGACTGTCGCTATGCGACCAGGCACGAGATCGAGGCCAACGTCCCTCAGCGCGGGACGGCCTCCGAACTCGACCGTGACGTTCTGCGCTCCCCACTTCATGCGGTCACCCTGGCCCGAGCCGGTCTCAGCTGGCCTGCGAACCTGATCACTGCGAGAGCGAAGATGACCGAGCCGAGGAGAACGAGCAGACCGAGCGGAACGAGGAGATCGCCCAATCCCGCTCCCCGGATCATCACGCCCTTGGCCACCTGATTGAAGTATGTCAGCGGCAGCAGATAGCCGATCCAGCGCACAGCCGGCGCCATCGACGACAGGGGAAAGATGATCCCGGACAGCATGATCTGAGGCAGGACAGTCATCAACGCCAACTGGATCGCCTGGCCTTGGTTCTCCGACACCGACGAGATCAGGACGCCCACACCGAGCGCCACGAAGAGGAACATGAGTGCACCAAACGCCAGGGGAATGATCGACCCGTTGAAGGGGACGTCGAAGAGCAGAATCCCGATGAGGATCACGGCCGTGATGTCGATCGAGGCGATGAGGAAGTACGGGGCGATCTTGCCGACGAACACGTCGCGTGGTTTGAAGGGCATGACCGCCAGCTGCTCGAGGGTCTCCGCCTCGCGCTCTCGAACCACCGACATCGAGGTCACCAAGGTCCCCACGAACACGATTATCAACCCGGCGAGCCCGGGGACGAGCACGGCGGAGGTGTCGAGATCGGGGTTGAACAACACCTGGTGGGTCAGGCCGGGGACGACCTGTGACATCGCCGTCGCAACCTGAACGGCCGCCTGTGCCATGAACAGCTCCGACCCGTCGATGAGCATCGTCGGCGCGGAGGCTTCTGCGACAACGGCCACCTGGGCATCACCAGCCACGAGCGCTTGCTCGGCATCTGCAGCGGTCCCGTCGGTGTCGACCGAGTCGACCACGAGGATGTCGGGCAGACGGTCTGCCGCGGCATCGGCCTGCGAGCCCACGACGACCGTGGGGATCTCGGAGACGTCGAAGCTGGCGGCGTACCCGAAGACGAGCAGGAGCACGACCGGCATCACGATGAGCATCGCCAGCGTCCGCCGGTCGCGACGCACCTGACGGAACTCCTTGCGGATCATGGCCAGCACTTCTGCCTCCTGGTTAATTCAACGCTTGTTGAATTATGTCGGATGGACCCCCGATCCGTCAAGCGGGAGATGCACCACCACCTCGCGGCCGGACCGTCGACGGGGCATCAAAGGGTGGCCGCCACACCGGTACCGGCTCCGGCGTGTTACGTCAAGACGTCTCGGCGACGAAGGTCCGGATGTCGGTGGCCAGCTTCTCCAACGACGCACGGCGCACGTACATCATGTGCCCGGCGTCGTAGTACTCCATCTGCACGTTCCCCCGCACGTCGGGGTCCAGACCCATGTGGGAGAACGTGTACTCGGTGGCGAAATGCGGCGTCGCCAGGTCGTAGTAGCCGTTGGCCACCATGACCCGCGTCCCCCGTGAGCGGGAAAGGAGCTCGCGGAGCTTCTCCGACGTGTCGACATACCTGCCCTTGAAGTCCTCGTAATCCCAGTTCTTCCAGACATCCATGGAGAGGACGTTGTAGACGTCGTCGGACTCGAAACCGATCTCATTCCGCAGATACTGGTTCAGCGCCGACGCCGCGACACCCCGTGTCGCATCCCCGCTGGGGTCGGACTCGAGACTGGTGCTGGCACCGGGATGATCGATGCCCACGTACCTCGAATCCAGCCGACCCACGGTGCGCTTGCGATCACGGAGCAACTCCTTGCAGAAACGCATGATGTGGATACGGAGGTCGTATTGGTCCAGGAACTGGTTACCGAGGCCCGTGTAGGCGTGCAGCCTGTCCATCACGGCCTTACGCGAGGCGTCATCGAGTGTGTCTCCCTTGGCCAGGGCCGTCCAGTACTCACCGAGGGCGAAGTCCTCGACCTCGTCCAGGAAGTCGCGGAGCGGCATCTCCCGGTACTCCTCGGCCACCATGCCGTGGTAATGGGCCGTTGCCGCATAGGTGGGTAGATAGAGAGCGAACGGCAGGTCGTTGCCCGGGTGGACCAGCATGTTCTCCCCGATGGCCGACGTCTGGTAGTTCAAGATCACCGAGATGAAGACGATCCCGTTGAACTCCACGTTGTGGTTCTCGAACAACTCGTGCGCGATGCCCGCTCCACGCAGGGTGCCATAGCTCTCACCCGACAGGTACTTGGGCGACGCCCAGCGCCCGTTGCGATTCAGGTAGTGGACGATGAACTCGCTGAACGCCTCGATGTCCTTTTTGAAGTGGTGGAACTTCTTCTCCTCGCCCTTCTCGGCGGTACGGCTGAAGCCGGTCCCCATGGCATCTATGCACACCACATCGGCGACGTCGAGAATCGAGTACTCGTTGTCGATGAGACGCCCTTGCATGCCCAGCTTGAACCCCTCTTCGTCGAACTCCATCCGCTTGGGGCCAAAGAGGCCGAGGTTCAGCCAGACCGTCGACGATCCCGGGCCACCGTTGAAGCAGAACAGAATGGGTCTCGTGGCCGGATCGGCCTCGTCCTTGGTGTAGGCCATGTAGAAGAACGAGACCTTCTCTCCGCCGGTCTCGAACACATGCGTCGCCGCAGTGACCGTGTACGGGACTTCCTCGCCACCGAACTCTCCCCGCAGCTGTTTGGTGACCTTCTGGTCCTTGATCTTCGGGGTCTTCGACTTCGGGGCCTTCTTCTTTTTCTTCTTGTCCTTTGCCATGGCCGGGCAGACCCTAGGTATGTCTCACGGTGCCGTCGGCGTTGAGCCAGGTCTCCATCGGCACGCCAAGACCCTCGGCGATCCGGTTGATGTAGTTGAAGTAGGCCACAACCTGTGTGGCACTCGAGATCGCTGCATCGTCGAGCCCGGCCGCTCGCAGTTGGTCTACGTCCTCCTCACCGACGTCGGCAGGTGACTCCGTCAGCTTCTCGGTGTACTCACAGAGAGCGCGATCTGTTGACGACAGGTCTGCGCTCCTCCAGTCAGCCGCCACGTCGTCCGCCACCGTCGGGTCTTCGACCTCGGCACGGAGGTCGTGCAGATGGGCCGCGATTCAGTAGTGGCAGTCGTTTGCCTGCGACGTGACGACGGCCATCATCTCCCGCTGTGCCCGTGTCAGCGGTGACGGCCCGAACATGATCGACTGATAGAGGCGCATCGAGTCACGCATGACCTCGGGTAGCTGGCTCTGGATCGAGACGATGTTCCATATACGACCGGCCCTTCGTCGCGCAGAGTCGTACTCCCGCCGTGCCACACCAGTGGTCTCGTCGTAGGTGAGCACGTGGACGTGTGGCATCAAACTGCCAGGAACAGTGCCGGCTCCTCGAGGTTCTCCAAAACGAGCGCCATGAAGCGTCGCCCCACCGCCCCGTCGATGACCCGATGGTCGTACGAGAGCGACAATGGCATCACCGGAGCGATCGCCAGGTCGCCTTCGTAGACGACGGGGCGCAGACGGGCCACTCCGACCGACAAGATCGCCGTCGTTCCCGGGGGGATGATCGGAGTCCCGTGGCCACCTCCGACGGCCCCGATGTTCGAGACCGTGAAGGTCTGGCCGGTCAACTCGGACGGGGTCAGGGTTCGCTCCCTGGCACCGTCACCGAGACGACGGATCTCCTTGGCGAGGTCGAGGACGCTGCGTGAGTCGGCGTCTCGTATCACGGCCACCATCAGCCCCTCTGCAGTGTCGACTGCGATTCCCATGTCACGTGCGTGGTGAAGCACGAGATCGTCGCCCTCCAGGGTCGCGTTGAGCTCGGGGAACTCGTCCAAGGCCGGGAGAACGGCCTTGATGACGAGGGCCTCGATGGGGATCTTCATGTCGTGACGATCCCCGAGGGCCTTGCGAACCTCGAGCAACCTCGTCGCGTCGGCGTCGTCGAACGTCGTCACATGGGGAGTCTCGGTCCAACTCTGGGTCATGTTGGCTGCGATCGTCCGCCGCAGACGGGTCAGAGGGCGGCGCTCGTCTTCGCCGGCCTCCCCACCGCGGGTCGCTTCCGGCGTGAACTCGACTTCCTCGGTCACGAGCGCTTCCGGCTCTGGAGACGGTTGGACCGCCTCGGCGAGCTCCGCTTCGACCGTGCCCCGTCCTGCGATCACAGCCTCGATATCCGCCCGGGTGATCCGGCCGCCGGGACCGGTGCCGGCGACGGTCTCGAGGTCGACGTCGTTCTCACGGGCCAGCTTCCGAACGATGGGGAGAGCCTGGATCGTCACCGGCATTCCGCCGGGATCCCCACTCGCCGGTTCGAGCACCTCTGCCTGGTCGCTGAGAGTGCCGACTATGGGAGCGGCCTCAACCCCGACCTCCACACGCTCAACGTCATCGGTCGACGTCGGCGCAGACACCGCAGACTCACCGGGCTCGCCAATGGTGACCAGGACGTCTCCGACGGCGATCATCTCTCCCTCGGCGCCTCCGTGGGCAACGACGACACCGGCAAATGGAGACGGGATCTCGACGACCGCCTTGTCGGTCTCCACTTCGACTATGGGCTGATCTTCCTCGACGTCGTCGCCTTCGGCGACGAGCCACCGCACGATCTCCGCCTCGGTCAGCCCCTCACCGATGTCGGGGAGCCTGAACTCACGCGCCACTCATGCCTCCAGTGTCTCGCGGGCAGCAGCAACGATTCGGTCTACGGAGGGAAGGTAGTGGCCCTCCGACCTCTTCAGGGGGAACACCGTGTCCCAACCGGTCACTCTCCGCACCGGGGCATCAAGCGAGTAGAGGGCCTGCTCGGAGATCGTCGCCGCGATCTCCCCCCCAAAGCCACCGGTCAACGGCGCTTCGTGAATGATCACGACACGGCCTGTCTTGGCTGCCGAGGCAACGACCCCCTCACGATCCAGGGGAGCCAACGTCCTCACATCGATCACCTCGACCGACACACCATCTCCGGCCAGCACGTCGGCCGCGGCGCGGGTCTCTCTCATCATCGCCCCCCAACTGATCAGCGTGATGTCGTCACCGGGACGCTCGAGGCGAATTGGGCCGATCTCGGTCGTGAAGTAGGTGTCCGGGATGTCCTCCTTCACCGCCCTGTAGAGCCGGATCGGCTCGAGGAAGACCACCGGGTCGGGGTCCTCGATGGCGGCGAGCAGAAGACCCCGAGCATCGTGGGGCGTCGAGGGGACGACGACCTTCAACCCGGGGATATGCGCATAGATCGCCTCCGTCGACTCGGAGTGGTGCTCGGCGGCGCCGATCCCGCCGCCGTACGGGATGCGAATGACCATCGGGGCCGAGTAGCGATGCGCGGTTCGATTCCGAATTCGGGCCACGTGGTTGATGATCTGGTCGTAGGCGGGATAGGAGAAGCCCATGAACTGGATCTCGGCGACCGGACGAAGACCGGCGACGGCCATGCCAAAGGCCGCTCCGACTATTCCGGACTCGGCGACGGGTGTGTCGAAAACGCGTTTGCGTCCGTGACGGGTGCGGAGACCGTCGGTGATACGGAACACACCGCCGGTCTGCCCGATGTCCTCGCCGAGGAGGACGACTCGCTCGTCGACCGCGAGAGCGGTGTCCAACGCACCGTTGAGCGCCTGGGCGAGGTTGACCTCAGCCACGTCGCCTCCCCACAGAAGCCAAGGACGGGTGCCGGCGACGGCTCATCCGTGACCGTCCATCTGCTCACGCAGCGGCGTGGTCGGCTCGGCGTACATGCGACCCAGCATCTCCTCGAACGTCGGCTCCGGCACCGCCTCCGCCCACTCCACAGCCTTATCGATCGTCTCCGCAGCCTGGGTCTCCAACTCGTCCTGCCACTCCGCCGTCCACGCCTCCTGGGCTTCTAGGAGTCGTCGCACGCGCTCCAGGGGATCTCTCTCCAGCCACAACTCGGCCTCGACCTCGGACCGGTATCTGCTCGGGTCATCCGCCGTCGTGTGTGGCCCCATGCGGTAGGTCACCGCCTCTACGAAGCTCGGCCCTTCGCCGGACCGGGCCAACGATGCGGCCTCCCTCACCGCCACCAACACGGCCACCACGTCATTGCCGTCCACTCGAATCCCCGGCATCCCGTAGGCCGCGGCCTTGATCTCCAACGATTCCGACCGTGTCTGCGCAGACGTCGGGTTGGAGATGGCATATCCGTTGTTCTGACAGAAGAAGACCGTGGGTGTGTTGAAGACGGCGGAGATGTTCATCGCTTCGTGGAAGTCGCCCTCAGACGTCGCTCCGTCACCAAATGAGGTCAGGGCGATGCGGTCCGAGCCCATGAGAACCTCTGCCCACGCCAGGCCGACGGCGTGAATCATGTGCCCGCCGACGGTGATGGAAGGCGGGAGGATGTTGACCTCGTCGGGCACTCGACCACCGCGCTCGTCTCCGGTCCGCCCAAGTGTCAGCAGACCCCACGGATAGCCGGCTCGCCAGTTGAGGGCGGCATCTCGATAGGTGGCCACGACCCAGTCGTCCGGCCGGAGAGCCGACGCGGCACCGATTTGAGCCGCCTCCTGGCCGCGAAACGGCGCGTACGTCGCGAGACGACCCTGCCGCTGCATGGCTATCGACTTGTCGTCGAAGGCCCGCGCCTCGACCATGTCGGCGTAGAGCGCTCTCGTCTCGTCGAGAGTCACGGGCAGTTTCTCGCGAACACTGCCATCAGGGTTGATGAGACCGAACATCGATGTCCCGCCCTCTCTCTGAGGTTGTCTTGTCATCGACCCGGATTTGCCCCCGGACGGAATCAGCGCATCGAGCCCACGGCCCAGCCCCGACTTGCGTGAACTCACGCGAAGCTCCTTGATGTGATCAGACGAATCGCGGCGAGCTTATACGCGCTCGGCAGTTGACTCGTCCAGCTCCTCGAAAGACAGGTCGGGGATCTGCCGGACGAGGAAGAGACCACCGACCACGATCATCGCAGACACCACCAGACCGATGCGCAGGGCCTGGAGCTGGCCCTCCTCGTAGGCTTCGAGGATGGCATCGGCTTCTTCGGTCGACAGTGCGGCGTCGGCTATCGCGTCTTCCACCTGAGCCAGGGGGATGAACTCGATGGTCCCATTCAACTCCGTGCCGATCTCAGTGGAGACCTGGTCGGATATCCGCGGATCCTCCGAAATCTGATCGACGAACGCGGTAGCGAGGACGCTGATCACGATGGCGCCTATGAACGCGGTACCCATCGCATTCCCGAGCTGTTGGCCCGTGTACTGGAGACCACCGGCCTCCGACCGGTCTTCCTCGGTCACCGACGACTGGATCACGTTGCCCAGCTGCGAGGCGAGAAGACCCATGCCGACACCGAGGAGGGCCATCGACAGACCGAATACGACTCCCCGCAACTCGGGTCGGATGGTGCCGGCCAGCACCAGCACGGAACCGAGGAGCACCCAGAGCCCAACCTTCACGATCCGACGTGGGGAGAACCGGGCGCTCATACGTGCGCCAACAAAGGACATGATGAACATGGCGACCGAGACCGGGAGCATCCTCAGACCGGTGTCGAGTGCGTTGAGCCCGAGGACGACCTGGAGGTAGAGGGGGATGGCAAAGAAGACCCCCATGAGGATGACCCCCTGGGCGATGATCATCTTGAGGCCGCCCATCACCGAGCGGATCTCGAGAATGGACAGCCGGAACAGCGGATCCTGACCACGTCTCATTCGTCGCTCAGACCAGCGGAAGAACCAGGCGAGAAGAACGAGCCCGGCAGCGACCACGAACGGCGTGAGCGCCAGCCCGAACGGGGTGACCGGCGAGTCCGCGTTGGCGATCCATCCCCACGTGCTGGCCTGGAGAAGCCCGAAGACGATCAGGGCGAGGCCGACCGAGGACACTGCCGCACCGACCCAGTCGATCTTGGGAGGCGGCTTGGGCCCCTCGACCTCTGTCAACCAGACCGATGCGGCCACTATCAGCACTGCGAGAACGACTTCGCCGATGAAGACATACCTCCAGGTGAACTCGGTGGTCACCCAGCCTCCCAGTATGGGGCCGACGGCAATCCCCGCCCCTGCCACCCCACCAATCACGCCATATGCGACGGCCCGGTCGGCGCCCCGGTAGCTGCCAGCGATGAGTGCGACCAGGGCCGGCAAGACCAACGCGGCCCCCACCCCCTCCAGCACCGACCAGCCGACGAGAAGTGATGGGACGTTCCAGGACGCGGCCGTCAGGGCAGATCCGGCTCCGTAGATGAGGTGCCCCACCCAGAACGTCCGTCTACGGCCCCACTTGTCCCCCAGCTTGCCCCCTGTGATCATCAACGCCGCCATGGTCAGGGCGTAGAAGGTGATGACTCCTTGGATCACGGTCACCGTGGTGTCGAAGTCCTCGACGAGTTGGGAGATCGACACGTTCATGACTGCCTGGTCGAGGACCATGAGGAACTGGGCCAGGCCCAGCACGAGGAGAGGGCGCCACTTCACGAGACCACGGTATTCGCTGGGGCCTGGTCTTGCCGTCAGACTGAGGCGGTCTCCGCCTCCATGGCCTCTTCCAGCTCCTCGACGGTCATGAGGACGTCGCGTGCCTTGCTGCCCACCGAGGGGCCGACCACGCCCATCCGTTCCAGCGAGTCCATGACACGGCCCGCCCGGGCGAACCCGATCCGGAGCTTGCGTTGCAGCATCGATGTCGACCCGAGTTGTGACCTCACGACCAGGTCCATGGCCTGACGGATGAGCGCTGCGTCCTCGTCGTCTTCGTCCTGGGCTTGCGCCGCTGCCGCGGCCGCAGCGGCCTCGAGGACCTCTTTGTCCTGGTATCGGACCTCACGTTGCTTCTTGACCCACTCGACGACGGCGTGCACTTCTGGCTCCCGAACCCAGGCACCCTGGATCCGCTGGGGTCGCGGCTCTTTGGCGGTCACCACCAACATGTCCCCCATCCCGACGAGCTTCTCGGCACCCGCTCCGTCGATGACCACGCGGCTGTCGGTCTGTGAGGCAACACTGAACGCGAGCCTGCTCGGAACGTTGGCCTTGATGACGCCCGTGATGACGTCGACCGACGGTCGCTGCGTGGCTATCACCAGGTGAATGCCGACGGCTCGTGCCATCTGGGCGATGCGGACGATCGACTCTTCGACCTCACGCCCGGCGACCATCATCAGATCGTTCAGCTCGTCGATCAGGACCACGATGTACGGGAACCTGTCGAACCCTTCGGGGTCGAGATCACCGGCTGCGAGCTTGGCCCGGTATCCCTCTATGTCACGGACCTTGGCGTCCGCGAGCAGGTCGTAGCGGCGGTCCATCTCCGCCACGGCCCATTTCAGCGCCTCGTTTGCCTTCTTCGGGCTGGTGATGACCCGGGTCAGCAGGTGGGGCACGCCGTTGTACTGGCCCAGCTCGACACGTTTGGGGTCGACCATGATCAGCCGAACGTCATCGGGATGGGTGCGCATCAGAAGTGACGTCACGATCGAGTTGATGCAGGAGGATTTGCCGGCGCCGGTCGCCCCCGCGATGAGCACGTGGGGCAGCTCGGACAGGTTCAGCAGCCGGGGCTGGCCGGAGATGTCCATGCCCAGGCCAACCGTCAGCGGGTGAGCCGGGCGGGTCGCCTCGGCACTTCCGAGGATGTCACCCAGGGACACCAGTCGCCTCTTGGTGTTGGGGACCTCGACACCGATCGCCGACTTGCCGGGTATCGGCACGAGGAGACGCACATCCGGAGTGGCCAGCGCATATGCGATGTCGTGGGAGAGGTTGGACACCCGGTTCACCTTCACGCCGGGGGCGAGCTCTATCTCGTAGCGGGTGACGGTCGGCCCGGGGACGATCTTGGTGAGAGTGGCATCGACGCCGTGTTGGAGCAGCGTGTCCTCCAACTGGCGGGCGGTCTCCTCGAGGTACTTCTTGTTGACCTCCCCACCGGTGCCACCGTCGAGAAGGGAGAGCGGGGGCAACTGATAGTCACCGTCACTGAGATCGACGGTGACCTCGACCGGGGGTTGGCTCGGCTTCTTCGCTGCGGCCTTCTTCGTCTTCGGCGGCTTGGGTTCTGACGGCTTGGCGTGCTTGCCACGCGGCTTGGGGACCACCGGAGGGGATGCAACTCGTTGCTGAACACGCTCGCCACGCCCCGCGCCGAACAATTGGCTGGTCATCCTGCGAACGCGACGAGCGAGCTCGGCCAATCCGGAGAACAACTCGCGCACAGACGTGCGGGTCATGATCAAGACCCCCATGCCGATCGACGCCGCCAGCACGACGAACGCACCCCAATGGCCGAGAACACGGCGCAATGGGAAGGCGATGAGTGATCCGACGGCCCCACCTCGCTCGGAGACCATGTCGACACTGGTGCGGAAGGCGATCGCCCCGGTGAGCAGGTGGAAGAGAGCGAGGGTCCCGATGAATGTGGTCACCCCACCGACCACGAGACGTCGCGCCCCATCGCGGGGCTTGCCGACGATGAGGGCGATGCCTATGCCGGCCAGGGCGACCGGCACCGCAAACCGCCAGACGCCGAACAAGAAGCGGGAGCCAGACTCGAAGCCTTCGCCCACGGGGCCGGCGAGATCGAAGAAGGCGAGAACGACGAGTAGCGAGAGGACCACGAGGATGAGACCCCACACGTCATCGGTCTGTCTGCCCAGGGTGTTCCTGACCCAGTCACGGACCGCAGCCAGCTTCTGCGTGAACGTGGTCTTTTGAGTCTTTGACTTCGGTTTCTTGGACACCCGTCTCCGCCCGGAGCCCTTGCGGGTGGATGTCCGGGATGGCATGTGGGACACAACACTACCCAGCGTGGGAACTCATTACGGTGAATTCGTGACCGATCACCCCGACTACATCGTCAAGAACCAGACCCTGTGGGACGAGGACGCTTCTAGCTGGGTTGCAATGGGCGAGCGGGCCTGGGCAATCCTGGAGCCCAACGACTGGGGCATCTGGCATGTCCCTGAGTCCGAGCTGAAGCTGATACCCGATGACATGACCGGGATGCGGGCCATCGAGCTCGGATGTGGGACAGCCTACGTCTCGGCGTGGATGGCTCGCCGGGGCGCTCGAGTGGCCGGCATCGACCTCTCTGAGAAACAGTTGGAAACCGCGAGACGTCTGGCGTTCGAGCACGAGGTCGAGATCGAGCTCATCCACGGAAATGCGGAAGACGTTCCCTATCCCGACTCTTCGTTCGACTTCGCCATCAGCGAATACGGTGCGGCAATCTGGGCCGATCCGTACAAATGGATCCCCGAGGCCCACCGCCTCCTCGTGTCGGGCGGAGACCTCGTATTCCTGGGGAACCACCCGTTCCTCCATCTCGTCGTTCCCCGCGATGAAGCGGAGGTCACGGACCGAACCCTCCGCTACCCGTACTTCGGGATGCATCGCATCAACTGGGAGGAGCCGGATGGTGAGGCCGGGACCGAGTTCAACCTCCCGATCTCGGAGTGGATGAGTCTGTTCGACGATGTCGGGTTCGACGTGGTTCGGTTCGTCGAGATCCGCAATCCCGACCCGAACCAGGAGAAGGCTTTCGGTCAGGACCCGGAGTGGGCCCGAGACTTCCCTTCCGAGCAGGTCTGGAAGCTCAGGAAACGCTGAACGGGTACGTTCGGCGCATGTCTGCGCCAACCATCCCCTACGAGACGGTTCGACTGCGGCCCGAGGAGCAGCACGACCGCGCCGACACCTTCTACGAGGAGATGAACCGGCGACGGTCCGTGCGGATGTTCTCCGACGAGCCGGTCCCCCGGCACCTCGTCGAGCAGGCAATCCGCACCGCCTCGACGGCTCCGTCGGGTGCCCATCGGCAACCGTGGACGTTCGTGCTCACGGGGGACCTCGAGGTGAAGCGTCAGATCCGCGAGGCCGCCGAGGAAGAGGAGAGAATCAACTACGAGGGCGGGAGGCTGCCGGAGCACTGGCGTGAGGCCCTCGAGCCACTAGGAACCGACTGGCACAAGGAGTTTCTCGAGGTGGCACCATGGATCGTGGTGCTGTTCGAGCAGCGTTATGGGCTCAATGCCGATGGATCGAAACGACACCATTTCTATGTGAAGGAGTCGTGCGGGATTTCCGCTGGTCTGTTCATCGCCGCACTGCATCACATGGGGCTGGCGACCCTGACGCATACGCCTTCGCCGATGGCGTTTCTCACCAAGCTGTTGAAACGTCCCGAGACCGAGCGACCCTTCTGCATGTTCCCGATCGGCTACCCGGCCGACGACTGCGTGGTCCCCGATCTGACGCGGAAACCGCTCGACGAGGTGATGGTCGAGGTGTGATGGTGTGAGGCCATCACGGGTGCAGTTTCATGCAATGAAACTGCATCCGGCATGTGATCCCGTTCTCGAGGCAGTTGGGCCCATATATGGGCCCAACTACCGGAGGTTCGCAGTTCGCCTCGGCACGCTCAGACCTCCATGATGACGGGGATGATGACGGGACGACGGGCGGTCTCGGCGCGAATCACCTTGCCCGCGGCCTGACGCACCGTCTTCTGCAACTCGGCGTGGTCGGTTCGGCCCGTCTCATGCTCATCCACCGCGGTCCGCACCGCATCGGCCGCCTTCTCCAACACTGCGCTCGGGTCGTCCATCACACCGTGACTGTCGAGGTCGGGCCCGTAGATGATCTCCCCGGTGTCGTGGTCGATGCCCACCGTGACGACGACCACTCCGTCATCGGCGAGATGCGACCGGTCACGCAGCACTGCCGACTGAACATCCCCGACGGCGGAGCCGTCGAGATAGACATATCCGGCAGGCACCGCCCGACGCTCCACGAACGTCTTCTTGCCGTCGACGATCACGCGATCACCGTCCTCGAGGACGTCGACCTGGCTGATCCCCATGCTCCTTGCCAGAGCGGCGTGGGCCGCCAGATGCCGATACTCACCGTGGACGGGGACGAACGCACGCGGGCGCACCAGGTTGAGGAAAGTCAACAGCTCCTCGCGGGCAGCGTGACCCGACACGTGGACGTGGGAGTTCCTGCCGTGCACCACCGTTGCCCCACGTCTGATCAGGTTGGAGATCACCTTCGAGACGGCTGTCTCGTTCCCGGGGATCGGCTTGGCCGAGATCAGCACCGTGTCGGACTCGTCGAGCTCGACGAACTTGTGCCGGCCCTGAGACATGAGTGACAAAGCGGCAAAGGGCTCGCCCTGCGACCCGGTCGTGATCAGCAGCTGCTTGGCGTCGGGGAGATCGCCCAGCTCCTTGATGTCGATCACGGAGCCGTCAGGGAGATCGAGCACCCCCAGATCGGTGGCGATGCTCGTGTTGCGATGCATGGAGCGCCCAAAGAAGGCAACCTTGCGCCCGGCCGCGATGCCTGCATCGGCGATCTGTTGGACACGGTGGACGTGCGAGGAGAAGCAGGCGGCGATGACCCTGCCCGGTGCATCCCGGATCACGTCGGCGATCGGCTGGCCGACCGAGCTCTCCGATGGCTCGAAGCCTTCTTTCTCCGCATTGGTCGAGTCGGCGAGGAGAAGCCTCACCCCACGGTTGCCCAGCGACGCCAGGGCAGGCAGGTCTGTGGGACGCCCATCGATCGGCGTCGGGTCGAGCTTGAAATCCCCGGAGTGGAGGATCATCCCCTCCGGCGTGTCGAAGACCACCGCGGACGCCTCTGGCACAGAGTGGCTCACCGGGATGAGCATGAACTTGAATGGCCCGTGTTCGATCCACTTCTTCTGACTGACGACCCGCAGGTCGGACTCGACGCCAAGCTCCTCAACCCGCGCACCGGCCATCTCGAGGGTCAGCTTCGACCCGTACACGGGTATCTGGATGTCACGGAGGAAGTAGGCGAGAGCGCCCATGTGGTCCTCGTGCCCATGCGTGATGAGCGCCAGCTCGACGTCATCCGACCTGTCCACCAACCACGACCAGTCAGGGAAGACGAGATCGACGCCGAGCATGTCCTCCTCGGGGAACATCAAACCGACATCGATCAGGGCGATCTTGCCATCCACCTCGAGGGCGGCGCAGTTGCGTCCGATCTCGCCGAGCCCACCCAGGAATGTGACGGAGATGCTCACAGGGCGGAGATTGCCCCCATCGCTTTTTCGATCTCGGTCAGCGTCTCCTCACTTGGCGTCACCAGAGGCAGCCTCACGTCGCCGACAGGCTCCCAAATCCTGCTCAGCGCACCTTTGACCGGTGCAGGGTTGGGCTCGAGGAAGCAAGCGAAGCAGAGCGGCAACAACTGATGATGCAGCCGTCGCGCCTCGGTGTAGTCCCCGGCGTCTGCAGCCTTCAGCATTGCCTTCACGGTGGGACCGGCGAGATGAGAGACCACCGACACCACTCCGACGGCGCCAACCGCCAGCATCGGCAGCGTCAAACTGTCCTGGCCGGAGTAGACGGGGAGGCTCGGAGCCAGGTTGACCGACTTCGACGTGAATTCGAGATCCATCACGGCGTCCTTGACGGCCACGACATTGGGATGTGCCGCCAGGACCGCCAGCGTCTCCACTTCGATGAGACGACTCGTCCGCCCCGGGATGTTGTAGAGCATCACGGGGACACCGACATCGGCTATGGCGTTGAAGTGCTCGACCAGACCTCCCTGAGACGGCTTGTTGTAGTACGGGGTGACGGCCAGGACACCGTCGACACCCGACTCCCCCGCCTTCTCTGTCATCTCGACCGAGTGAGCGGTGTCGTAGGTACCCGTCCCGGCGACGACCTTCGTCTTCTTCTCGGCCACCGCGTCGACGACTGTCTTGAACAGAGCCAGCTTCTCGATGTCGCTGAGCGTCGGGGACTCACCGGTCGTCCCCGCCACGACAAGCGTGTCGGTGCCGTGGTCGGCGAGATGCCGGGCCAGGTCCCACGCCTTCTGGTGATCTACCACTCCATCGGCGTCGAATGGAGTCACCATGGCCGTGGCCAGGAGCCCGAACGGAGCGGAAGGTCTGTCTGTCACGTCGGCAAGGATACCGGCTGACCCGCTAGAACAGCGTCGATGGAGTTGCGTCTTCCCGCCCCGTGCCTGGTCGTGCTCGTCGGGCCGAGCGGATCGGGAAAGTCGACCTGGGCGTCGGAGCACTTCGAGCCCACCGAGGTGGTGTCCTCAGACACGCTGCGGTCGGTGGTCGGAGCCGGCGAAGATGACCAGACAGCCGGCACAGCGGCATTTCAGATCCTCGAGATCGTCGTGGCCGAGCGTTTGGGACGGGGTATGACGACGGTGGTCGACACGCTCGGCTTCGACGCCGAGTCACGCGCCCGCTGGGTCCGCATGGCACACGATGCGGGCATCCCGGCTCACTGCATCGTGTTCGACACCCCACCGGCGATGTGTGCAGAGCGAAACTCCTCTCGGGACCGACCCATCCCCAAGACGGTCCTCAATCGTCAGATCAGGCGATTCGCCGAGATTCGCGGACTGGTCGAGGACGAGGCGTTCGACGGTGTCCACACCCAACAGCCAGTTGCTGCCGTGCCCCCGGTCATCGCCGCGGCCACGCGATCAGCGACGTCAGATCGACGGAGTGAGTCTCACGGCTTCGGGCTGTTGGTCTCCAGGTTCGACTGGGACTCCGCACACCTTGGAGAGCGTCTCGCCGCGATTGCCGTGCGTGCCGAGAAGGCCGGGTTTCGCGACATCTGGCTCATGGACCATTTCCGGCAGATCCACGCGGTCGGGCGGCCATGGGAAGACATCCCCGAGGCATACACCGCTCTCGGCTATGTCGCCGGCACGACGTCGAGTATCCGAATGGGGGCATTGGTGACAGGAATCACCCATCGGCATCCGGTGGTTCTGGGGAAGATGATCGCCACCCTCGACGTGCTCTCCGGCGGTCGGGCGATCTGTGGCCTCGGCGTGGCGTGGGACGAGGCCGAGCACGCCGCCTACGGGATCGAGTTCCCCCCTGCCGCCGATCGATACGACCTGCTCGAGGACACCCTCCGGATGTTGCCCGAGTTGTGGGGCAAGGGCTCACCCGCGTTCGAGGGGAAGACCTTCTCGGCGAGGGAGTTGGTCTGCTACCCACGGCCGATCCAGGATCCGATCCCGATCATGGTCGGGGGCTCGGGTGAGAAGAAGACGCTCCGACTCGTGGCCGAGTACGCCGACGCCTGCAACCTCTTCGGCGACCCGGGCACTGTCCGTCACAAGGTCGAAGTGCTCCGGCGTCATTGCGACGATGTCGACCGCGATCCCCGAGAGATCACTGTCACACATCTCACCAACGCCATGGCCGCCGAGGACAGCACGAGCCTTCGCCGGCGCGTCGAGGCCATGCGTGATCGCAACACCTCCGCGGAGGAATACATGACCCGTGTCAATGCCGGCACCGTCGACCATCTCGTCGAGCTGTTCCACGCATACTCGGACTCCGGAGCCAGACACTCCATCGTCTCCCTTCCCGACGTGGCGAAGGAGGGGTCGATCGAGAGCTTCGCCGAAGTCATCGCCAGATTCGCCAACCCCTAGACTCGGGGTCAGCCAGGACCTGCGATCGCACGCACATCAACCCGCATGCCGGTCGAATCCGCTCGTCTTCGAGCCGAAAGGACGCAATGACCAAGCAATACGACTCCGCACCGGAGCTGACCATCGACCCGACCTCCACCTACACCGCGACTCTCGACACCAACCATGGTGAGATCGTGATCTCCTTCGACGCCGGTCGCTCACCACTGACGGTCAACAACTTCGTCTTCCTCGCCCGTGACGGCTTCTATGACGGCGTCGTATTTCACCGGGTGATCGAGAACTTCATGATCCAGGGTGGCGACCCAACGGGCACAGGACGTGGTGGCCCCGGATACAGGTTCCGCGACGAGATCGATGGTGTCGGCGAGTACAAGCGCGGGACCGTGGCGATGGCCAATGCCGGCCCCAACACCAATGGCAGCCAGTTCTTCATCTGCCACACCGACGTCGGGCTCCCCCACAGCTACACGATCTTCGGACAGGTGACTGCGGGGCTGGAGGCGGTCGACTCGATTGCCACATCGAGCACCGACCACTCCGATCGCCCCCACGAAGACGTGGTGATCAACAAGGTCACCATCTCGGAGAGCTGAGTCGACGGCGGCAGTCACGTCGCCATCTCCAGAGCGCTCCCGACTCGCAAGGCCTCGACACTGGCCATCGACCCGACGGCGAGAACGAACAACGCCGGTGCGATCACGAGCGGGCCGGTCAGGTTGACCAGGACTCCGATCACCGCCGGGACGATCGCGGCGGAAGCGGTCGCCGCCCCGAGTTGGAAGCCAACGGCCCACGGTGTGTATTCCAGACCGAATCGGCGTTTGGTGAGCATTGTCTCGAGGGGGAAGACGGGACCACTTCCGAAACCGGCGACTATCAAGCCGGTGATGGCCACGAACGGGGACGGGTGCCACCACAACAGGGCGAGACCGGCGACTATCAGCGAGACGGAGACGGCGATGGTGGGATTGGGTGGCATCCGATCGCCGAGCACTCCGAGCAGCAACCGAGATGCGAACAACGCCCCCCAGTGTGCGGCGACGGCGACACCGGCAACTGTCGCGTCCACGCCCTGGCCCTCGCTGAGCAAGGTGAAAACCCAGAACCCGGTGGAGACCTCGACACCGGTGTAGAGAAAGAACGTGGCGACCGACAGAGTGAGAAGCCGTCTCGAGCCCACTCGTCGCGGCCGATCTGGACGCCCCTCCATGGGCATCCGATAGGCCCTGCGGTTGATCCAGAATCCGAGCCCCACGGCCAGTTCGGCCATGGCCAGGACGAAGAACCCGACACGCCAGCTGGCACCGGCCGCATCGATCCCCGTCATCAGGAGTGGGGCGATCATCGATCCGAGCCCGAATGCTGCGTGAATCGCCCCCATCGGTCGGGCCCCGTGGTGGACGGCGACGTACCCGTTCCCGATCGAGTCCAGCGCCCCACCGGCCAGTCCAAGTGGCACCGATGCCAGCGCGAGCCAAACGAAAGAGCCGGCCCCGCCAAACATCGCCAGTGATGCTGTGGCCGCAACGGAGGCTCCGGTGAGGACGATGCCGGCCCGATAGCGCTGTGTGAGCGTTCCGCTCGACAGGCTCATGACCCCGTAGGCGGCACCGTTCACCAAGGTCAGGATGCCGAGATCCCCAAGCGACCGCGTCAGCTGATCGGCTATCGACGGCCATGCGACGCCAAGTGCCGAACCGGGCATCCCGAGCAACACGAAGCCGAGGGTGAGTGCGATCAGCGCACGACGACGAGCAATCATCCGCGCAGTTTGGTCGCGAGCTCACACGATGCAGGGCCGACGTGTGATGAACGGGTCACCACACGTCTCGGCTAGAGGAGACGGAGGTTCTGGGTGTAGGTCCCTTGCAGAGACGCCTTCGCGAGGATGTGACCATCGATCGCGGCACGGACGTCGTGTCCGGTGAAGTTCCCGGACACGTCGACCGAGGCTACATCCAGAGCGTATACGGTGAACACGTAGTGGTGGAGGATCGAGTCGTTCCACGGTGGGGCAGGTCCGTCGTATCCGAAGTAGCTGCCCGCCATGTCCTGGTCCCCGGCGAACCAGCCCGTGAAGTCGTTGAGACCCTGACGGGTCCCACCCGGGCCGGCTGCAACCTGCTGACCGCCGGCCACGACGCCGTCCGCGAACTCACCTTCGGATATCGATCGCTTTTCGGCGGGTATGTCCACCAGCACCCAGTGGAAGAAGTCGACGCGGGGCAGATCGGCGGGAATCTCCCGGTCGGGTTGGTTGACGTCGTCGCCTTTGCTCGGCACGTCGTCGTCGTGACAGATCAACGCAAACGACCGGGTCCCGTCGGGCACATCCGACCATTCCAGGTGTGGATTGACATTGTCCGACAGGGTCACCCGTGTCTCGGGATCGGGCTTGGCAAAGGCGTAGCGAGCAGGAATGACCTCCCCGTCGGCAAAGCTCGAACTCGTGATTCTCATGACGTCAACCATATCCGTCGAGCAACGCCCTCACGAGGGCCAACTCCTCTACAGCTGCGGTGTCGATCGGGTCGACCACCAGCTGGAGATGTGAGATGCCTGCGGCGGCGAAGGCACCAAGCCGTTCGGCGATCTCCTCGTGCGACCCCCTGATCGGCGGAGCCTCGGGCCGTTCCTCACTCCCCGCTCTCCGCCCGCTGCCCCGCTCCAACTCGACCAACACGGCCGCGGTCTTCTCCACCGTCGACGGGTCGCGTCCGGTGTCGTGGCAGGCGGCGGACAGCTCGTCGAGCAGAGACGCCAAGCCCTCGGGGCGGTTCCCGAACCAAACGAACCAGCTGTTCCACATGTCGACGTGTGGCGCGCCGATACGCAGCATGCGTGGTCCGTTCGATCCGAGCAGGATCTTCATGTCAGGTCTGGCCGGGGGAAGGAGCTCCATGTCCCGGTGCGTGTAGTAGGCGCCCTCGAAGTCGATGTGACCGTCTCGGATCAGCGTCCGGATGATGGTGAACGCCTCGTCGAATCGAGATACCCGGTGATCGAAGGGGAAACCGAAGGCGTCGTACTCGACCCGATTCCATCCTGCCCCCAAACCCAGGATGAGACGACCCTCGCTGATCTCATCCACCGTGGACGCCATCTTGGCGATCATCGCCGGGGAATGGAACGATGTCGCGGCCACCAACGGGCCCAGCTCGACCCGATTGGTCTCCTGGGCCAGCGCGGCAAGGGACGTCCAGGCCTCCCACGGCCCGCTCGAGCCCAGGTCGTCGCGATAGAGGAGATGATCGCCGACCCAGATGGAGTCGAATCCGCAATCCTCGGCCGCACGGGCGATGTCGACTACCTCACCCCAGGTGACCTCGCGTTCGACCTCGGGGAGCTGGACACCTACTTTCATCTGCTCAATCGTAAGGTGGACAGGCAATGGCTTCGGACTCATCGGCTCTGAGCCGAGACCAGCGGCGGGAGCACCTGACGCGTATGGCGGACGGCCGGCTCGACGTGCTCGTGATCGGTGCCGGCGTGAGCGGTGCCGGCGCCGCCTTGGATGCGGCCAGCCGCGGGCTCCGTGTCGGTCTTCTCGAACAACGTGACTATGCGTCCGGGACCTCCAGCCGGTCCTCGAAGATGTTTCACGGTGGGCTCCGCTATCTCGAGAGCTTCTCGTTCGGGCTCGTGAGGGAGGCACTGCGGGAGCGGAACCTGATGATCAATCGTCTCTGCCCTCACATGGTGTCACCCACGTCCTTCATATACCCGCTCAAACACAGGTTCTGGGAACGCTTGTACGTGGGCGCCGGCGTCTTTCTCTACGAGATCCTGGCTCGGCTCGCCGACAACCCCCTCCCTTGGCATCAGCATCTGGGCCGTGAGCGGCTCGGTCGTCTGTCCCCGGACCTCGACGCCGTCGGGGGTGTTCGCTATTGGGACTGTGTTGTCGACGACGCTCGTCACACCATGACGGTGGCCCGAACGGCCGTCGCCAACGACGCCATGGCAGCCTCGAGTGTCAGGGTCACCGGATTCGAGTTCGAGAAGGGTCACATCGTCCGTGCGCGTGCAGTCGATCTCGAGACGGGAACGGAGCTGACGATCCCGACGAAGTCGGTCGTCAATGCCACCGGTGTGTGGACGGATGACGTCGAAGACCTGGCCGGAGAGCACGGAATCGACGTTCGGGCATCCAAGGGGATTCACTTCCTGGTTCCCCGAGACCGCATCGACTCCCAGACCGGCGTTCTCCTCCGAACCGAAGTCAGCGTGTTGTTCGTGATCCCCTGGGGCCGGCATTGGATCGTCGGCACCACCGACACGCCATGGGAGCTGGGGCGAGCACATCCGGCAGCGAGCCGATCCGATATCGAGTATCTGCTCACATGGGTCAACACGGCGTTGAAGCGTCCCATCACCGCCGCGGACATCGTCGGGGTCTACGCCGGTCTTCGACCGCTCCTCAAAGGAGAGTCCGAGGACACGTCCCGGCTGAGCCGCGAGCACGCCGTGCGTGACCACGGCAGCGGGATGGTCACTGTCGCCGGAGGCAAGTACACGACCTACCGCGTGATGGCACGTGATGCCGTGGACGCCGTCACCGGCTACGTGGGGCGGCCCGTGCCCGAGTCGACCACCGAGTCGATACCACTGGTGGGCGTGGCACCCCACAGCGACGATCGGCTCAACTCCCGCTACGGGACCATGACGCGAGACATCCACGCCCTCGTCGACTCCAACCCGGCGCTCGGTGAGCCGATCGTCGACGACGCCCCGTATCTGATGGCGGAGGCCGCCTATGCGGCAACACACGAAGGCGCACTTCACCTCGATGATGTGCTGACCCGTCGCACCCGGCTGTCGATCGAGACACGTGACCGGGGGGTGGAGGCCGCCCCGAGAGTCGCCGCAGTCATGGCCGACGTCCTCGGTTGGGACGAGAGCACGGTCGACCGTGAGATAGACCACTATCTGGCTCGTGTCCGCGCCGAGCTCGACTCACAGTCTCAGCCCGACGATCGAACCGCAGATGCTGCCCGTCTCGGCGCCCCGGACGTCCGCACCGGGACCAGTGAGTAGTCGGGGCTAGGAAGCGACCTCTTCGTTGGTCGGCAGCGCAGCCAGGTCGAAGTTGCTGCGGGCGTTCCAGAGGATCCACCCGGAGCCGAGGTCCTCTGCGGCCTGGATCGACTCCCGAATCTGGGCGTTGGTCCACCAGAAGGCCTGGAGCCAGGGTCGGAGCCGCGCTCCGGGCTCCATACGCCCGCGAGCATCCGTGATCGCGTCGGTCGTGACCTCATACGGATAATCGTTCGGATCGTCGAACCCGAGCCAACCGTTCGAGTAATGGCTTGGATAGATCATCGGGCTCAAGACGTCGGCTTGCGCCGACACTTCCTCGGGCCGCTGACCCAGCCCCTGGTCGTCGGGCGCCGAGACCACGATCGCGAAGACCGCCGCACTGACCGCACAACCCATCGGGTTGAGCAGATCTCTCGCCTCCGAGATGAAGTCGGCGACGACCGCGACCCGATCGGCCTCGGACAGATCCAGCTGACCGCTCACGTCGGCGGTTCTCCCGGCCGGATAACGCACGTAGTCGAACATGATCTCGTCGAACCCGAGCTCACAGGCCTCGGAGGCGAGAGCGAGGTTGTAGGCGCGTGCCGTGTCCGACGCCGGGTCGAGCCAGGGCCCCGCCAGCTTCTCGTCGGCAAACGCGGCGGCGCGGCGGGCGTCCTCAAAGGTGACGATCCTGGTGATCGTGTACAGACCGTGGGCCCGAGCCTGCTCGATGCGCTTGGCCGGGTCATATAGGTCTCTCACCGCACCGATCTCATGTGCCTCCACGACACCCGTGTCGTAGAGGACTTCGCCACCCTCCTGTTTGGTGTCGAAGACGAAGGCATTGACCGCGGTGTCGTTGGCCAAGCTCACCAGATGCTCGAAGACCGAGTCGTCGGCTGCCGCACTACCTCCCACGCGCAAACCGCGTATTCGCTCCGGCGCGATCGTGGCCTCGTAGAACGAAATCTCGTCGTTGAGCTCGACGTCGGTTCCCACCCAGCCGGGTTTGGAGACGGTCATCGCGTCGGGTGACGTCGTCTCGATCGTGAACCACCCGTCCGGAGCCGTGAGCGTCGTCGTCTCGCCCATGGTCACCGTGGCACGGCTGACCGGTGCACCCGCGTCGGACATCACCCGTCCCGAGATCTGAATCGTGGGCACTGTCGTCGTGGTCGTGGTGACCACGGTCGTCGTAGTGGTCGCGACCGTCGTGGAAGTGGAAGTCGTCGTCTCCCCGGAGACCGACGACGTACACGCAGTCAGAGCAGCACAGAGGACCACGAGACGTGTGCGCATCCGGCTCACAAGACCGGATGCTAAGGCTCAGACGCCCAAACGAAGGACCATCGCGGTGATCGTGAAGAGGAGGAGGATCGTGTCGACGATCCCGAAACGGGTCAGACGGCCTGCGGCTCGTTGCAGACCCGGCCGGTCACCCGTCTCGGCCGCGGTCGCGGCCTCCCTCCCGCCTGGCCCGAAGACGACCATTCCCAAGACTGCCCCGACGACGATCATCGCGAACCCGATCGTCACGAATGGGGTGCCGAACCCGTAGGCCTCCCGTTGCAACACGAGGAGAACACCGGTGACGAGGATCAGGATGGCCGCCGGCATGTAGAGACGACTGGAGAGCATCGAAGACGTCCGGTACCACCACCCCAGTGTCTCGCTGCCCGACCGGGCGGCAACGGGCGGTATCACCGCCTGTATGACGTTGGCCCCGAGCCAGGTGCCCACACCGACGATGTGCAGCACCAGCAATACATCATGAAAGTCCATCCGACTCCTTCTCGAGCGGCGACAGGCTAGTTGTGGATACGTCGTTGCCACCACTCGTACTTACGATCGACGATCGTGACTCGCAGATCTGGACCCCCCGGTTGTCGGGAGGCGGCACTCGCCGCCGGGGCTCTCGTCATCGCGGCCATCGTCCTCATGGCCGTGGGGCTCAGCCTGGTGAACGACTCGGGTTGCACCGAGGGATGTGAGTCACTGGGGCTCATGCTCCTCTACGCCGGGCTTCCCGTCTCTGCGGTATTTGGCGTGCTCTTCGGCGACCTCGTGCTTGCCTGGCCTCTGGACGTCACCCTGTGGGTGGTGATCGGGTTTGCCCTGGCTCGCTACTCCTCCAACCGGGGGCGCAGGGTGGCGGGGCCGGTGCTCATCACGTTGCTCATTGCCCTGGTCTACGGACTAGTGCTTTCCCGGCTTGTCGAAATAGCCATTTAGCACCAGGACCAACCGCTTAGCGTGACCGATTGCATGCAGGGAGTGATCACGCGCAGTCTCGCCGGGTTGGGATTGGCCGCAGTGCTGACCGTGACGGCGGGGGGCGCCGTCGCAGTCTTTGCGGCGGGGGGACCCGGCGAGAACCTGTCCCCGGCCGATGGCGCCGAGCTGTTGGTCGATCTGACACAGGTCAACGGCTCGCTGCTCTGGTCGTCGCTCGGTGGCCCGGTGAGTCTCGTGGAGACCAGAGGCTGGCCATCCGACGACGGCACCCATCAACTCGGTGGCGGGCTGGTCATCGAACGCCCTGCCAACGAGCTGGCGGGCACTGTCGACATCGGCGAGCCGCCGATGTCGGTCACGTTCGGTCTTTCCGACAGCTAGGGCCACAGCAGACTCGAACGGGTGCGGAAGCGGCGGTCTCGGCGGCGTCGGTTCGCGGCACCCGCCTCTCACATCAAAGTGTCAGAGTCGCGGCTCCAGATAGGCGTCCAACTCGTCGGTGTCGAAGGGCCCAACCGCCCCGATCATCCTCGTCGGGGCGCCGTAGATCTCGCCCGCAACACGTTTGACCTCGTCGAGGTCGACGCCCTCCAGCTTCTCCAAACGCTCGTCGACCGAATAGTGGGGCATGCCGGCGAGCTCGTCACGACCCAGCCGGACCATGCGGCTGTTGGCATCCTCGAGTGACAACGCGAGCCCGCCACGCATCGATCCTTTGGCCCGGTCGAGCTCCTCCTCGGTTATCCCATCTTCGACGACCTTTGCAAGCTCCTCGCGGATGACGTTCAGGGCGGTGTCCGTCTGGCTCGGGGTGGTGCCGACATGGACCCCCCAAGCACCGTTGTCCGCATAGGCCAGCTTGAAGGCATAGATGGCATAGGCGAGGCCACGCTCCTCACGCACCTCGCGGAACAACCTGGACGACATGCCCGAGCCCATCACACGACTGAGCACCTCGAATGCCCACCGCCGCTCGTCGTCACGCCGCATGCCCGGGCCACCGATCACGAGATGGGCTTGTTCAGTCTCTCTTCTGGTCAGATTCACCCTTGGCGTGGCCCCGGCCACCGAGTGCTGATGATCGACTGTCTCCCCCGACCATCCGCCAAAACGCTCCTCCACCATGGCCACCATGTTCTCGTGGTCGACCGATCCCGCCGCGGCCACCACCATCGACGCCGCTCCGTAGCGTCGCTTCCAGTAGCCGTGGATGTCGTCCCGGGTCATCGAGCGGATCGACTCACGTGTGCCCAACACGGGCTCCTCGAGTGGATGACCGGCGAATACCGCCGTTGTGAAGTTCTCGAAGACGACGTCGGTGGGATCGTCCTCGTTCATGTTGATCTCCTCCACCACCACCTGACGCTCCGAGTCGATCTCGTTGATCCGGAAGGCAGGCCGCTGGATGATCTCTGACAGGACGTCCAGACCGACCGGCAGGTCCTGGTCCATGAGGCGTGTCCAGTAGCACGTCGCCTCCTTCGATGTGAACGCGTTGGACTCGGCGCCGATGGCGTCGAGCGTCTCGTTCACCTGTCTGGCCGAGAGCTCCTCCGACCCTTTGAAGAGCAGATGCTCGAGAAAATGAGACACGCCGGCCTCGTTGGAGTTCTCGTCGCGGGTCCCCGTGTCCACCCAGCAGCCCAACGCGACCGATCGCAGCGAGGGCATCGGCTCGGTGATGACGCGAAGACCGTTGGGGAGGGTGGTGAGGTCGTAGTGCACGGCGGTGAGGGTAAAGGGCGGGCGATCGTTGCGGGAAGTCGCTCAGCGAGACGGTCGGTTGTGGAGCACCTGAATGTCGAATCGCAGGGCGGTTCGACACCTTGACGAGACATGAGACAATGGACGGCTTGTGCGCGAACGCAGCCAGACATTCCTCACCGACCTGATCGGCCCTGAAGACCAGGCCATCGAGGCCGTGGTCGGCCGCTATCAGCGTGTCGCGCCTGCTGTCACACGGCTGGCGCGCAGTCTCTCCGAGAACCCCAACCTTCGGGTCAGGCTCGGATCCGAGTCGTCGGCGTCCTCGGACGAGGTCGTGTGCGATCCACGCATCTTCCAGGCCGCCTATCACCGAAACGCCCCGGTCACACCGGACGAGGTCGCGCTTGCATCCGCCCTCCACGAGGTGCTGCATCTGGTGTCCACCAACCTCGACGATGTCCGCCAGCTCCCCGACGAGTGGCCAATCGACGGGGAGACGGTCCCCGAAGCCGAGATGGACCTGCTCACCGCACTGGAGAGGACCGACAAGCCCGTCGCCGAGGTTCTCTTCTTCTCACTGGAGGATGCCCGTCAGGAGTCGCAGGGCCTGTCGATCTACCCCGGAGCGAGATCGGTGCTCGAGGACCTCTACATGTCGTCGCTCGGCCAGGCCATTCAACGCTCCGGTGCTCTCAGCCAGTTCGTCCTCGGCTGCTTCCTGCTGACGGCCGGATACGTGGAGAGAGAGCTCCTCGAGAGAAGATTCGAGGCGCGGGCCGCCGTGGCCCTCGACGACGCCACGGACCATTGCCGGCAAGCGGCCGAGTCTGACGATCCGTGGTACGTGGCGCAGCTCGCTCTCGAGCTCGAAGCGATCGCCCGTGCCAACGGTCTGATCAACGAGGCCCCCGACACTGCGACCAACGCCCAGCGCAAGGCCTTGGAGAAGACCGACGCGGACAAGGCTGCCGAGGGGGTCGACACGGTCCGGCTGACGTCGCCGATACTCACCGACGCCGAGTCGTACCAGGACACGAGGCGATCGGCAGACGCCCGATCCGGTGAGTCGGACCAGAAAGGAGCGTCCGACCTGGCGGATGACGAGTCGACGAGCCAACTGCTTCGTGTCAGCCAGGCACCCCAGGTCTTCCTACCGACCGGCCAGGGAGGCAAGCTCCTCGTCAGCCCCATCCCGTTCGCCTTCGCCGGATTCGGAGAGGAGGGGATGGCTGCCATCGCCGACGCCTCACGACGCTGGTCGGTCGATCAAAGACACGTGTCGGGAGAGCTGTACCCGCTATTCGCAGCCAACCAGCGTCGAGGGCTGAGGTCAGGATTCGACCAGGGTGACGTCTCCCCACATGCAGCTCTCTTCATCGGCGCCGGGCTCTATCAGCGTCTGTACGAGCGTCGGGCGTCCCGAACACGTCGTCGCTACGCGGTGTCCCTGCTGGTTGACGGGTCGGCATCGATGCTGAGCCCGGGCAGACGAGCCCACGCCGGAACACAATGGGCGATGCCGGCGGCACTCCTCGGCGCATGGAGCATGGCGAGGTTGTGTGACGAGCTACAGATCGACTTCGAGGTTGCCCTGTTCAATCGAGGGTTCGCCGCTCGGCCAGACGACACCGAGGACACCTACGTTCGTGGCCGATCGGCAGCGACCGCAGGTTTGAAGCGAACCCAGGGCTCGGCGGCGGACCGGCTCACCTCCACGGTCAACCACTACATGGTGAAGCCATTCGATCGGAGATGGCGTGACTCACAGGCCACGTTGGCGGGGCTCTTCTACACCGCGATGAACCCCAGAAAGGCGTCGACGCTGGCCCGCAAGGACACTCGGTCGGCTCCTCCTGTCTCGCTCTTCGAGAAGGCGGCGAACGTCGACGAGTACAACGTCGTCCACGCTTCGGAGAGAATGGCAAGACTCGGCGCCGACGTTCGCATACTGATGGTCCTCGCAGACGGGATGACACGTGGCTCGGTGGAGGCACTGACCAAGACCGTCGAATCAGTCGAGGCGACCGGCACGACCGTCATCGGCATTGGCATCGGTGACCACACCGTCGACCAGGCCTATCGACGTCACGAGGTCGTCGAACAGCCCGATCAGCTGACGGCGGCCATGGTCGATGGCACCCGAGGGGCCCTGAGACGCAGCCTCGCCTACTCGGGAATGGACACATGGTGGCTGCGCGCATCGGAGTACTACGAGAAGGAGAAAGCAATTGCCTGACAACGTCGTGTTCGACGACCCATCCGGTCAGGGCCCTGCCATCGAGCTGGAGAAGTTCGAGGTTCCGAGTGACCTCGCCGACAGCGAGTTGCGGATGCGAAAGATCCCCGAGCCCGACCCGCACTACGTCGATCTGGGAATGCTCTATCGGTTCGCTCAGGTCGAGCAGGCCCGACGAGCCGAGGCCGAAGGGCTGGTCCCACTTCATGTCGCCGTCCGCGGCCACATGGGAACCGGCAAGGATCACGACATCGAGCAGTTTGCCGCTGCCATGGGGCTCCCCTACTTCCGAATCCCGCTCACGGGTGAGGTCAGGGACGTGACGCTCATCGGCTCGACGCACCTCCACGGTGACGGCAAAGGAGGCACCGAGAGCCGTTGGGAGGACGGTGACATCACCCGGGCGCTGCGTGGACCGGCCCTGCTCAACCTCTCCGAGTTGAACGCGGCGGGTGCCGAGACCTTGTTCGCACTCCACGGACTGCTCGATCGCTACGCCGCCCTCGATCTGCCCAACGGTGAGACGGTGAGTCTTCGCGACGACGTTCGCATGTTTGGCACGATGAACCCCACCGACATCCGCGACTACGCCGGGACGCAGACCCTGAACAAGGCGTTTGCCGACCGTTGGGTCATCTGGGAGAAGACGTTCCCCAGCGAAGACCAGGTGAAGGCGATGTTGGAACGGCGCTACCCACACCTCAAGGACGTATACGTCGATGCGATCGCCCGGCTGACGATCGAGATCAACGCCTCGTTCGACACCCCAGACACCGGCACCAGGGTGGAGACACCACTCTCCTTGCGCTCGGTGCTGGACCGTCTCCCCACCGGGCTGCTCATCTTCGCCGACCGCGAAGACCCCCTGCGTCACGCCTGGGAAGAGTTCGTGCTGCCACAGGTCGACCGTTTCGACCGCGATCACTACGAGACGGTCTGGAATGCCGTCGTCCGCAAGGGCCCGTCCGACAAGCCCTTCTAGACGCACCGGGTACCCTCACACACCATGACACTCGATGCCCTGAGGACCGACGATTCCCGGTTCTCCGATCTTCCCGACTGGCCGTACGAGCCCCACTACCTCGATGACCTGCCCGGATACGAAGGGCTTCGGATGCACTACGTGGACGAGGGCCCGCCGGACGCGCCCGTGTTCCTCTGCCTCCACGGTGAGCCGACGTGGGCGTATCTGTACCGCAAGATGATCCCGGTCTTCCTGGGCTCGGGGGCGCGTGTGGTCGCTCCCGACTTCTTTGGCTTTGGCCGCTCGGACAAGCCGATCAACGACGCCGACTACACCTGGGACTTCCATCGCGGCAGCCTTCTCCGCTTCATCGAGCGTCTCGACCTCTCCGAGGTGACGCTCGTCGTGCAGGACTGGGGCGGGCTGTTGGGTCTGACGGTCCCGGTCGACATGCCGCAGAGAGTGTCCGGCCTGCTGATTATGAACACGGCATTCGGGACCGGCGTCGAGCCCACCGACGGCTTCATCGCCTGGCGGGACTACGTCGCCAACACCCCGGACTTCGACGTGGGGAAGCTGATGAGCCGGTCGTGCGAGCATCTAACCGACGCAGAGATCGCGGCCTACGACGCTCCCTTCCCGGGTCCCGAGCACAAGGCCGGGGTGCGGACATTCCCGGCCCTCGTCCCCACCTCGCCGGACGCCGACGGCGTGGACGTCTCCAAGCGGGCCGTCAAATGGTGGGCCACCGAGTTTGAAGGGCGATGCTTCATGGCCATCGGTGAGGCCGACCCCGTGCTGGCGTCCGTCATGCCCCTCATCCACGGGATCATCAACGGCTGCCCCGACCCACTGTCTCTTCCCAACGCCGGCCATTTCGTGCAGGAGTGGGGCGACGAGGTTGCACGGGCGGCCCTAGCCGAGTGGGAGAGCTGAAGACTCGTGCCCTACGACCTCGGTAATGAGGAACTCGACGAGCGTCTGCGCAGACTCGTCGCAGACAGCTCGTCGAACGACAACAGCGACCTCATCGAGGAGCTACTGGTCACTGCCTTGAAGCTGCATCGCGACGGGGCGAATCGTGGTGATCTCCGGCTGATAAACACCGCGCTCAAGGAGATGCGCTACTCCAACCTGGTCTTCAGCAGACACTCCGAGCCCAAGGTCACCATCTATGGCTCGGCCCGACTCGCTCCCGGCGACCCCAACTACCAGATAACCGAGGAGTTCGCCTCGGTCATGGCAGGTCACGGTTGGGGCGTCATCACCGGCGCCGGCCCGGGGATCATGGAGGCGGGCAGCAAGGGCGCGGGCATCGACCACTCCTACGGAGTCAACATCCGGCTCCCGTTCGAGGCTGCCGCCAACGGGTACATCTCCGAAGAGCGCACCGTCAACTTCAAATACTTCTTCACCCGCAAACTCGGGTTCGTCAAGGAGTCACACGCCTTCGCCATCCTCCCGGGCGGGTTTGGCACCCTCGACGAGGCGTTCGAGCTGATCACACTCATCCAGACCGGGAAGTCCGACCTGCATCCGATCGTCCTCTTGGAAGCACCGGGAACCGGCTATTGGGAGCCACTACTCGACTTCATCCACCAACGGCTGCTCGGCCAGGGGATGATCTCGGACGCCGACCTCGCCCTGTTCTTCCCGACAACCAGTGTGGACGAGGCGTGTGAGCACATACTCACCTTCTACTCCAACTACCACTCCGAGCGTTTCACCAGTGGGAAGCTGATCATTCGCCTCCGTCGCGCCCCCGACGACGACGAGCTGGCCCAGATCAACGAGGAGTTCGCGGACATAGTCGTCGAGGGCCACATCGAGAGAACCGAGGCGAACCAGGCGGAGATCGACGACGATGACGCCCTGGACATGGAGCGCCTCACCTTTTACTTCGACCGCCGGCAGTTCGGGCGTCTCCGTCAGCTCGTAGACCGTCTCAACGTCCTGGCGAGTCTCCCGGGAACCACCGAGATACCCATGCCGATGACCGAGGAGCAGGCGGAAAGACCCTGGTAGAAGCCTCTCCCTCTTGGTATTAGCCGGAAATCGTCTACTAGAATCGGCATGTGCGCGACATTCTCTCGGATCTGGTGGCCGAGCAGCAGTTTCTCGATCAATCGCTGCAGAGAATCCCCATAAAGGTGTGGGATCTCGTCACGCCCAACAAGCCCTGGACGGTTCGTGACACCATCGCTCATCTCGCCGACTTCGAGGACCTCGGCGCCGACGCCCTCCAGAACGGCGAACTGATCGAGGAATGGCAGGCGGCGACCGACATCGAACCTCTGCGCCAGCGACCGATCAAGAAGGGTCGCGGGATGCGGCCACAGGACGTCATCGAGTGGTGGCGAGGTGGTCGTGCCAGAGTGGTCGAGCCCCTATCACACATGACCGGCGAAGACCGGCTTCCCTGGATAGCTGGGGACATGAGCGCGCGGACCTTCGCCACATTCCGCTTGACCGAGACCTGGCTCCACGGCCTCGACATCTACGAGACGCTCGGCATCGAAGTGGAGGACACACCCCGCATCCGTCACGTGTGCTGGTTTGGTTGGAAGACCCTGCCCTACGCCTTCAAGCAGGCGGGCGAGCATTACGAGCCGGTTCGTGTCGAGGTCATCGGTCCCGGCTACTCCAAGTGGGTCTACGGGCCGACGGACGCCGAGAACCTCATCAAGGGCTCGGCCTCGGACTGGGCTCGATTGGTGGTCCGCCGCACCACAGTTGCCGAAACCCGTCTCAAGGTCACGGGAGAGAAGGCAGACAAGGCAGTCGAGCTGGCGCAGACCTTCCTGTGACCACCCGACGCCCAGTGCTCTGATGAGCATCAAGAGCCATGTCGACGCCGGCGTCGCCAGGATCACTCTCGCCGCCCCGGAGGTTCGCAACACCATCACGGGGCCAGAGATGCTCGATGCCCTGCTCGATTCGCTCGATGACGCCGAGAAGGACCCCGATGTGGTTGTCGCCGTGATCGACGCCGAGGGGCCGGCGTTCAGTGCCGGGGGCGACGTCAAGAAGATGGCCGCCCGGGAGGGGCTCTTCGCCGGCAACCCCGCAGAGACGGTCGAGAGCTATCGAGAGACCATCCAGCAACTGACTCGTCTCATGGCCACCACCGACCTCGTCACAATCGCATGTGTGAACGGCCCCGCGGTCGGCGCCGGGTTCGATCTGGTTCTGTCGTGTGACCTCAGGTATGGCTCGAGAAAGGCGAGGTTTGCCCACACCTTCGTCGACCTCGGCATCGTCCCGGGTGATGGTGGTGCATGGCTGCTGCCACGCGTGGTCGGCTGGCAGAGGGCGGCCGAGTTGGCGCTGACCTCACGTTTCATCACCTCGGCCGAGGCGGAGAGCTACGGAGTCCTCCTCGAGGTGGTCCCGGAGGATCAACTCTCCTCACATGTGATGGAGGTGGCCCGGTCCATCGCGTCGAAGCCGGGACCGGCCGTGACCATGACCAAACGGCTGCTGAGACAAGCCAGGAGCATGGACCTCGACGGCTTCCTCGAGTACTCCGCTGCGCTCCAGGCAATCGCACACACCACGCCCGAGCACGAGGCCGCGGTGACCAATTACGTCGAGCAACTCGCCTCGAAAGACGATCAAACGGGTCGCTAGACCTACGAAATCGTCGATTTCGACCTTCCGGCAAGGCCAAATGGGACTGCCGACTTATCCACAGGTTTATGTGCACTGACGAAACTCCTGTTGTGCTCGATATGAATGATTTCCCCGACGACTACCTCATCAAGGTGATGGAAGACGTCATCGAAGACCTGCACGGGCACGTTCACCGCGTATCCAACCTCGCCGTCGACCTAGGACGCGGACTCGGGCTGGGCGAGGACGATCTCGATCGCCTCGCCCTCGCCGGGGTGCTGCACGATGTGGGCAAGATCCACATGGACCCGGGGATCTTGGGCAAGCCGGGGCCACTCGACCCGACCGAGCGTGACCTGATGGAGCGTCACCCCGAGCTTGGCTTCGCCATGACACGCAACCGTCTCGACCCGAAGATCTCGGAAGCCATCCTCTATCACCACGAGCGTTTCGACGGAGCCGGATACCCGTTCGGCTTGGCGGGCGATGCCATCCCGATCCTCAGCCGCATCGTCCTCGTCGCCGACGCCTTCGACGCCATGACCTCGAAACGTGCCTATCAGCCTGCCTTGCCCGTCGACTTCGCCGTCCACGAGATCCGCAAGCACGCCGGTGCCCAATTCGACCCGGCCGTCGTCGAGATCTTCAGCAGTCTCGCCGAGGTCGACGCTCTCCCGCTCGAGCTCACCGCCTAGCTCACTCCTTCGGCGACCTCGACCCGCTTCTGTGAGGGTTGTTGTACCGCCACGGTCTACAAACCCTCACAGAACGGTGCAATCCTTTGTCGCAACCGGTCTCTGGGGGTCTCAGGGGAAGAGCCTCTCCCCAGTCGCGGTGTCGACGACGGTGATGGCCTCCATGGGGCACTGGGACGCCGCGTCCACGATCGCCTCCCGACTCGCCCCTGCCGGATCGGTCACCACCGACTGACCCTCGTCGTTCAGGTCGAAGACCCCTTCCGCGAACTGGGTGCACATGGTCGAGCCAACGCACAGGTCGTGGTCGACCGTCACGTCCAACCCGGCCATCTCAGAACCTCACCTCCAGGGACTTCAGCGACCGGCCGATGACGGTCGGCCAATACTCGTAGTCCTCGCTGACGATGTCGGGGACGTCGAACCTCTCGGTGAGGGCGGCAAATGCCTCCTGCGCCTCGAGACGGGCGAGCGGGGCACCCACGCAGACATGGATCCCCTGTCCGAAGGCCACGTGCAGGTTGGGGTCACGTGTCAGGTCGAGGGCGTCTGGCTCGTCGAACTTTCCGGGATCACGGTTCGCCGCCGACAGACCGAGCAGGACACGTTGCCCGGCCTTGATGGTCTCACCGCCGACCTCGACGTCCTCCCTCGCCCAACGCACGGTCGTCTTCACCGATCCGTCGTAGCGGAGGAGCTCCTCGATGGCCGACTTGACCATCGTCGGGTCTTCCTTCAGCCGCTTCCACTGATCCGGGTGCCGGGTGAGGGCGAGAGTCCCGTTGGCGATCAGGTTCATCGTCGTCTCGTGACCCCCGAAAGCGAGCAGCACACAGTTGGCGACCACATCGTCACGTGTGATGGTTCCCTTCGCCTCGGCTTCGAGGAAGAGGCTGATCAGCTTGTCGTCCGGGCTCTTCGCCTTCTGCTCGACCACATGTGTCATGTAGCCGGCCAGCGCACTCACCCCTCGAGTGGCGAAATGGCGACGACGAGGCTCGTCGGCCCGGATGAAGAAGAAGAGCCCCAACTCCTCCGACCACTGCTTGATCTTCTGTCTGTTCAGATCGGGAACACCCATCAGGTCGAGGATCACGGTCATCGGGACCTGGTAGGCGAAGTCCCTGACCACCTCCATCTCGCCCTTGGCTTCCACATCGTCGAGCACATCGTCAACGATCTGACGCACCTGCTCTCGGTAGCCGGCGACGGCCTTCGGCG